>CAYTNQ010000068.1:0-22384 GCA_964439175.1 uncultured Anaerolineales bacterium | reverse complement strand
CGTCCCCACGTTCACGTGCGGTTTGTCTCGTACAAATTTCTCCTTCGCCATTGGTGTTTCTCCTTCGTATTACAAAGATAACAACCTTATTCCCGATCCATTGGTCCCTTTCGGGGAAAAGGAGCCTGTAAGTAGGCAAACGTGCCTATTATACGCAAAAAGGGTCGTGTGGCAAATTTAAACCTACGATTTGGTTACGTTTTACCTACGCCAACCCGACAGAATCTGCTTGGCCAGGGCCTCGGGCACCTGGTCGTAATGGTCAAACTCCATGGTAAAAGTTCCTCGGCCCTGAGTCATAGAACGCACATCGGTAGCATAGCCAAACATCTCAGCCAGAGGAACATAAGCCCGAATAGCCTGCATACCAACGCCCCGGGGTTCCATCCCCTCAATGTTACCACGCCGGGACGACAAATTGCCAACAACATCCCCGGTAAACCCCTCAGGAACGATAACCTCTATCTTCATCACCGGCTCCAGCAAAACAGGCCCAGCCTTTTGAACCGCTTCTTTCAGCGCCATCGAGCCAGCGATTTTAAATGCCAAGTCCGAAGAGTCGACTTCATGGTAAGAGCCATCAACCAGCGTTGCTTTGAAATCCACCATTGGATAGCCGGCCAACACACCGCTTTCAATGGCACCTCGTACTCCCTGTTTCACAGCCGGGATGTATTCTTTAGGGATCGCACCCCCTACAATTTTGCTTTCAAAGTCAAAGCCGGCCCCTTTGGGCAAGGGTTCAACTTCCAGCAACACATCACCATATTGACCCCGCCCGCCTGTCTGGCGCACATAACGTCCCTGAGCGCGCGCCGCGCGAGTGATCGTTTCACGATAAGCTACCTGGGGACGTCCCACTTTGGCCATCACGCGAAACTCTCGCAACATCCGGTCGACCAACACCTCCAGGTGTAGCTCCCCCATACCAGAAATAAGTGTTTGCCCCGTGCCTTCATCAACCCGGACCTGGAAGGTAGGATCTTCCTCAGCCAGCTTTTTCAGCGCCTCGGCCATCTTGTCTTGGTCGGCCTTGGTTTTGGGCTCAATAGCAACCGATATGACTGGCTCTGGAAACTTGATCGACTCGAGCACGACTTGGCGGCTGGGATCGGCCAGGGTATCTCCGGTGAAAGTTTCCTTAAAACCCAGCACTGCTCCAATGTCCCCGGCCGAGAGGGAGTCTATCTCTTGGCGCTGATTGGCGTGCATCTGCAGCAATCGCCCTACGCGCTCCTTTTTCCCTTTGGTAGCATTGTAAGTATTGGCACCGGCTTTCACCGTGCCAGAATAAACTCGAACATAAGCCAGACGGCCTACGTAAGGATCGGTGACGATTTTAAAGGCCAAGGCAGCAAAAGGTGCTTTGGGGTCCGAGGGACACTCAACCGGCTCACCTGTTTTAGGGTCGTGTCCTACAATGGGAGGCACGTCTATGGGTGAGGGGAGATAGTTCACCACCGCATCAAGCACCCGCTGGACACCCTTATTTCTGAGCGCCGAGCCACACAGCACCGGCACCAATTCACCCCGGATGGTCGCCCGTCGCAAGGCAGCCTGTAATTCGTCCCGGGTGATTTCTTTTTCCAGGATGAATTTCTCGGTCAGCACCTCGTCGGTCTCGGCCACCCGCTCTACTAACTCCCGGCGTAGCCGTTCTGCCTCTTCGCGGTAGACCTCGGGTATCTCAGTTTCCTCCGACTTAGTGCCCAAGTCGTCAACGTAGGTTATGGCATCCATCTCAATAAGATCAATAATACCGACGAAAGAATCTTCGGCGCCAATAGGCATTTGCACAGCTACCGGCTGCGCCCCCAAACGATCTACAATCATCTGGATGGTGCGCCCAAAATCGGCACCTATTCGGTCCATCTTGTTAACAAAACAGATGCGAGGCACGTTAAAGCGATCGGCCTGGCGCCACACCGTCTCCGACTGGGGTTCAACGCCGGCCACGGCGTCGAAGACCACTACCCCTCCGTCGAGTACTCGCAAGGAGCGCTGCACTTCGGCTGTGAAGTCAATGTGCCCCGGCGTGTCAATGATGTTGATCTGATGATCACGCCAGAAGCAAGTCGTGGCAGCAGCGGTGATCGTAATACCTCGTTCTCGCTCTTGCTCCATCCAGTCCATGGTGGCAGCGCCGTCATGGACCTCACCCATACGATGGATCCTTTGAGTATAAAAAAGAATACGTTCAGTTGTAGTTGTTTTGCCGGCATCAATATGGGCAATGATGCCGATATTCCTTACCCGCTCTAGCGGGATCTTATTGGACATCAGATAACTTCTATACGATTCGATTTCCGCTCATAGATACTCAAAGCCCAAAGCTACGCCAATCAACCGGCGCACTTTGGACTTTGCCCGATTAACTAAACGAGATTGAATTCGAGGTTGTTTAGTTTGACGAGGCGATACCAGATTCCAACGGCATACCCTCACTACCTACCAACGATAGTGGGCGAAAGCACGGTTGGCTTCGGCCATGCGGTGGGTGTCGTCTCTTTTCTTGATGCTCGCGCCCTGGCCAGCCGCCGCGTCCATCAACTCACTGGCAAGCTTCTCTGCCATAGATTTACCGGGGCGCTGACGGGTACTTTGCATCAGCCAACGAATTGCCAGACTCAAGCGTCGCTCAGGGCGGACTTCCATTGGAATCTGATAGGTAGCACCACCCACACGACGCGGGCGAACTTCGAGCAAGGGCGTTGCATTTTTCACCGCCTGCTCAAAAACCTCAAGAGGTGGCTTCTTCGCACGCTCTTCGACAATGTCGAAAGCTTTATACACGATCCGAAAGGCCTTGCTCTTTTTGCCGTCCCGCATCAGTTTGTTGGCAAACCGGGCAACTAACTCACTATTGTATTTCACATCCGGTTCAATGACGCGCCGGGGCGGACGATTCCGTCTTGGCATATTTCTTCACCTCTTAGTAGCTTGGCGTCTTAGCTCCTAGGACGCTTGGCCCCGTACTTGGAGCGACCTCGCTTGCGATTATCCACCCCCGTACTATCGAGGGCACCCCGCACAACGTGGTAACGAACGCCAGGCAGGTCTTTCACACGGCCACCACGCACCAATACCACTGAGTGCTCTTGCAGATTATGCCCCTCCCCCGGAATGTAAGCCGTCACTTCAATACCATTGGTCAAGCGCACACGCGCGATCTTGCGCAAGGCTGAGTTCGGCTTTTTCGGAGTCATCGTACGTACCTGGGTACACACACCTCGTTTTTGAGGTGCTCCCTTTGGCCGCGGGGTCATCTTCCCCTTGAGCGCATTAAAGGTATAGCGCAATGCCGGGGCCTTGCTTTTGCTTCGCTTGGCTTTGCGTCCCTTACGCACAAGTTGACTGATTGTTGGCAAAGGATCCTCTCCTTTACTATCTCTTATTGAAACTGCTCAAAACGGACAAAAGTCCAACCAAACGCTAACCCAGTAACTAACACCAATCCTCTATGTATAGGAAGGTGAAACGACGAGGGTATTACTGTTAACAAGCATTGGACGAGGCCACCGGTACCATTCCCCCAAAGGGAACCTATGGGTGCACGATGGCCTCGTTCATTTCAATTGTCCAACCCAAAGACCTACCAATCCTTTGGGTCTCCTATTCTGTGGGCCGGAAGCTGCTTCTCTTTGCAGCCTCTGTTAACAGAGCAATCTCCTCGCGTAAAACCCACAAAATATGATTGTAGCATAAGTAAAACAGACTGTCAAATCTCCATAGCGCTTTAGCGTGGAGAGCCAGGGATCTTGAGTCCCAGACCCAGACCCAGCTTTGGCAACTTCTCTTTTTGATCTTCTTTGCCAAACTGAACGCGCTCTTCGCTATCCGAGATAACCTGCACCGACAACCCCAACGATTGGAGCTCTTTGACCAACACCCGGAAGGACTCAGGCACACCAGGCTCCTGAATAGGCTCGCCCTTGACGATGGCTTCGTAAGTCTTTACACGGCCTGTCACGTCGTCGCTCTTGACCGTGAGCATCTCTTGCAAAGTATGGGCAGCGCCGTAAGCTTCTAACGCCCACACCTCCATCTCGCCGAAGCGCTGGCCACCAAACTGGGCTTTGCCGCCTAGCGGTTGCTGAGTCACCAAAGAGTAAGGGCCAGTCGAGCGCGCGTGAACCTTGTCTTCAACCAAGTGAGCCAGTTTGAGCATATTAATGACTCCCACCGTCACCGGCCGGTCGAAGGGCTCCCCCGTTTTTCCATCATACAGCGTCGCCTTGCCCGTCGTTGGTAGGGGAATGCCGCTCTTACGAGTAACCTGGATGGCAACCTGGTCAACTTCTTCGTCACCCAGATGATCCAAGTCTATATTTTCGAGTAACCCCCAATACCGCCGCTCCGCGAAACTATTAGAACGATCACGGACCATATACAGCCACTCGTGCAAACAGGCAATACGCACCGCCTCACGAGCTGGAATGCCGATCAACTCGGGGCGACGGCCTCCCTCAAAAGCCAGCAGAAAATCAGGATCGTATCCTCTTTCTCTCAGCCACTCGCACAAGACAGCTCGCCGCGCATAGACCCAATCAAGGGCAAGGCGCTCCTCGTCATACTCCAGTTCCCCCAACCACTCCACCAAATAGAGGGTTCGGACATCATCCTGGCTTTCCAATTCCTCTTCGGTGTAGCCTTGTTCTTTCGCCCACGCCCAGGCTCGGTCGGTGATGATATCCCAGGCACGGTTGATCAGCCAGGCTCGCGCCAACTCGGCTGCAATCTCATCTTCGTGGGCGCCGTCAAAAACCGAAGTGACGGCCCGAAAGCCTAACTGTGCCGCAGCCCACCCCAGGTGCGTCTCAAGAATCTGGCCGATATTCATACGAGCCGGCACCCCTAACGGGTTCAGGATAATCTCAATCGGGGTGCCATCTTCTAGAAATGGCATATCCTCAATTGGGACTACTCTTGAGATAACGCCCTTGTTCCCATGGCGACCAGCCATTTTGTCACCTTCGGTGATTTTGCGACGCTGAGCCACCATGACACGTACCATCTTATCTACACCTGCCGGCAGGTCACGGTGTTCATCGCGACTAAATTCTCTCACCTCAACCACGATTCCCTTTTCACCGTGGGGCAGGCGCAGGCTCGAGTCTTTCACCTCGCGTGCTTTTTCGCCAAAAATGGCTCGTAACAATTTCTCTTCAGGTGTTAACTCAGTCTCGCCTTTGGGCGTGATCTTGCCTACCAAAATATCGCCCGGCCCTACTTCGGCACCGACCCGTACAACACCGCCTTCGTCCAGGTCCTTTAACGCATCCTCGCCGACGTTGGGAATGTCGCGGGTGATCTCCTCAGGGCCAAGTTTGGTATCCCGCGCCTCTATCTCGTACTTCTCGATGTGAATGGAGGTAAACTTATCACGACGAACCAGGTCTTCACTGATTAGGATAGCATCTTCGTAGTTGCCCCCTTCCCAGCTCAAAAAGGCGCACAGCACATTTTGTCCCAGGGCCAGCTCGCCATGGTCGGTAGAGCTTGAATCAGCCAGTACATCACCCTTTTGAACGTAGTTGCCTTTCCAGACACCTGGACGCTGGTCAATACAGGTAGACTGGTTGGAACGGTTGAATTTGCGCAGCGTATAGGTATGCTCGTTGCCATCCTCGTCACGTAGGGTGATGGCCCGACCGGTAACGCTGGTGACTTGGCCTGTTTTTTCGGCGATCACCACCTGGCCGGAGTCAATGGCAGCCTGGTATTCCATACCAGTGCTTACCAGTGGCGATTCGGGCCGAATGAGGGGCACAGCCTGGCGCTGCATATTCGAGCCCATCAGTGCCCGGTTGGCGTCGTCGTGTTCCAGGAAGGGAATGAGCGCCGCACTGATGCCCACAATCTGCTTGGGTGACACATCCATATAGTCAATACGCTCGACATTTTCGAGCAGGAAGGTTTGATGCCGCCGTACACTGATGCGCGAGTGAGCAAATTGCCGCTTCTTATCTAACTCGGCGTTGGCCTGAGCAATCGTGAAACGATCTTCTTCGTCGGCCGACATATAAACAATCTCATCGGTCACGACCGGCTTGATCTTGACTGTGTCCTCCAGTGGCAACTGCGCGATCCGAATCGCCAAATCTTCGTCTATTTCGATATCGGCTTCCGCGATTACTTCGCCCGTGGCCGGGTCTGCGATCGGGGCGCGCAGCGTCTTACCGACCAAGGCATCCACGTCGTCATGGGAGATTTGGTTGATAACCTTGCGATAGGGAGTCTCGATAAATCCAAACTCGTTGACGCGACCAAAGGTAGCCAGCCGGCCGATCAGGCCAATGTTCGGACCCTCCGGGGTCTCGATAGGACAGATGCGACCATAGTGGCTGTGATGCACATCACGCACATCGAAGCCGGCCCGCTCACGCCGCAGCCCGCCAGGCCCCAGGGCACTGAGCGTTCGCTTATGGGTCAATTCGGCCAACGGGTTAGTCTGGTCCATAAACTGCGAAAGCTGGCTGCCGCCGAAGAATTCACGAGTGGCAGCGACCACCGGCCGAATATTGATGAGCGACATAGGTGTCACCTGCTCTGGATCGCGGATAGACATACGCTCTCGCACCACACGCTCCATGCGCAGCAGCCCCACCCGCAGTTGATTCTGGATCAACTCACCGACCGTCTTCACCCGCCGGTTGCCCAGATGATCAATATCATCCGGCTCATCAACACCATTGTTGACTAGAATCATACGGGACACTACCTTCACCAGATCCTCTTTAGTAAGAGTCCGCTGATCAATCGGCACATCTAGATCCAGGCGACGATTCAACTTGTAACGTCCCACTTTGCCCAGATCATAACGGCGAGGCGAGAAGAGGAGGGAAGTCAGAAAGTTACTGGCATTATCCAGTGTCGGCGGGTCGCCGGGACGCAGTTTTTTGTAAAACTCCAGCAACGCTTCGTCCACCGTTTTGGTAGGATCGCGCTCCAGTGTGGTCGCGATATAAGAATGATCGGCCATAATGTCCACGTCACGGAATAGGTCAAATAGCTCCTCGTCACTGCCGTAGCCTACCGCTCGCAACAGAATCGTCACTGGCAACTTGCGCTTGCGGTCGACCTTCACCGAGACAACATCCCGTTTGGAGGTTTCGAACTCCAGCCAGGCTCCCCGGTTGGGGATGAGCTTGGCAAAACACAGAGACCGCCCCGTCACCCGGTCTTCTTCGGCCGTGAAGTACACGCCGGGCGACCGGATGAGCTGCGATACCACCACCCGCTCGGCGCCATTGATGACGAAAGTGCCATTTTCAGTCATCAGCGGGAAGTCGCCCATAAAGACTTCCTGCTCTTGAATCTCACCTGTCTCCTTGTTGATGAGACGCACGTTCACCCACAAGGGACTGGCATAGGTCATATCACGTTCACGACACTCTTTTTCTGGATATTTGGGCTCGTCGAAGCGATAATCAAGGAAATGCAATTCCAGATTCTTGTTAAAGCTGACAATTGGCGAGATTTCCTGAAACAGCTCGGCGAGGCCTTCATCACGGAACCACTCAAACGACTTCAACTGCACTTCGATGAGTCTGGGAAGTTCAAGCACGTCTGGGATTCGAGCATAGCTTTTGCGTGCTGAGGTGTACGACATTCGTCTATCACTCCTTGCTTAAACTGACCAACGTCATTGAATAAGACACAACAAACGTAAAAACAGGGATTCCGCTGGTGCAATACGCCCATGCGGCTGCCCCGTGCCCCCATACTTGCACTTGAAATTGCCAAATACGGAGTATCCCCTGGTACCCCCGGGAGCAAAACGTAAAGTCAGATTTAGATATTCAAGCATGGGCAAGAAACACAGAGGGCGGAACGACCTCTCCCTTCCCTAACGAGTCAAGCTTGTTGGAGAAGAATGCCCGCTAGTCCTAAATCACTCCTGCCCCGACCATCCCTGCACAGTACCAGGTAGCGGGAACACACAGCCTATCCAAAAATACACCTATGGCTCGGTATTTTGCCGAGCAGGGGGCTTAGAAACACCCCTATCTTTCGGACAGGCGCTTGGCTGATCGTCCGCCTCGTTGCGGGGAATTGATATGAAATTATCGAATACAAGCAATGCGAGAATAATGAAACCTCAGCCTGGTCTGAGATAAATCAGTCACGATTGACGATTCCATACTTTAACTGCGACCACACATTATATGCAATTATAGCATTCTTGTCAAATCGGATGTATGTAATTTTTGCGTTTTCGCCTGGTCGTCAAACCCAACAGGAGCAGGTTCGCCAGTCCTTGGACCAGAGAAACCTACCCCTACTCACAACGGAGATACAGGGTTTTCTTAGACTAGTTTCTGGCGCAAAATGCGCCAGAAACTAGTACTCTGTCAAGGGTGATTTGATCCCGTTTTGCGGGATTTGATAAGTAACGACAAGCGCCATAGTGGCCGATTCGACTCGTCAATTCCCCACCCACGGTCCCCTGCACAGGGGAAAGGGGACCTATAGGTTAGCTTTGACAAAGCACTAGTCTAACCCTGCTTCGTCGCGCAGCAGCTCCGCTTTGTCAGTGCGCTCCCAGGGAGCATCAATGTCGTCACGGCCAAAATGACCGTAGGCAGCCGTCGCCTTGTAAATAGGACGGCGCAAATCCAGGTCACGGATGATGGCTGCCGGGCGCAGGTCAAAGTACTCATTGATAAGTTCGATGATGCGTTCGTCGGAGATTTTGCCAGTGCCGAAGGTTTCTATCATCAACGACAGAGGACGAGCCACACCAATGGCATAACTCACCTGCAACTCCAGCCGGTCAGCAATGCCGGCTGCTACCAGGTTCTTGGCGATGTAGCGCGCCATATAAGCGGCCGAACGGTCCACTTTCGTCGGGTCTTTCCCAGAAAAAGCACCGCCACCGTGGCGGGCCAGGCCCCCGTAGGTGTCCACGATAATCTTGCGGCCAGTAAGGCCAGCGTCGCCCAGCGGCCCCCCAGTCACAAAGCGGCCGGTAGGATTCACGTAGATCTTTGTCTTTTCGTCGAGCATGCCATCAGGCACCACGTATTTAACGACGCGCTCGTAGACGTCAGACTGAATTTTGCTCTGCTCCACCTCGGGTGCGTGCTGCGTAGAAATGACGATAGTATCCACCCGCTTGGGCACCCCGTACTGATACTCTACCGTCACCTGGCTCTTACCGTCGGGGCGCAGATAGGGCAAAATACCCTCCTTGCGAATGCGGGCCAGTTGTTTCGTCAACTTGTGGGCCATTATAATAGGCATCGGCATCAGTTCAGGGGTTTCGTTGCAAGCAAAGCCGATCATCATTCCCTGATCGCCCGCACCGATAGCCTCGATATCCTCATCGCTCATCTCGCCAGTTTTGGCTTCCAACGCCTTGTCGACACCCATCGCAATATCGGCACTCTGCTCTTTGATGGAAACGATTACCCCACACGTCTCGCAGTCAAAGCCGTACTTGGCGCGCGTATAGCCGATGTCGCGTATTGTCTCGCGGGCGACTTTAGCGATGTCCACCTGGGCTGATGTGGTAATCTCCCCCATCACAATAATCAGACCGGTAGTGGTGGCACATTCGCAGGCGACACGCGCATCCGCGTCTTGGGCAATCATGGCATCGAGAATGGCGTCACTGACCTGATCGCAGATTTTATCGGGATGACCTTCGGTAACAGATTCTGACGTGAAGAAAAGTTTGGGAGAAATCATAAAGGTGGTGTTGCTCATTGAAACCGGATCTCCTTTCAAGCTAGACATCTTCGTGTCTCCGCCTAAGTCCCCTCTTTCCACGAGACCAGGTATGTCTCCTGCTCTGGGGTAAGGACATCAATTCGCACCCCCATCGCTTCCAGTTTGAGGCGGGCAATCTCCTGGTCCACTTCTTCGGGGATCACATAGACCTTTTTCTCCAGCTTGTCGGCGTTGCGCAACATATAGACGGCGCCCAGCGCCTGGTTAGCAAAGGACATGTCCATCACACTGGCTGGGTGTCCCTCGGCGGCGGCCAGGTTCACCAGCCGGCCCTCGCCCAGCAGATGAATGCGGCGACCATCCGGCAGCCAATACTGATCCACGAAGGCACGAGGCCGCCGTTTCTCGACAGCCATCTCCTCTAAAGCGGGGATATTTATCTCCACGTTGAAATGACCAGAATTGGCGACAATAGCTCCGTCTTTCATCACCTCAAGGTGATGGCGATCAACGACATTGATATCGCCAGTGGAAGTGATGAAGATGTCACCGATGGGTGCCGCTTCGAGCATAGGCATCACACGGAAGCCATCCATCACCGCTTCCAGCGCCCTGAGTGGGTTTACCTCGGTGACGATGACGTTGGCACCCAGGCCTCTGGCCCGCATAGCAATACCCCGGCTACACCAACCGTAGCCAGCGACCACCACCACCCTGCCGGCAATGAGAATGTTGGTAGCACGAATGACCCCATCGAGAGTGGACTGGCCGGTGCCATAGCGATTGTCGAAGAAATGTTTGGTCATCGCGTCGTTGACGGCTAACACCGGGAAGCGCAAGGCGCCATCTTTGGCCATAGCCTTGAGGCGAATGACACCCGTGGTCGTTTCCTCGGTACCGGCAATGACCTCGGGAATCTGGTCAACGCGCTCCTTGTGGAGCGTGCTGACCAGGTCGGCGCCGTCATCCATCGTCACGTTGGGTCGATGATCCAGCGCAGCCCGGATGTGGGCATAGTAGGTTTCATTGTCCTCACCTTTGATAGCATAGGTGGGTACCTCAAAGAAGCTGACCAGAGCGGCGGCTGCATCATCTTGAGTGCTGAGAGGGTTGCTGGCACACAGCACCAGGTCCGCACCACCGGCAACCAAAGTGCGAGCCAGGTTGGCGGTCTCGGTGGTGATGTGCAAACAGCCGGACATCCGAATGCCTTTGAGCGGTTTCTCTTTCTCGAATCTTTCCCTGATCGTCCGCAAAACCGGCATCTCTTTTTCTGCCCACTCAATACGATTGCGTCCCTGTTCGGCCAGGGACATGTCTTTTACATCATACTCTTTGGTGCTCATTCTAACTCCTTGTGGTTAGGTAGGTCCAAAAAGGTTATAACTACGTGTTGCGTACTGCATAGTGCGTACCAGGCATCCAATAGTTGCTCGACAATCTTGGCAGTATCATAGAGAAACTTAGGGCAAAGCGTCGTAAAGAGTTTCTTGCTACTACCGCTTACGGTGCGCCACCCCCTCCACAAAAGGACAGCACACCTCGAATCCGAGCTTCTTATAAACGTGAATGGCATCAGCGTTGTTTTGGGCCACGTTGAGTACCACGTCCAGGCTCATAGCTAACAACTCGGCGCAGACAGCGCTGGTACTGCGAGTGGCATAGCCTCGCCCTCGATATTCGGGATAGGTACATACGTTGCCTACCGCTGCCAGCCCCATCGTCGAAGCTACAATGTGAGTCCCGGCCGCGGATACCAACCGCCCCCGGTCTTTTACACCGTAAAACACGCCCAGCGCCAGTTGGTAAGGGCTGAAGGCATTGCCCCGCGCACTTGCGTACAGGCGGGTTAATTCGTTGACGTAGCCCGGCCCCAGGCGCTCCACACCAAAGCTCGTCACCGGGTGAAAGTCAGCGGCAGAGAGCGTCATACGCCACATATAATCTATCTCGCCCGTCAGGTAATGAGTTTGAAGGGCAAGCAAGTGTGATTCACGGCAGGTAAACCACACCGTGTCAGGTCGCAGTGCGGCCCTCAAAATCATGGCGAGGCCGACGGGCTCCCCCATGAGAAAAAGGGCTGGTGGGTCCAATCCTTCAAAGAGCAGAACCAACGAGCGCAAGACCCCGGCCATATCGGCGCCGAACCAATGACATTGCTCAGAAAAGCCAGGTTCCAGGTCGCCGATAGCGTAAGCAGCGTACCGGCGATCTCTTTCCAAAAAGGCGACAATCTCGGCCGGGTCGGTGAGACGACGCATGCGCCAGGTCTCTATCTTGCTCACCGCCAGCTATCCTTTGGCTGCCAGCGACGTTACCTGCACTCTTTCCTGGCTCAGTAGCAATTCCAAGTCCGGCGCATCTCCGAAGGTTTCGCGGTAGCGATGAATGAAGCGATCCGGGGAATAGTGATGTCGCTGCGTGCCATGCTCCTCCAGCGCGTACGTTGCAGCCAGACTCCCCATCCGTCCCACGATATCCCAGGACAGGCCCCAACATATGCCGGTAATAAAGCCGGCCCGATACGCATCCCCCACCCCTGTTGGATCGGCCACACGGCGCGGCGGCGCGATAGGAATCTCCCACATGCCCTCGCTGGTACGAACGGTCGAGCCGTGCTCACCTCGGGTGATGACCACTATTTCAGTGAGTTGCTGAATCTCATCATAGCTGAGGCCAGTCTGCTTCCTGATCATCCCGAACTCATAATCGTTCACAATGAGAACCTTCGCCCCTTTGATGCCTTCTATTAATTCCGATGGAGTGAGCCGGGGGATTTGTTGACTGGGGTCGTATATGTAGGAGATGCCCAGTTCCTGGCATTCGCGGGCATACTTGACCATAGCGCCCGGGTCGTTGGGAGAGATGATAGCAATTTCAATCCCCTTGGGGTCACAATCTTTGAAGGAGAGGCGGCTAGCCTTAGCCATAGCACCGGTGTAAAAGCTGGCGATTTGATTGTTATCTCGATCCGTGCTGACGAAGAAGGAAGCAGTAAACTCGTCAGGGAGCTGCAACACCCCCGAGGTGTCTACACCCCGCTCACGCAGCCAGGCGACATATTCCGGCGCATCCTGGCCCACCGTGGCTATCAAAAGTGGACGCTGGCCAAGCAGCGCCAGGTTGTAGGCGATGTTACCGCCACAGCCTCCCCGCTCGCGGCGCATCGAGTCGACCAGAAAGCTCACCGACAAAATCTCAATCTGGTCGGGCAGAATGTGCTCAGCAAAGCGGCCAGGGAAAGACATGATGTAGTCATAGGCCATTGAACCGGTTACTGCGATGGTCACCTTTCTATTCTCCTAATACCATTTTTCGCAGGCTCAGATCAAACGGGGGATAAGCGATGCCTTTCTCGGTGACGATGCCGGTGACGTATTTGGCCGGCGTTACGTCGAACGCAGGATTGCCGACCTTGATCCCGACAGGAGCGATAGGCATGCCATTATACGTGAGGCCGACCACTTCCTCCGGGTCGCGTTCCTCGATGGGGATATCATCACCAGTAGGGCAATTCAGGTCAATGGTCGAGGTCGGCACCACCGGGTAGAAAGGAATCCCGTTCTCTTTGGCGACAACGGCCAACTTATAAGTGCCGATTTTGTTGGCCACGTCTCCATTGGCGGCAGTGCGGTCGGAGCCAACCAGGCAAATATTCACCTGGCCGGTACGCATATAATGGCCGGCAGCGTTATCGGCAATGAGCGTAAAATCTATACCTAACTGTTGCAACTCCCAGGCGGTCAGACGGGCACCTTGCAGGCGCGGGCGAGTCTCGTCCACAAAGACATGGATCTTCTTTCCCTGCTCGTGGGCCATACGGACAACCCCCAGTGCGGTACCGTAGTCCACGGCTGCCAACGCCCCCGTGTTGCAATGATGCAGGATGCTATCACCATCCTGGATCAACGCTGCACCGTGAGCAGCCATACGTTTGTTGATTTCCACATCTTCGTCGGCCAGGGCCTGGGCATGAGCCAGAATCGCGTCGCGGACTTCGTCCACTGAGGTCAGGTCTTCGTCGCTGGCCACGCGCAACATACGGTCAATCCCCCAGAAGAGATTCACAGCGGTGGGGCGGGCCTGGCGTAGCACATCGGCTGCCGCTTCCAGGTCACGCAGCAGTGCTACGCGGTCGGTGGCACTGCTTTGGCGGGCAGCCAGCGCCATGCCAAAAGCAGCCGCCGCACCGATAGCCGGCGCGCCCCGGATGTACATCTCCTTGATGGCTCGCGCCACATCGCGGTAATCGGTGAACTCGGCGACCTCAAAGACAGACGGGAGCAGCCGCTGATCGATCATTTTGACGACGCCGTTGTCCCAATCAACCGTCCGCATCAGCTTCCCTCCACACACAAAAAAGCTCCCCGATGAGAGCTAACGGAGAGCGCGTCTCTCATCTTTCAGGCCACGCAGCCTGCCGGAATTGGCACCTGGCCAGCACCTAGTCGCTAGCTGGTTGCCGGGGCTTCACCGGGCCGGTCCCTCCACCCCTCTGGATGAGTGTCCAGTTTATTCAAAATAACGGAGAGATACTAGCATAAGCAACGAGATTTGTCAAAATCACCAGCAGTGCTACGTCACTGAAGCTTTCATTTCATCCATATGTTGGTCCCATCCTTCCAGCATACGCCGGGCTCGTGCTGAAAGAGTCTCGAACCAATCGCGGGCCGCCTGATCGGCATGGTCGGCTGGCGCATGTGCCTCGTACCAGGCCGCCAGGTCGGCCAGATCATGTCGCACGGCAAGCAATTGTTCACGCAGGGAGCGCGCTGCCAACACATCGCGAATCTTGGCCATGCCCTGGCCGTCGAGTTCATACGCGCCGGGCGCGAGTCCCCGCCGACGCAAATGATTAGCCAGGGAGGCCAGAGATTCTTGTAAGCCCTCTACCAGTAAACCTAACGATTCTTTCACATAGGGATCGTCGGTTTGTTTTTCGAGCGCCCTACACAACTCCAGGCAGTTCAGGTATGTTTGCAAGAGAGTCTGCAATGCCTCAATCGGAGGTCCAGCCATCAAACCATTACCTCAGCCCGGCAAAAAGGTCTGTCTCTAAGCCGCGCGGGGGGCTCCCAGTAGAGCGGGCCAATATGAAGTGCTCGTACCGGAACCACCGTTCATGCATGACTTCGTCGGGTGTGTCGCTGAAGCGATTGTGGCTGCCCACCTGCGTGGCGTGACACTGAATACCACGCAACTTAGCCTCCACATAGTCGCTTACGTCAATCACGGTGGTGATCTCATCTTCGCGCCGTGCCACAAAGTAGAAAGGGACGCCATCCATCATCACGGCTGGCGGTTTACCCTCTTCCTCCGCCATAGCTGCTACCTGTGCCTCGGGCAGAGTGCGGAAGTAGACTTTGCTCACCCGATGGGGATGGCAGGCATCCTTGAGTTGCTCAGGAAAACAATCCGGGTCGGCAGACAGGTCAACGGCGATGGTTGCCCAGCGATGGACGGCGATGTGGTCATAGTGACCATAGATGCCATCCGGCCCAAAGGTGATGAGCACCTGGGGCCTCAGTTCGCGGATGATGCGCACCAAGCGGCCCACTGCCTGGCTTTGATTGACAATGGTAAGCTGCCCATCCTGGTAGTCCAGGAAACGCGGGGGGTGCACGCCGTAAATCTGGCAGGCACAGCGTAACTCCTGCTCGCGCACATAAGGCAGGTTGGCAGGTGTGGCCAACTCGGGCTCGGCGATCTCACCCGCTTCGCCTCGGGTCGCTGTAACCACGTACACATCGTAGCCTTCGGCAGCATACTTGGTCAGCGTGCCGCCGGTACCGAACGCCTCATCGTCAGGATGGGCGAAAACAGCCATTAACGTCAATTTGCTCACTTCTGTTCACATGCTCCGTAGTCTCGTATGTCTCATCTACGACCAACTCATTATACCAAGCCGCTTAGTCTACGTCAATCAATGCGCCCCTAAAAAAGGGGCATTTCAGCTCTGGGGTAGACCCCTCCCCCAGCCCCTCCCCGACGCGGGGAGGGGAGCGGACCTCTCCCCCAGCCCCTCCCCGACGCGGGGAGGGGAGCAATTCCCCCCTTCCCTGGTAGCCTGTCCCTGCCAAGGGAGGAAGGGGCGGGGGGTTAGGTCTGACCCCCAAAAAAGGGGTTGTAGCTCGCCGCATTTTGAAGTATAATGAACGCGCGTTCAAATCCTTGTACCTCACGTGCTCTGCTAACGATGATCATCTATCCAGCCATTGACCTGCGTAACGGTCGCTGCGTGCGCCTGATGCAGGGCGACCCCGGCGCCGAGACCGTCGTCAGCGACGACCCGGTTGGCACCGCCCGGCGTTGGGTAGGCCTGGGTGCCGAATGGCTGCACGTGGTCAACCTGGATGGCGCTTTTGGCGAGGCGGTCAGAGCGAAAAAGAACATTGAGGCGCTGCGAGGTATCCTGGACGCCGTGGAGGTGCCAGTTCAATTCGGAGGCGGACTGCGGGCCCTCGGCGACGTCGAAGCCGCCTTGTCGTTGGGTGTGGCACGCGCCGTCATTGGCACTGCAGCCATTACCAACCCAGGCCTGGTGCAAGAGATATTGGCACGCTTTGGAGCCGAACAGGTCGCCCTCGCCATTGATGCTCGCGATGGTCACGTCGCCACCCACGGGTGGCAGCAACTCACGGGGGTGACCGCCATCGCCCTGGCCCTGCAAATGAAGACATGGGGTGCGACGCGCATCATTTATACGGACATTAGTCGTGATGGCACCCTGACAGGTGTCAACACGCCAGCCTGTGCCGCGCTGGCTGCCGAAAGCAAGCTGGCCGTCATTGCCTCAGGGGGTGTTGCCTCACTGGAGGATGTGCGCCGGGTGAAGGAGGTCGAAAACATTGGTGTGGAAGGGCTTATCATCGGCAAGGCTCTCTATGCGGGGCAGGTAGACCTGACCCAGGCACTGGAGGTAGCTTGTTCGTGAGGAAACCGAAAGCGTGGAAAGTCATCGAATCGAAAGTGATTATCGACCACCGTTTCATTCGCGTTCGTGACGACTTGTTGGAACACCCAGACGATGGCCGACGCTTTCACTATTTTTACTTGCAAAGTCCATCCGATGCGGTTGCGACCGTCACCCTCACCGATGATGGCTGCGTGATTCTTACCCGCCAGTATCGGCATCCGGTCGGACGGGTCATCTACGATCTGCCAGCCGGTCGCCCAAAGGCGGGCGAGTCGCCGCAACAGGCTGCTGCGCGCGAGTTGAAAGAGGAGACCGGCTATCTCGCCGCCAAATGGCAGAAACTGGCCTACTTCAACCAGTTTCCGGGCGCGATACAGGTGGGCACGTATCTTTTCCTGGCCCAAGAGCTAACGCCAGGGGAGCAAAAACTGGACCAGTACGAAGATTTGGAAGTCGTAGAGATGCCTTTTGCCGAAGCGATGGATCTGGTAATGCACGGTCAGGTGATTGACGGCTCGATGATGCTTGGATTGCTGCTGGTGGTGCAAAAGGGGTTGGCGCCATAAGAACATACCTGGAGGCTTATGCTCAGCAAACGAATCATTCCCTGTCTCGATGTGAAAGACGGGCGTGTGGTGAAAGGCGTGCAATTTGTGAATCTGCGCGACGCCGGGGACCCGGTGGCACAGGCTCAAATCTACGACGCCGAAGGGGCCGACGAATTGGTCTTTTTGGACATCACCGCCAGCCACGAGCGACGCGGCCTGACAGTGGAGATGGCGCAGCGCGTGGCCGAGAAGGTCTTTATCCCCTTCACCGTCGGGGGTGGCATTCGTAACGTGGACGATATGCGGGCCATCATCGCTACCGGCGCTGACAAAGTCAGCATCAACACCGCTGCCGTCCGCGACCCGGACCTCATCACACGCGGGGCACACGCCTTTGGCAGCAACGCCGTCGTCGTCGCCATTGATGCCCGCCGCCGCGTAGATACGTCGTCGCTGGCGTGGGAGACCACCACCCACGGCGGGCGAGAGCGTACCGGCATGGATGCCATCGAGTGGGCACGCGAATGCCAGCGACGGGGCGCGGGCGAAATTCTACTGACCAGTATGGATGCCGACGGCACTCAGGCTGGCTACGATATCGAACTGACGCGGGCGGTGGCCGACGCGGTCAGCATCCCGGTCATCGCCAGTGGCGGGGCAGGCAGCCTGGTTCACTTCTACCAGGTGCTGACCGTCGGCTGCGCCGACGCCGCCCTGGCCGCCAGCCTCTTCCACTTTCGACAACTCTCCATCACCCAGGTGAAAACGTACCTGGCCGAGCGAGATGTGTGGGTAAGGCAATGAATCAACCTCAAATATCCGAAGAGCACCCCATGGCCGATCTCAAATGGGATGATCGGGGGTTGCTTCCTGCCATCGTGCAGGACGCGGCAACGGGTGAAGTGCTCACCCTGGCTTATATGAACGCCGAGGCGCTGCGGCTGACGCTGGAGACAGGTGAGACCTGGTTCTGGAGTCGCAGCCGTGGGGAATTGTGGCACAAAGGAGCGACCAGTGGCCACACTCAGCGTGTGATCGAGGTCCGCTACGATTGCGATGGCGACGCATTGCTGGTGCGCGTGCTGCCGGCCGGGCCGGCCTGCCACACAGGGGCCTGGAATTGTTTTTACCGAGCGCTGACCAATACGTCTGAGATACACGACGCTACCTCGTAAGCAGGTTGAACCTTCGCAAAGCGGGTACAGGAGACCGGACTTGGGCTGAAATTGATGCGTAAGAATCGGCCACGAATGCGTCTAGCTTAGTAGAGATCCGCCGTTACTACTCAGCCTGAAGGTGCCCGGCACTTCATCGACACAAAGGTGCTACGTCCGGGCCGCTGTCAGACGCCAGATTACGCCTTAAAGGCCGCAAAAGTGCCGGGCACCTGAGTAGTTACGATCCGCCAATACTATCACCGACACCGCATCTTACCACGGAAACACACGAGGAGAGGGTCCTGACCCTCTCCTCGTCCATTGTCAACACCATTCTGCCTGCATCGAAGGAGGAGGATCCTATGCGCCGGACAATCTCACGCAAGTTGTGGCCGGGGATCATCGGGCTGGCTACGTTCTGCCTGCCCTTTTTGGTCGCACCCTTTGACCTTGCAGCCCAATCACCACCGGTCAGTCCCGGCGACGTGGTCATTAACGAAATCGCCTGGGGTGGCACAGCCGCCAGCCCCAACGACGAATGGATTGAACTGTACAACACGATCACCAACCCTATCACCCTCACCGGCTGGAGCCTGGCCGCTATCGACGGGACCCCGACCATCAACCTCGTCGGCGTCATCCCGGCCGGCGGCTACTTTCTGTTGGAACGCACCGACGACAGCACCATCTCCGACATCCCTACAGACCTCATCTACACCGGCGTTCTGGGCAACGCCGGCGATAGCCTGCAACTTATTGACGAGGTAGGTAATCTGATTGACACCGCCAACCTCGGCGGCGGCTCCTGGCCGGCCGGAAGCGGCAGCCCCGACTACTACGCGATGGAACGAATTGACCCGATGGCCCCTGATTCAGCGGATAATTGGACCAACAATGACGGCGCGATTCGCAATGGCTCCGATGCCGACGGCAACCCCCTCAACGGCACCCCCAAACAACCCAACTCGACCTCCACCCTCGCCCCTACGCCCACTCCCAGCCCACCCGCCGCACTGCTCATCAGCGAGTTCCTATACGACGCCACCACGCCCACCACCTCAGGCGACGAATTCGTCGAGCTGTGCAACGCTGAAGAAGACTCGACTGACCTGACCGGCTTCAAGGTGGGCGACGAGGAGACCTCTGGCGGTAGGGAGGGCATGTATTACCTGCCAAACGGTCAAATCCTGGCTCCCGACGAGTGCATGGTCGTCGCCAAAAACGCCGCCCAGTTCGCCGTCCGTTTTGGCTTCTATCCCGAGTATGAACTGGTCACCACCGGCTCCGGCTACACCGATACCCTGGAGGTGCCCAATCTGGCGCGCTATACCGCCTGGGGGAGCGGCGGCTGGGCGCTGGCCGACGACGGCGACGAGATCCTGGTGCTGGATGCGTCCGACCAGCGGGTGGACAGTGCCGCTTACCGCAACGGCGACTACCCCACTGCCGGCGTGACTCCTGACGCCAGCGCGCCCGAGCCGGACAGCCTGCAGCGCATCTGGCCCTACGACAGCGACTCGATGCCGGCCGATTTCGTGCGCAAAACACCCAACCCGGGGACCATCACCCCGCTGCCTGGTCCACCCACCAACTCGCCGCCCCCCGCTGAGCTGCCGGATGGGTTGCACGCCTATTGGGGCATCCTGCACAGTCACACCAGTTACTCCGATGGCGCCGGCCCGCCCTCCCTGGCCTTTGCCACCGCTCGCGCCAACGGTCTGCACTTCCTGGCCGTCACCGGCCATAGTCACCGACTGTCCCCCGAGCAGTGGGACGAGGTTGGCACGCGAGCAGTGGAAATCAGCGCCCCCGGCGAGTTCATCGCCCTGCGCGGCTGCGAATACACCCATCCCAGCGACGGTCACGTCACCGTATGGAACAGCGCGGCCTGCGCCTCGCGCGACGACCCGGAATACGACACCTTGCCCGAATTCTACGCCTGGCTGGCTGCCCAGCCGGACGCCCTGGCGGAATTTAACCATCCCTTTGCAGAGAGTGACTTTCAGGATTTTGCCTACGACCCTACGCTCGCATCCTCCATGAGTCTGCTGGAAGTGGGCAACGGCTCGGAGCGTTATGCGCAATACTACACCTTCGAAGCCCAATGGATGCGGGCGCTGGCGGCCGGCTGGCGCGTGGCCCCGGCCAACAACAGCGACACTGAGAACGCCTACTGGGGAGCCGACACCCCCCACCGCACCGGCTTGGTCGCCCCGGCGCTGACCGAGGCCGACCTGCTGGACGCCATCTGCGCCCGGCGCGCCTTCGCCACCGAAGACTCCAACCTGGCGCTCGCGCTGCGCAGTGGCCATACCTGGATGGGAAGCGTCATCTCCTATACCACCAGCCTCACTTTCAGCGCCAACGTTCTGGACCTGGATCTGGTGAGCGAGCCCATCACCCTCACCCTGTACGACCGGACGCTGCCGGTGGCCTCGGCCGCCTTCCCCGCCACGCCGGTCGAGTGGACGCTGGCCATCCCCGGCCAACCGGGCCACTTCTATTGGGCGCGCGCCGTCCAGGCCGACGGTGACGTAGCCCAGACCGCCCCGCTCTGGACCGACGGCAGCCCAATTCCCGAAGCAATCATCCTCAACGAGATTCTACCCGCGCCTGACGGCGTGGACTGGGATGGCGACGGGAGCGCCGATTATAAGGACGAATGGGTCGAGCTCTACAACGCCGGCAGCACGACCGCCGGCCTGGGAGGCTGGCGGGTGCAGGAGGCTTCTGGCGCGGCTTACGTCATCCCTTTGACGACAAGTCTCGCGCCGGGTGACTACCTGGTCCTCTACCGGCGCGAGACCGGCCTGGCCCTCAACAACGATGGCGAAACGGTGACACTCTACCGTTCCGACGGAACCATCGCCGACCACTACGAATACGGCGACGGCCCGAGCTACGACGTGGGCCTGTGCCGTTTGCCGGATGGCGACGGGGACTGGCACGAGCGCTGCGACCCCACTCCCGGCGGTCCCAACCGGGCGCTGCCTCCGGCGGGTCCGGTCCAGGCCAGCATCTACGAGGCACGCCACATGGACTGGGGTAGCTGGGTGAAGCTGCGCGGGCACGTCACTGTGCCGCCCGGCGTCTTCGGCCAGCGCACAGCCTACATCCAGGACAGCACGGGCGGCATCAAGGTTTATCTGCCCAAAGACCGCCGACTAAGGGCCAACCCGGGGGATCGGGTGGAAGTCACCGGTCACACCCAGATGTACTACGGCGAACTGGAAATCAACGTGAGTGCGCGCCAGGACGTGCATCTCCTGGAGCGGGGCGACCCGCTGCCGCCACTGCCCATCGGCAGCGGCGTCATGGTAGAGCCTTACGAGGGTATGCTGGTACTGCTCGACGGCTGGGCGGTGGATTTTGAGCGAGGCGGTCACTTTTGGGCCGACGATGGCAGCGGCTGGGCGCGGATTTACCTGGACCGCGACGCGGGCATCACCCGTCCCTGGCTGGAGGTAGGGCAACCGCTGCAAGTCGTCGGGGTCGTGAGCCAGTACACCGAGGAAGACCCGCCAGTCGGCGGCTACCGGCTCATGCCGCGCTACTCCTTCGACCTGATCATCCCTCAGCCACCCCCGCCGCCAAGCCCTGAGTGGCCGGTATTGCTGCCGGAGACAGGGAGGCGCTAGCGAAGCGTGGCCTATCCCGAACTGGCTTCCAGGGGTAGGATGCGCGGCAGGTCCTCACCCCCCGACCCTCTCTCCCAACCCTTCGACTGCACTCACCCGCGTCTGCGCCCCCCCGGCCCGCTGGCGCGAGCTAGGGCGGGCAGGCGCAGGCAGGGCAAACTATGAGGGAGAGGGTGTCCGAAGCGCAGCGGAGGGCGGGGGTGAGAGCCATCAGGTAGCCATTTGCCACCTCGCAGCAGAGCCGCCGGGAAATCCTCGGTGGCAGTACCGAAGAAAGTCGCCTACTTCGCGCGATAGCTGGGCCGGCTGTCGTCGGCGCCAGGGGTGTATTTCAGTTTGGGGGCAGACCCCCCCCCCCCCCCCCCCCCCCCCCACCGGGGGGGGCCAATATACCCCCACCCAAAGAGGGGAGGGGGGCGGGGGGGGTGGTGATAAGGGCAGGTGGGCCCC
>CAYTNQ010000067.1:0-22399 GCA_964439175.1 uncultured Anaerolineales bacterium | reverse complement strand
GATCTTCAGCGGAAAGGCGACGCTGGAACAATAGCCCTGGCCCCGGGCCTCTTCGTACCAGGGCTCATCGGGAGGGTCGGTGTCTTTGTGTGGCTGCACCGTGCCGGGTATTTCGGTCAAACCACTGTGAGCGATGGGGTGCACCACGCCCGGCTGCTGGCGATCCAACATATCCACCCAGGCCATTCGAAAACCTAACTCTTCCACGCAGCCGTCGCACACTGCCTGGCAAATGGCCTCCATATCGCGCAGGCCGATCACCCGCTGGCTGATGGACTGGATGGCTGCCAGTCGTTGAGTGTAGTGACTCACCCAGTGAGAGAGGCAAGTCACGTCGGTTGGTGAATGCATCTCTTTTTGGGGGATGTGAGTTCGGTTAGAGCTTTTCATCCTTCACATTCGATCGGCAGGGCTACGAAGAAGGTCGTCCCCTCCCCGTAGGTGCTCTCAAACCAGATACGCCCGCCATGTAGTTCTACCAGGTGCTTCGTCAGCGCCAGCCCCAGTCCGGTGCCCTCTTGTGCGCGGGTGAGCGGGCTTTCCACCTGTTCAAATAGGGCGAAGACTTTCGAAAAATTCTCTTCCTTGATGCCGATCCCGGTGTCGGCCACGCTGATCACGGCTGCGGGCTGCTCCGACTCATCACCGGAATCCGACATCAATTCCGCTCTCATCTTGATACTCCCCCCCTCGGGGGTGAACTTGATGGCGTTGCTGACCAGATTGAGCAGAATCTCCCGCAGCCGGGTCATATCGCCCACCACCGTCAGTTGAAGGTCGGATAGATCGGTCTCCAGGCGGAGACCCTTCTCCACTGCGTGGGTAGCCATCATCGTAGCCACCGTATCGAGCAGAACCGTCACCGCCACCTGTTCTGGGTGCAATTCCATCTTGCCGGCCTCGATCTTGGCCAGGTCGAGCAGGTCATTGACCAACGCCAGTTGGTGCCGACCGCTTTCCAGAATGTTTCTGGCATAGCGCGTTTGCTTTTCATTGATCGGGCCGGCGCGCCCCATGAGCAGCAATTCGGAAAAGCCGATGATACTCGTCAGCGGGGTGCGCATCTCGTGGCTCACACGGTTCAGGAAATCTGTTTTGGCCTGCGTAGCGCGGACCAGTTCGGCGTTCGTTTGCTCCAGGACTTTGGCCTGATCGTGTAGGCGACCGTACGAGCGAGCGGCTGCCAGCCCAAGCGCGGCCTGATTGGCCAAAATGCGTAGGGTGTCTTCCTCCACAGCCTTCCGATCGGTCACCAGCACGCCCAGCTTCTCGTTGTTTGCCTCAATCGGCAGCATCAGCCGATCATCAATGCTGACTGTGCAACGAACCGAGTCTTCAAAGTACTCCCGGGATGCCCTTTGCCCGGTGTGCCAGACTTGGTTCAACACGGGGCAGTGCGCGCATTGAGAAACCTGGGCCTCCTCCGAATCCACCCCCACTGCCGCTGCCAACTGCAGCTCCTGACCCGACCGGTCTGCCAGCCAGAGCATACCCACCTGCACGCCCAGCTCATCCCGTAGCCCATTTACCAGGGCCACTGCAGCCGCACCCTCCTCGGTGACATCCAGCAGAGCGGTAACCACCCGGTTTATGGCCACCATCTCGTCGGTTTGCTGGAACAGGATCTCGGACACAGCCTTCGCCTCGTCCCGCTGCGCCCGGGCATCCTGGTAGGCACGGGCGTTCTCCAGTGCCAGGGCCAACTGGTCAGCAATGGCCCGGAGCAAATTAAGATCGTCCTGATCGAAGGCCGCCAATTGGTCACTTTCGACATTTATTACGCCCAATATGCGGCCGTCTACCTGGATAGGCATCGCCATTGCCGAGCGTGTGTCGGGCAGGCGTGGATGCTGATAGTAGCGCGCATCCTGCGTCACGTCCGGCACGATCAATGCCTGTCCGTGAGTTACAACCCAGCCAGCCATGCTCAGCGCTCCGAACTTCAACCGGATTCTCGGTGGCACAAACTGATCGCTACCGCTGCTTGCCCGGAAGGCGATCTCATCTCTCTCTACCAGACCAATACCGACACAATAGCAGCCCAGGTTGTCTTTCACCAACTCTACCACCTCGGCCAGCAGTTGGTCCACATCGAGGATAGACGACAGGCGGCGCGCAATCCGGTTGATCAGCATCAGGCGCTGATTGGTCTGCAACAGCCGGGCATCGGTGCGCTCGAACAGCCGAGCGCGTTCCAGCGCCTGGGCGGTGGCATTGGCGATGAGCGACAGCAGACGTATGTCGTCGCCATCCCAATCGCGTGTCACCTCGCTGGCCACGACCAGGCCACCGAGCGGCTGCTCGGCCACGAGCATGGGTACAAGAAGGGCAGAGGTGACCCCCATTTGCGTCATCCACGGCGGCTCCTTTCCCAAAGGGAGGCTTTCGCCGAAGCGCTTTTTGGGCCAGGAGTCGGGGATGATCACCGGCGTCCGGGCGTGGATCACGTGGCCGAGTGGGGTATCATCCTCAAGAGGAACCCCCTGGGCTTGCTGCAGAACCTCTGGCGACCATCCGATGCCGGCCCGCAATGAATGACTCTGGCCACCGTCTTCAACTAAAGCAAGCGCTGTGAATTCAACGTTGAATGCCTCGGCCGTGACGCGCACTGCCTGATCCATCACTGTCTGTGTGTCGCTTGCGCCGAGCAGCGCTTGCGACAAGCGTAACAAGACCGTCTGTTCCTCCACCTGCCGGGTTTTGATCGACTCGTACATACAAGCCACCTCTACCATGGCGTCACCTGTCTTCTTTCTCAGGCTCAGCCAATATCAGTTCCAACCGATTGAGGATCTCCTCCAACTCGGCCCAAAACACCCTCCCCAGATGGGTCAGGGGTTGAATATCGAGGTCATTGAGTTCAGTCACGAGGCCTCCTAATGGACTTCAGTTTGCAGTATAAGAAACTCACTATAGGCTATGACGCCAGAATGGTCGCCACACGTTCCAGAAGTTCGGTGGACTTGAAGGGCTTGATCATGTAGTCGGTCGCCCCCAGCGCCAGCGCCTGGTCATGGTCGGTGTCCTGCCGCTCGGCGGTTAGCATCAAAACAGGCAGGTCGGCCCATTGCGGGCATTCTCGTATCACCTTTAACAGCGACAGCCCATCCAGGTACGGCATGTTGATGTCCAGAATCACCAGATCGAACTGCGTCGCCTCTGAACCCCCTGAAGGGGACGTGCCGCTGGGAGATATCTCACGTTCCAGCATTGCCAGGGCCTCCTGACCATCCTGAGCCGTCACCACGGCGTAGCCCCTGGACTTGAGCGCGAATTCGACCAACTGGCGCACACTGATCGAGTCGTCCACCACGAAGATCGTGGCTGCCATGGTCTTTTCCTCCTTGTTCGTGTTTAGATAAGCTAATGTTGGCAACTTCCAAAGTGCTTGTCCAATAATAACTTTGCACTTTAATCGGCAAATCAGGCGTAAACCGATTGCAAAAGTAACAAGTTATTTCTGGACAAGTGCAAAGCTTTCAGGTTAATTATGGGATCCAACGTTCGGTATTGGCATCGGTCACCAGTCGGATAAGTTCATGATAATTATAAGCCCAAAGAGGGCCAGCAAAGGTATCAGAAAGGTATCAATGGGAGAATGCCCCAGACAGAGCTACTGACTTGCGCTCCGTACCACAATAGGATTACAATAGGTCTATTTGATCACCAGAGGGTCCTGGAAGAATTCTTAACTTTCTGTGTTCCGCCTCCTGTTAACTCAACTGTCAAGGGACATTGGGCAGCATTGGGTAAGGTGAAGGAATACTATATATGGCTTTTGAGGACCGAATTCGCCTGCCTGCCCTGAATTTAATCCATCGCCGATTGCGCCTGCTGAACTTACTGGTTGAATTCATTGAGACGGGGCAGCGCCTGATTACTATTTACGCGCCCGGCGGCTACGGCAAGTCCATTCTCCTGGCAGACTTTGCACAAACCACAAATCTGCCGGTCTGCTGGTGCTCACTGGAACCGGCAGACCGCGACCCAACCTCTTTTTTGACCCTCCTCGCTTACAGCATCACCGACCGCTTTCACGAGATTGAGCCAGATGGAGTGCTCAAGCTGGTAGAGCGAGGTGATACTCAGAGCAGCATCCGCCGTATTGCGGATCTGTTGCGCGATGTTGGCCCCCACATTATCGTCATTGACGATTACCACAAAGCGATTAGTGCCGGCCTGACCCTGGCTCTCAACAGGCTCCTGGATCAACTGCCCGAAACGAGCACGGTGATTGTGGCCGCTCGCGGCGATATGGCCCTGGAGACTGGTCAGGTTATCGACTTGCTGATGACCGAGCGGGCGACCGGCCTATCCGAGGAAGAATTGCGTTTTACCCCGGAAGAGTTGCAACTGCTGATGCGCAAGCGATTCGGCCGCGAAATCGACCTGGACAGCGCCGAAGAGATCGCCCAGGCCACTGATGGGAACATCGCCCAGGTTTTGTTAACCGGGCACATTATGCACGCCGACCAAATGGTCGGACGCTTGAGGCAGCGGTTGGGCGATGATCGGAAGATAATTTATCGCTACCTGGCTGAAGAGGTTTTGAGCAAGCAGCCGCCGGAATTGCGGCGTTTTATGCTGCATACATCTGTTTTACCTGATATGACGGCTGATCTGTGTAATGAGCTTCTGGAGACGACCGATGCTCAGGCCCGCATCGAAGAGCTGGCGCGCAGAGATCTATTCATCACCCAGATCGGGGCGGGGTTCAGGTATCATGATTTGTTTGCCGAGTTCTTGCGAGCCAGGTTAGCCGAGGATGAAGCTCTTTATCGCCAGGTCTCTATCCGAGCGGCCCACCTTTTGGTCGCGCGCTCTCGATTCGAGGAAGCCGTGTACCTTTATCTCTCGGTTCAAGCCTGGGACGAAGCAGCGGCCCTGCTTGAAGCTAAAGGGAAGCTCTTTTACGATACTGGCCGGGCTTTGACCTTAAATGACTGGCTGGAAGAGATCCCTGAGCAGGAGTTTGTCCAGCGCCCCCGGCTACTTTTGTGGCGAGGCCAGATCTTGAGCAATGACCTGGGCGAACTCAAACGAGCCATACATTTCTTTTACCGCGCGGAGGAAGAATTTCTCAAAACGGGTGACTTGATCGGCGCTGCCGAGGCTCAGATGTGGCGATCAGTTGGATTGCGGATGATGGGGCAGGCCAAAGAAGGGCTAGCCTTAGCCACAAGGGGCCTTGAGCGCATGGAAGCCTCAAAAGCAGACGACTGGCTGGTTGCCTGGGCGATTCAGAATCGCGGCCTTGCTCACTGGACCGCAGGTAACATCGAGGAGGCTCTATCAGATCTACGGCGCGCCCTGGGCCTGTTTGAAGGGCTGGGCGATACATACCGAATAGGTATGTGCCACCACGACGTAGGCAATTGTTCATATATGCAAGGCAATATCAGTGGAGCCGAACATCACTTCAGACAGGCGCTGCACATCTGGGAGATGCTGGGCAACGCCAATGACCTGGCCAACACCTTAAACAGTTTGGGAGTGGCTCTCTGCATCACGGGGCGCTACGACGAGGCGCTGCGACAATTCAATGACAGCCTGGACATCGCCCTGCAGATCGGAGCGACGCGCCGGGCCGCCTTTGCCCAAGCCGGCATTGGCGATACGTATCTGGGACGTCGAGAATATGAGCCGGCGGTTGAAGCTTACGCGTCATCGAGCGAATTCGCCCGGGAAGCGGGTGTGCAGTCACTGGAAGTTTACAACCTGGTCAAGGTGGGCGAAGCTCGTTACCTGCAGCACGATCTGAATCAGGCCCTCAAATTGGCCAGCCAGGCCAGGGAAATCGCGGCCGAAACCGGCCTCGTCTTTGAAAAAGGACTGGCCACTGCGCTTCAGGCCAAAATTTACGTGCGCCAGGGGGAATATGAGGCCAGCTTTAGCCTGTGGGAGGAAGCTCAGGAGTGTTTTGCCAGGAATAACGTGCTGGAATTGGCAAAAGTCCGATTGTGGTGGGGCTATAGCCTGTTGCTGGATTCGAGAGCTTTGGCCGCGTTTGAGCAATTGCAGGAAGCGATCAGATTGGTCCTGGCTATGGGCGAGTTGATGCGCGGGCTGGGGCCAGCGATAGCGGAAACAAAACAACTGTTACTGCACTCTTTACACCGGCCAGATACCCCCCCCGGTACGCGGGACAGTATCCGGTTGCTGCTGGCCCAGAGTCGGGAGAAGATAGAGGTATCAAGTCCCAGCCTGCTTGTCTTTGCCTTTGGCCCTCCCACCCTGATCGTCGCGGGTGAGCTCAAGCAATTCAGCCAGCGCGGCAGAATGCGCAGAATGCCGGAGTTTTTGGCCTACCTGCTCTTGGAAGGCCAGGGTGGCTGTCGTTGGGGTGAAGTCAGCGCTGCGCTCTGGCCCGACCTGGAGCCGGATAGGGCCTCGGTCAACTTCCACCAAACCCTGAAAAGGTTGCGCGACGGTATTCTGGGGGCGTATGATTACATCGTCCTCCACGATGACTATTACCAGGTGAATCCCTGGTATCTTGAATGGTGTGACACCCTGACTTTCGAAAAGCTTTTCGAGCGAGCGGCCAAAGCGCCCCCGGATGAGGCTCTGGCGTTGCAGCTTGAGTTGGTCGCATTGTATCAAGGCGAGTTCCTGGCCGGCTTTGAAGTGGGCGAGTGGGGGACTACTTATCGCGCCTCATATGAAGCCAGATTCTTGCAGGTCGTCGAGCTGGTCGGCGAACAACTGCTTGAGAACGGAGAGCCCGCGGAAGCTCTGGTGGTTATTCACAAAGGGTTGGCCCGGGATTATTTCCGTGAAGATCTGCACCGCACTGCTTTCAAAGCCTACGCTCAATTAGCTCTGTATGACCAGTTGGCGGCGCATTATGTTGAGCTGCGCGAGACATTGAGGCGGGAGTTCGACGCCCCACCAGACCCGGCAACAGAGCAGCTCTACCAACAACTGATGGCGGAAAGATAAGATAACCTAACCTAACCTAACTATCCCTTCACTCCGCTCACCTGTGCCTGTGCCACCCTGGCCCGCGCTAGCGGGCCGGGGTGGGCAAGTGCAGGCAGGGCAAGCTCTTCGCAAGGGTTGGGTCATAACTGGAAGCCCTGCCCTGGGGTGGCCATTTTGTGCCACCTCGGGACAGGGCTTTTTTCGTCGCTGTTTTGTAACTACCCAGCCTGAGTGGTTACGCTGTTTTGCTGAGATATGTAAGAGGCAATCTGATATATTGACAGCTAAATAATCATTTTGGTGAAGGGAGTGTTAACCCATGTTACAGAGACTGAAACTTGCGCTAAATGAATTGCTGGTCAATCCCAATGCGCGGGCTATTCTGATCCTGACCACGCTGGCTATTGCTGCCCTGGCCGGTGGTGCCCCATTTGATGGTAGTGGTGGCTGACATGCAGCCCCAGCAAATTGCTACCAGAGCCATGGAGTCCGCGACCGTGAAAACAGTTCCCAATCGCCCGGCCATCTCAGATGTACTGATTAGGGCCAGCGCCAACGTCGCTTTTCGAGCCAGGCTGCTAACCAACCCCAAAGATGCCCTGGCAGAGATGAATCTTCCGCCCGAGGACGTTGAAATTCTAACTGACGTTCAGGCACCTACTCTGAAAGAGTATGCCCGCCAGGTCAAAATGAGATTGCTGGTTGTGCGCCCTTGGGTATCTAATCCTCTACAAGAGGACTAAAGAGGAATAAGGAGAAATCCGCCTATGGTTTTGGTTTATGCGGTGATTTTCCTGATCGTTCTGGCCCTGTTGCTCCGGCGCGATTTAAGCGCCATTGGGCGAATCTCTTACAGGGGTGGTTGGAGACTGACCGCTATCGTAGCCGGCTTGTTTATCCTGCAGGCCATGATGGTTGTATATGTTCCGGGGCAAACGGCCTTTCAAATGGCACTCCTGGTTTTATCGCAGATTGCCTTGATCTTTCTCTTACTCCTGAATCATCACGTGCCGGGTGCTAAACTGTTTGCGCTGGGCATCATCCTGAATACGACTGTCATGGTGGCCAATGGTGGCTGGATGCCCGTTACCCCGGAAACATACCACTTTGTTCATCCTGACCGGGCCGTTTCGGTGCAGGTCAGGCCATTGGGCAGCAAAGGAATTGTTTTGCCCCGCACAGAAACCAGGCTGTGGATTTTGTCCGACATCATTCGCGTCACTTTACCCTGGCGTCGATACGCCATCAGCATCGGCGATCTACTCTTGACTTTGGGTGCAGCGCAATTTATTGTTCAACCAACATCAAAAAGGGAAAAATCCTTTTGTGAGACTTAACACATCACATGACATTGCCAAGATAGTTACGCCAAAGGAATGGAGGAAAGATACGTAGAGTGCAAAGGGTAGAAGATGAAGAGAAGACAGGGGAGAAAGTCTTCTCTTATGAGAAGGAGAAGGAAACCATAGCTGTAGCGGCGGCGAAGGTGGCAGTCGATACAATAGAGGCGATGGCTGTTGGGTTGGCTTTGCTCAACGTCATGGATGGGAAAACCGTTGCCGTTAACCCCGCTTTCGAAAAACTGACCGGCTATACGAAAAGTGAATTGGTTAAAAGAGACGGAGCTGAACTGGTACGAAGACTGATTAAGCCAGAAGACCAGGAAAAGGCGGTGCGAGCCTACCAGGCTATTCTGGCTGGAAAAACTCCCGCCCCCGAAGCTCTTGTGCTCGTCTCAAAGGACGGCCGACAGGTTCCCATAACCTTCACTGTGTCCTTTATGAGAGACGCCGAGGGTAAACCGGCCACGGTAATTGTGACGCTCACGGATATCACCGAGTTCAAGCGCGTGGAAGAAGCGCTGCAAGAAAGCGAGGATCGCTATCGGGACCTGGTGGAGCACAGCCATGATCTGATCTGTACCCATGATTTACAGGGCCATATTCTCTCCGTGAACCAGGGGGCTGCAAAACTTCTGGGGTATGACCCCAGCGCCCTCCTGAAGAAGAATATCCGCGACATTTTGGTGCCCGAGGTCAGGGACGAGTTTGGTGTATATCTGGCTACAGTCCGGAGACAGGGTGTCGCCCACGGGTTCATGCTGATTCAGACCGGCACCGGAGAGAGGCGAATCTGGGAATACAACAATACCCTGCGCACGGAAGGGGTCGCCATACCCATCGTGCGTGGGATGGCGCATGACGTCACCGAACGTAAGCGGGCGGAGGAGCAGGTCAGAAGCCGGGCAGAAAATATGGTAGCCGTCAGTAAACTGGCGATCAAATTAGCGGACGCACGCCCCGACACAGAGCTCTTTGAGCTCATCGCTGAAGAACTAAAGTCTCTCACCGGCGCACTGGCCACAAGTATCTCTACCTATGACGCGAAATCTCAGGAACTCACCGTTGAATATATCGCCGTCCGCAGCCCAATCCTGTCCAGAGTAAACAAGCTTCTCGGGCGAAATATAATCGGGATGCAAATACCGGTCAACCCGGAGATGTTGAAACGAATGCTGACCGAAGTGATCACCATCTCGGAAGACCTGTCGGAGACAACCTTCGGCGCAATCCCCCAACCTGTTGGCGCTGCCATACAGCGGGCAATTGGTATTGGCTATTTTACTGGCCTGGCATTATATTCCGGCGACGAGCTTGTGGGTACAGCCGTGCTCGCTATGCCCAAGGGGCAGCCGCCGCTTCCGGCAGATATGATGAAAGCCTTTGCCTACGTCGTGACCGCTTCGTTGCGGCGCAGGCAAGTGGAGAAGGTGCTGCGGGAGAGCGAGGAACGCTACCGTACCCTGGTGGAGAACGTACCCATCGGGATTTACCGCACCACGCCCGGCCCCACAGGAAGATTCTTGATGGCAAACCCGGCTTTTCTCAGGGTGTTCGGCTTTGAAACTGAGGAAGAACTCAAACAAATAAGCGTGGTCGATCTATACATGAACCCTGATGAAAGAAAGGCATTTTCAGACAATCTCCTGGCCCAGGGGGGTGTCGCCGGGGTAGAGATGCAGCTAAGGAGAAAAGACGGAACCCTTATGTGGGGCTCGGTCACTGCCAGGGTGGCGCGCGACGAGCAGACCGGAGGAACCGCCTATTTTGATTGCACGATCGAGGACATCACCGGGCGCAAAGAGGTGGAGGAGCAGATTCGCCAGAATACCGCCCGTGCTGAGGCATTGGCCGCAATCTCGCAGGTGCTGGCCGAAAGCGGCCTCGACTATCAATCTGCTTTAGATACCGTTGCGTGCCGCACGGCTGAACTGATCGGCGATGGCTGCCTCGTCACCCTGGTCTCGGGTGATGGCCGGTGTCTGCACCCGGTTGCTCTCTATCACCCGAACCAGGAGGCGCTCGCGTTTATGCGCTACCTGCTCATTTCTACACCGCAGCGCGTAGGAGAGGGAATAACCGGTCGTGTGGCCCAAACCGGCGAGCCGGCGCTCGTCCCGGTTGTACCCCAGGATCAGGTACGCGCCCTCTTCAAGCCGGAGTATTTGCCCTATCTGGAGCGATTTGGCGTGCACAGCCTGCTGATTGTGCCGCTGCGTGCTGGGAGCCAGGTGATCGGCACTATGGGCCTCATGCGCGACGACCCCGGATGTCCACATACAGCCGATGACCGACTGTTCCTGCAGAGCATTGCCGATCGCGCGGCGCTGGCCATCGCCAACGCCCGTCTATTTGAGGAGACCAGTCGCCGCAACCGGGAATTGGAATTGCTCAACCGGGTCATCGCTGCCTCAGCTCCCGAGGTGGAACCAAAGATGGTGCTGGAAACGGCCTGCCGTGAGTTGGCCCTGGCCTTCGATGTGCCCCAGGCGGTTGCCATCCTCCTTAACGAGGGGAAAACGGAGGAGGAGGTGGTGGCCGAGTATTCTTCGGCAAGCTCAGAACATCGCCGGGCCGAGGGGCGGTCGCCGGTACTGAACGAAACGATACCGGTCAAAGGCAATCTCTCCTTCCAATCCCTGCTCACCCAAAAAGCGCCGCTGGCTATAGACGATGCCCAAAGCGACCCGAGGCTGGCCCCCATCCACGATCTGATGCGTCAGCGTGGTACCGCCTCGCTGCTCATCCTGCCTCTCACCATCAAGGGAAATGTGGTGGGCAACCTGGGCCTGGAGGCCGTCGAGCCACGCCACTTCTCAGCCCAGGAGGTCAGCCTGGCCTCGAGTGTGGCCGACCAGGTGTCCGGGGCCCTGGCCCAGGCGCGTCTCGAAGAGGAGCGGCGGCGGTTGGAGGAGCAATATCACCGGGCGCAGAAGATGGAAGCCGTTGGCCAATTGACGGCGGGTATCGCCCACGACTTCAATAACCTGCTGACGGCCGTCAACGGCTTCACCGAACTGCTGGGGCTGCAACTGCCGCCGGACGACCCGCTCCAGGAATATGTAGGCAAAGTTCTTGACTCAGGCCAACGCGCCGCCGACCTGGTGGGCCACCTGCTGGCCTTTGCCCGCAAGCAGATCCTCGAGCCCCAGGTGCTGGACCTCAACGCGGTGGTGGCCGAGATGGAGGTGATGCTGCAGCGCATCATCGGCGAGCATATTGACCTGAAGACCATCCTGTCGCCCGACCTGTGGCCGGTCAAGGTGGATGCAGCGCGCACCGAGCAGGTCATTGTCAACCTAGCGGTCAACGCCCGAGACGCCATGCCAGATGGGGGTAAGTTGACCATTGAGACGGTCAACGTGGCGTTGGACGAAGATTACGTCACCGATCACCTGGGGGCAAAGCCGGGTGACTATGTGCTGCTGGCGGTGAGCGACACGGGGGTGGGCATGAGCCGGGAGGTGCAGGCCCACATCTTCGAGCCCTTCTTCACCACCAAAAAGAGGGGCGAAGGCACCGGCCTGGGGCTGGCCACCGTCTACGGCATTGTCAAGCAAAGTGGCGGGGACATCCAGGTCTATAGCGAAGAGGGTCACGGCACCACCTTTAAGATTTACCTGCCTTCTACTAAAGAAGTCACTCAACCGTTGCGGCGTCCCGGGATCGAGGAGAAACTGCCGTCTGGTAACGAAACGCTCCTCCTGGTTGAAGACGATGCCAGCGTGCGCGAACTGGTGCAGCTCGTGTTGCAGGAACAGGGCTACAGTGTGCTGGAGGCGGAGGACGGCCAGGAAGCGTTGCGGCTGGCGGCCGGCCATTCCGGTCCCGTCCACCTGCTGCTGGTCGACATGGTGATGCCCGGTATGAACGGGGTGTCTGTGGCGGAGCGTTTGGCCAGGACACATCCAGGTCTGAAAACCCTGTTTATGTCGGGGTATACCGATGGGGCAACTACGCATCAAGACATGCTCAAGCCGGATGCTGCCTTCTTGCAAAAGCCCTTCAGCAGTATGGCTCTGGTCCGCAAGGTGCGTCAGGTATTGGATGCTCCCCGGCCGGGAGAGCAGACGAGTCCTGACGACCAGGATCGGTGATCACTCAAGGAAATAGAGGCCTTCCGAAGGTCGAAGGAACCCCGTGTCGCTTTGGTCGGTGTTGTCCACCCCCTCCCGGTCAAACTGACCATTCAGATTACGTTCACCTCATAGCTCTCCAGTAACTGCTCATCCTCCCGGAGCGCCCAATGGTCCCCCCCTCCCCTGTGCAGCCCCCTCCCCACGGGACAGGTTTGGGCGAATGCCAAAGTGTCTGTGATACCTTTCTGATACCTTTCCCCGTCCCCTCTTGACTTATAATATATAGAGAGGTGGAATGGCTCATGATTTGGTTGACGCTTTTCCCCGCGTGGGCGGGGCTTCGTCCTGGGAAGTTGAATTCATGATGGCCCAATCAACAGTCTGTCCTCATTGTGGGCAACCCCAAAACAATGGAAGTGGATCGCCAGCCCAGGCGTCTCTATGTTTGGCACAAGAATTGGCAAAGACCCGGATGCAATTGATCACCTACGCCCACGACCTGGCCAAGGCGTATGCGGCGCAAAAGCATATGGCCCAATATCTTCCCAGCGGCTTACGCAGCCGGATCAGTCAGGGGGAGGAATGTGTAGCTGGAGAGCGGCGCTGTGTCACGGTCATCTTCGCTGACCTGGTCAACTTTACCCGCCTGGCAGTGCGTATGGATGCCGAAGAAGTTTTCAGCCTGATGAACGCCTGCTTTCAGCGTTTGGTGGCTCACGTCTTACGCTATGACGGGGTCATCGATAAGTTCATGGGTGATGGGCTGATGGCGCTCTTTGGCGCCCCCGTCGCTCACGAGGATGACCCCGAGCGAGCCGTGCGGGCGGCGCTGGATATGCAGGCCGAGATGGAGATATTCAGTCGAGAGATGCAATCGCGCCTGGAAAGCCCGTTGCAGCTTCACATTGGTATCAACAGCGGCGAGGTCATCGCTGGCAGCATTGGCGTCGAGGAACAGCTTACGTATACGGTGATGGGCGAAGCCATCAATCTGGCCTTTCGACTACAACAACTTGCCGAGCCGGGAAGTATCTTCGTTGGCGAATCAGTCTACCGGCAAACGAAGCGCCTGTTTGATTACCAATACCTGGGCGATTACGAGGTAAAGGGCTTCGAAGTGCCGGTGCCGGTCTTCAGCGTGCGCGATGAACAGGAGACGCCAACCTTAACTCAGCCAACCAGCGATGTATCCCTGCCCTGGATTGGGCGTGACCGGGAGCTGGCACGACTGACCGATCTGTCACGTCGCCTGGCCGAGGGCGAGGGAGGCGTGGTCACGGTGTTGGGGGAGGCAGGGCTGGGCAAGACGCGCCTGGTCCGCGAGTGGCTGGGGGCTCTGCCATCTAACGAGATAAGCGTCTGGTGGGGAACGGCTCAGATGTTCCAGCAACGTATCAGCTACAGTTTATGGCGTAACCTACTCCGGCAAGCTCTACACTTGCGCCCCGGCGGCGTGTCGCCCCCTGAGGTTGCCATCCGTCAGGCCCTGTTAGCCCAGTTGGGCAGCCTGGCTCCCTTTGTTCTGGCGCTGGTGCACAACCAGGCCCCAGAATCTGAAACGCATCTGACGCCGGCAAATGCCCGGTCCCAGACGTTCCAGGCTGTACGTGATCTATTAGTGGCGGGGGCAAAGCGAGGACCGCTGATTCTGGTGCTGGATAACTGGCAGTGGGCTGATGACCTATCGCGTGAGTTGTTACTCGCATCCCTCTCTCTGGCGGATGAGCATCCTATCCTGTTCTGTATCCTTTCGCGGTCGGGGATTGGAGTAGTTGAGGACCCTACTCAAGAGATTGAAGCGCAGGTTGCACAGAGTTGTCAGCGGGTCGAGTTGGAGCCGCTACCGCTGAGCGATAGTTGGGAGTTGCTGTCATCTCTCATCGTGGCTGAGAACCTGACAGACGAAGCGCGTGCAGCCTTTTTCAGCCGGGTGCAACAGGCGCAAGGCAATCCTCTTTCTCTGAAGGAGTTGCTACAGATATTGGTCGCTGAGGAGATCGTCGAGCCAGGGAGTCCCTCCCCTACGGGAAAAGGCCCTCGCTGGCAGGTTGTCCGACCCGAAGGTCTGGCCTCGCTTCGAGTTCCACCCACGCTCAGCGGCCTGGCCCAGGCCAACCTGGATCGTTTGCCCCTTGAGCTGCAGGAGATTCTGGAGTATGCGGCTGTCATCGGCCCCACGTTTTCCCTGGGACTGTTGCAAGCCGTGGTGGCGCGCGAGCGCGAGATCAGTGCGCTCCCAGCCCGGTTACAAGAATTAATCGCGCGCGGTATCATTGAATCCGTCATGGACGGCGGTCATACCTTTGCTTTTCGACACACCATTGTACAAGAGACAATCTATAACGGCCTGCTGTCGCACCGACGCCGGGCACTTCACCGGTTAGTGGCCGATGAACTGGAGATTTTGCCGGAGAGCGATACAGATACCAGCGTTGAAGTGATGAGCTACCACTTCCATCAGGCTGGCGTGCCGGCCAAGGCCGTACCTTATCTCATCCGCGCCGGGCGTCGGGCTCAGAACCGCTCTGCTCACAAGGTGGCTATCGAGCACTATCTGGCCGCCCTGGCCGTCCTGGATGACGCGTCCCGTTACGCGGGAGAGCGATTGGGCCTGGAGATGGCGCTGGGAGACGCCTATTGCCATTTGGGTCAATGCGATGAGGCGGCCACTCACTATGAAAGCGCGCTGAACCTGAGCACACAGCCAGATAAGCGGGCTAACATCTACCGGCTGCTGGGGTCCACCTACGCAGCTAAGGGCGACTGGAAGCGGGCCAGGAGGGGTCTGGAAGGGGCGCTGGAGTGCTTGGCCGAGGGCTGGGTGCCAGCCAACTCGGACGTCCGGGGGCAAGTCTATGCCGATTGCGCGCAAGTCGAGTGGCGTCTGGGGGATCACCAGCAGGCCGAACTCTGGGCACGAGAGGCGATTGTCATTCTGGAAGATACTCCAATTCAAGATAGCCTGGCCGTTTGCTATGAGACGCTGAGCCGTATCTATACCAACCTGGGGCGGGAGACCCTGGCAGGCCAATATGCCACCCAGGCTGCCGCGTTACGCCAGAATCGCGCTCCTCGTCACACGCTCCGCACGGCTTATCTATTGGACCCGGGACCGCAGCCGTGATCCCGAACGCTGTGCCCAGAGGTGCTGGGATGAGCAGCCCAAAAAGTGAAGAAAAGTCACCAATCGAAAACACCCGCCAGGCCCGTTGGCTGGGGGCCATCCAGTCCATCAGCCAGCGGATGGTTGGCACGCTTGACGTAGAAGCCATTTGCCAGGCAGTGTGCGACATCTGTGTGAAAGACCTGGGATATCGAATGGCTTGGGTAGGCCTGGTGGACTACCAGCAACCGGGCATGACGTGCCTGGTCGCCCAGAGTGGCGTGACCGAAATACCCGGCACGGTGCAGCCACACAAAGACGCTGACCCTCCCGATGAGCCCTGGTGCGAAGAGGCCCGGGGCCAGGGCTATTGTTCCAGCGTCGCCTTTCCGCTGAAGATCTCTGGCGACGTCATTGGAGCGCTCACCCTGTACGCCGCAGAGCCTGATGCTTTTGGCGACGAAGACGTACTCGTGGTGTCCATGTTGGCCGCTCATACGGCCACCGCCGTGGAAAACGCTCGCCGCCTCCAGGCTGAGTGCCGTCAGCGCCAGGTGGCCGAGATGTTGCGCGACCTGGTGGTGATGGTCAACTCCACGCTGGATGTAGACCAGGTGCTCGACATCGTGGTACACCGCCTGCAAGGATTGTTCCAGGCCTCGGCCTGTTCGGTGTCGTTCCTGGAAGAGGACGGGGAGACCTTCCTCTTCCAGGCCAGCACCGATCCCGGCCTTGACATGTCCCAACGCATCACCTTTCCTGCTGAGATGAGCGTTGCGGGGCGGGCCATCCGCGAGGGGGAGGTGCAGGTGGACAACAATCTGGACCTATCGCCTGACTTTCGGGCTGAAATAACACGCCGTACCGAAGTCGTCGGGCGTTCTATGCTGACAGCGCCTCTCTTCGCCGAGGACAAGCCCGTGGGGGTGATCCAGGTTCTAAACGCTTCACGCGATGCCTTCACCGAAGCGGATGCCACATTGTTGGGCACCACGGCCGCGTTGATCGAAACGGCGGTTGCTCGCGTTCATGCTTATACGCAGGCAGTGCAACTGGCCGAAGCTGAGCATCGCCAGCACGAAGTGGCCGAAGCCTTACGCCAGGCAGGCGCTGTACTGACCAGTACCCTGAATTTCGAAGAGGTGCTCGACCGCATCCTGGAGCAGATGAGCCGTGTGGTACCTCACGACGCCGCCAGTATCATGCTCATCGAAAGGGATATAGTCTGCGCCTTTCGCTGGCGTGGCTACGCCCAGTTTGGGGTCGAGGACTACGTTGCGTCAGTCACCTTCAACGTCACTGAGGTCCCCAACCTACGAACGATGCAGGAGACTCGCCAGCCATTAGCCATCCCCCACGTCGAGAACTATGCCGGGTGGCTAGACATTCCCGAGGTGGCCTGGATCAAGTCGTATGCGGGCGCTCCCCTTCGTGTCCGGGACCAGGTCATCGGTTTCCTCAACGTCGACAGCGCCACCCCTGGTTTTTACAGCCATGCCGATGCGGTCTGGCTGCAAGCCTTTGCCGATCAGGCGGCCACTGCCATCGAGAATGCCCGGCTCTTCCAGGCGGCCCAGGATGCGCGCCAGTTCTCCGATTTGCTGCGGGAGATTGGCACGTCGCTGGCTTCGACGCTGGACCTGGACGAGGTAGTGAGCCGCGTGCTTGATGGCCTGGCCAAAGTAGTCCCCTATGATAGCGCATCGGTGATGCTGATGGAGGATGAAAGCCATCACATCAAGGCCGGCCGGGATTTTCCGGATGATAGCCCTATTTGGACCCAAACTTTCGCCATAGCCGAAGGGAGCCTGATATACGAGATTTGCCACAGCCAGAAACCGCTGATCATCCCCGACGTGTACCAGGAGCCCCGTTGGATCAAGCTGGAGGGTACCGAACACATCCGGTGCTGGCTGGGCGTGCCGTTGGTGGTACGCGAGCAGGTCATCGGTATTTTGAACCTGGATCATCGCCGGCCAGGCTTTTACACCCAGGAACACGCGGCCATCGCCAGTGCCTTTGCAACTCAGGCGGCCATCGCCGTCGAAAACGCCCGGCTTTACGAGGCAGAACATAAACGCCGGGCCGAGATGGAAAGGCGCAATCGAGAGCTGGCTGCCCTCTATGCGGTGGCTGCTGCCGTCAGTTCCTCGCTCAAGTCCGAGGTTGTGTTGCGTGAGGCTCTGGTCCAGGCGCTGGCAATCACTGAGATGGGGGCGGGCGCCGTCTATCTTCTGGATGAATCTGGGAGCGCACTGAACTTGCACGTCCAACACAATCTGCCGCAGGAGGTTGCAATTGAAGGTAAACGGTTTGAAATGGATACGAGCCTTTCAGGACGAGTTACCCAAACAGGCAGGCCGGTCGCGGTGCAGGACATGCGGGCAATCCCGGATGACCTGCCTATACACCAGGCCACCTGCCTGGCAGCGCTGGAGTCTGGTTACCAGAGTCTGGTGATTATCCCCCTGCACGCCCAAGGCCACGTCCTGGGGGTATTCTATGCCATCAGCCGTCAGCCCCGTGAATTTTCGCCTGAAGATCTGAACCTGATGATGGCCATCGGCGACCAAATGGGAGTGGCTATCCAAAACACCCAATTGCTTCAAGACTTGCAAGGATACACTGCTGAATTGGAGGCCCGCGTCGAGGCGCGCACAGCCGAGGTCAATCGCGAACGCGAGCGATTGCTGGCTGTGTTGGAGAGCGCCGGTGAGGGGATTGTCATCACCGATGACCAGGGGAGAATCGAATACGCCAATCCCGCCTGGAGCCGGTTGACCGGCTACTCCGCCCAGGAAGCAGTGGGACAATCGCTCCGCATCCTGCAGAGCGGACGGACTCCGTCGGAGATCTACCACCAGATGTGGAACACGATCCAGTCAGGCCGGATGTGGCGCGGTGACCTGATGGATTGGCGCCAGGATGGCTCACTGTTCGAGATGAGCTTGACCATTTCCCCGGTTACCCACGAGCAGGCAGGTATTGTCAATTATGTGGGCATCTTCCGCGACGTGACTGAATTCAAGAAATTGGCTCGTATGAAAGACGAGTTCCTGAGCACGGCTGCCCACGAGTTACGTAACCCCCTTACCTCCATTATGGGTTTCAGCGAATTACTGCTGACCCGCCAGGATCTCTCAGATGAAAAACGATCGCGCTTTTTGGATTATATCAACAGTCACGCCATTCACCTCAAGCAGATAATTGACAGTCTGCTCGACATATCCCGCATCGAGTCAGGAGAAGGCCTCGTTATGAAGTTGCAACCGTTGAACCTCTATTCCCTCTTTGAAAAAGAGATGCAGTCGTGGCAAGAAGCCAATCCCAACCACACGTATCAATTGCAAGCCGGCGGCGATCTTAAAAGGGCCGGGGAGCTGGCCGAAGGATGGCCCAGAGTCTATGCAGACCAGGGCCGTGTCCGCCAGGTGATATATAACCTCCTCTCAAATGCGACCAAATACTCACCCGATGGCGGTACGATCACTGTGAGCGCAACGCTGGCGGGCGGATACCTGGAGGTGACCGTCGCCGACGAAGGCATTGGCATGACTGAAAACGAATTAGCGCACATCTTTGAGAAATTCTGGCGTGCCGATGCCTCGTCTACCGCGGTGGAGGGTACCGGCCTGGGACTGGTCAATGTCAGATATATCGTGGAACAGCAGGGCGGGCACATTTGGGTGGAGAGCACCAAAGGCGAGGGCGCTGTGGTGCATTTTACCCTGCCGCTGGTAGATCGCGAGATGAAGGTTCTCATCGTCGAGGACGAGGATGCTGTGCGTGAGATCGAGCGGCGTATTCTCACCAGGAATGACATAGCGACTTTGACGGCGGGTTGTGGCCAGGAGGCCATTGAGATAGCCCGGACCCATCGCCCTGACCTGATCCTGCTGGATCTTACTATACCCGGTGTGTCGGGGAAGGAGGTGATACAAACCCTCAAGGCCAATCCGGCCACTGCACACATCCCGATTATAGTTGTCTCTGCTTGCTCAGACTGGCAAACTATCGAGGAGAGTTACATACTGGGAGTTGTAGACTTCTTGGCAAAACCATTTGAGTACGAAGAATTCCTCAAGCGCATTCGTCGCGCGCTCAAGATTTCAGTTGGTAGCAGAGGGCAGCCAAAAAGAGGCACTTAGTCGTGGGGGTGTTCCACTATAATCAATTGGGTGCATTCAAAATGGGTTGGTAGGGGCAGGTCTTGCACCTGCCCTGGACACCCGCAAGGGGTGTCCCTACCAACCCATTTTGAATGCACCCTAATCAATTCGAGGTTTCGTTGATAGACCCATGCCAACCTCAGGAGTGCAATATAGTAAATTTCACGCTCTTGGCACGCACAGAGATACGCGCGTGCCCTGGCCAGGCGCAGACTCGAGCGTAGCCTGGCCGCCGACCAGTTCCATTCGCTCTTGAATGTTGACCAGGCCCAAGCTGCCCCGGTCTTCGTAACCCCGCGCCGTCTCCTCCAAATCAAACCCTACTCCGTCATCGACGATGACGACTCGGATGGCCTTGGGGGTTTCCTCAATTTGGATCAGGACGTTATCGGCCTGAGCATGCTTGAGGGCATTGTTGACTGCCTCTTGCACCACGGCGAAGATGGCTGCCTCGACCCTGGCCGGCTGCCGGGAGATCACTCCCCCAGGCTGGCAGGTGTCTACGTTCAACGTCAGCCGGCTCGTCTCGATCTCTTGTTGGCGACGCTCCAGGAGAATCCTCAGGGCCGCTTCCAGACCTTGTGTTTCCAGGGTCAGAGGGTGTAGTTCGATGAGTAGCGTGCGCATCTGGTGGATAGCCTGAGCGGCCAGCTTCTGCATACTCGTGATCTGGGCCGGGACCAGGGACGGATCTTTTTCCATGGCTTTTTGACAAAAGGCCAGTTGCATTACAATAGCGCTGATTAGTTGAGTGGGACCATCGTGCAGGTCACGGGCTAACGCCTTGCGGACTTGCTCCAGGGTCACCAGGTCGCAACGCAGGCGAAGCTGCTCCAGGACATCCAATGCGGTCAACGCCTCGTCCGGGGCCAGGTGCAGGGCTGACATGAGGGGGGCTTCCGGGTTGAAATCACCGTGGCAGGAGAAGTGCAATATCCGGTAGTGGGAGGCCTGGCGGTAGAGGGTTGTCTTCTTGGGGGTCGAGCCGGTCAGGGCGCGCCCGCCCGTCAGCCGGGCGATGCTGCGTGCCTCCTCCTCGGCAAAACGTAGGGTTGCCTGGTCCAGGCCGTTGAAGCCTACGGCCAGGCAGGACTCGGCTGCCCGCTCGGCCGTCCGCCGTCCGTAGCGCAAGAGGTGGGTGGCGCTGGGAGCGTAGATTAATTCCGGCCCCTCGGCCCGCAGCAAGGTTTCGCCGTCGGTGGCGCCTGATGAGGGGATGGCCCTGGCTGCTTTTGCTGACTGTCATGGGGGCGGCTGCCCCGTCCATGGTCGATGCTCAAGCCATAGGGATGACTGTCTACGCCGCCCCCTCATCCGATGGCTATGAAGTTTGGGTATGGGCTGAACTCCCCAGCCGGTCGGGCCCTCCCATCTCCGGCATCTTGTGTGACGACCTGTCTGGAACCTGCCGAACCATGGTGTGTGTCGCCTCGGGCTGCGGCGGCGCGTTGACCAACCTGCCCAGCGGGACAACTGTTGTCGGCCAGCTATGGGTCATCATCTCTCTGGCCTCAGCGCAAACCTTGGAGAGCGGCCCCCTTGCTTTCACTCGCGCTTTCGTGGCGACCCTGGAGCTGACCCGTATCGCCGCCCCGGACAATCTGTTAAAGCTCACGTTTTTCCCCAACAGTCTGCCGGCGGATACCTATATCCTCATCCTGGCTGCCTCAGCGCCGCCAGGCGCACTGCCAACCAACCATCGCCTGGTCGGCCGGCCCTACACCATTCGCGCCAGTGGCGCCCTGGCCTTGAGCGATTGTCCTATGGCTTTGCACCTGGCCTACGACGCTCTGTGGCTGGGTGACGCCAGCCCTCACAACCTAAGCATCTTTGCCTGGGCCCCTTACGATCAAGTCTGGATGGAAAAGGGGGGAACCTTATTCGCTGAGCACAGTTTTCTATCCGTGCTCACTCAAGGCTTCACGACCTACGCCCTGATGGAGACCCCGTCCTGGCGCGACACCTTTGCCGATGATTCTGGGCTTTTCAGGCTGAATAGCACAAGCCCGACGTCCGAGGGGGGACTCATCCTGGACAATCGCGTATTGTCCGGCACGGCCATCTCAGCTCCCATTACGCCCACCGTCGCCGGCGCCCGCTGGGACCGCCTGGTTTTTACTCAGACCACCCCGGCGGCGACCGACCTGCGGGTGGATGTCCTAAGCATGGATGGGGTCGAAGTACTGACCGACGTCGCCAGCGGCATCAACCTGACCAGCCTGGACATCACCCAATACCCCAGCCTCAGGCTACGGGCTACCCTTTCCTCCGGTCTGGCGGGCCAATCACCGGTGCTGAATGAGTGGCGGGTGAGCTGGCAGGCCACGTGGCGACGGGTCTATCTGCCGGTGGTGTTGAAATAGCAAGGGGCGGCTGTATTCTGTTCTTCCACCTCGGCAAGGCTGCTCTCGCTGGCAACCGGTAAGGTGAAGATGAAGGTAGCCCCTGGGGCAAGTTCGTTTCCCGGGCGAGGCCATGCGGATTCAACCCAGATGCATCCGTCTTGCGCCTCAACGGCCAATTTGCAGAACGTCAGCCCCAGCCCACTGCCGGTTCCTTGCCGCTCCCCGGTGACGAATTTCTGGAACAATCGGCTCTGCAATTCAGGGGAGATGCCAGCACCGTTGTCTGAAACTGAAACGTACAGATACGCAACGTCGTTGCCATCCCCATTTTCGCGCCTGGTTGTTTTCTTGTCCATTCGCCCCGCCCTGACTTTCACCAAACCACCGTTGGGTGTGAACTTGATGGCGTTATCGATCAGATTTTGCAACACTCGCTCCG
>CAYTNQ010000066.1:0-22505 GCA_964439175.1 uncultured Anaerolineales bacterium | reverse complement strand
AGCGGGTCTTTTGCCTGTACCAGGCGCTGGATGGGACGATCCAGCTCGTCAATCCGGCTATACTGTGGGACCACGAACCATTACCCCCTCCCCAGCCCTCCCCCTTGCAGGGGGAAGGAGAAACTTCCTTCTCTCCCCCCTCCCAGGGGGGAGCCGGAGGGGGGTTGTCGCCCGAACTCCTCGACCTTCTCCAAGACCGAGACGCGGTGGAGGACTTCATCATCACCCAGGTGCTTCTTCCCTTCCGGGAGGAAATTGCCGGTCGAAGGGCGCGCGAGACTCGGGTCAAAGAGAAGTACGGTCTGCGTTCGCTGGACTACCTGATCCAGGAGTCGAACCAGAAGATCCTCGATTACCAGATGCGGCAGGCAGTAGGCGAGGCCGTGGACCTGCCCTTATTAAACGAGCAACGCAACCTGGAGAGTCTGGAGATGCGCCGGGCAGACCTGGAGCGGGAGATTCGCCTGGAACGCAACCTGACGGTGGGAGAACCACGTATCCTGGGTGCAGCGGCGGTGATTCCCCTGCCCGCAGCAACAGCCCCCGAGCCCAAGCCCGCTCATGCCAAAGAGGGCCAGATCCCCTATCAGGTGGAAGCGACGCCGTCCGGTGGTCTGGGGATGGCCCGCGATGAGGAGATCGAAGCGGTCGGCATGCAGGTGACTATGAAACACGAACGGGACCAGGGCTGGCAGCCGGAGGACGTGTCGGGCGAGAACCACGGCTTCGACGTGCGTTCCACTTGTTACAACCCTGACGGCACCTTCGCCCACATCCGCTACATCGAGGTCAAGGCCCGCGCCCGCTCGGGAGCCATTCGCCTGTCCGCCAATGAGTGGAAGAAGGCCCGCCACTTCGACGACAAGTTCTGGCTGTACATCGTCACCGAGGCGGGGAGCGAAACGCCGCAGTTGCACCGAATCCAGAACCCGGCGGCGCATTTTCGGACGGATGAAGACATTTTTGCTACGGGATTCATTGTGCCGGAAGAGAAGTGGCGCAAGAGGGCAGGCGGCGATTGAGGCTCACAGATTTTCTTTTCTTGGTTTTCACCCCAGTTTGGTATATAGTGGAGTAGAACATAGATACCCCATGCGAGAGAAAGGAGCAGAGTGATGACTGCCGTTAGCATATTGGAAATACCCCGTGACGTTCTAGACTCAGCCCGCCTGACAACGTCCGAGTTGAAGGTGGAAATCGCTATCCATCTGTACGCCCAAGGGCGACTATCTATAGGCAAGGCGCGGGAACTGGCGGGTATGACGTTGTGGGAGTTTCGCCAGTTGTTGGCATCGCGCCGCATCCCACCTCATTATGATGTGGCGGACCTGGATGAGGATATCACGACTTTGCGCGAGATGGGACGCCTATGATTATCGTCAGCAACACGTCACCGCTGACCAACCTGGCCGCAATTGGACAACTCGATCTCCTGTGCCGTCTGTATACGAGATTGCATATCCCCCCCGGCGTGTGGGATGAATTGAATGCGGGTGACCAGCGCTGGACCGGACGTGATGAGGTCATCACGGCGGATTGGATTGAACGGCATGCGGTGCAGAACCAGGCATTGGTGGCTGCGTTGCAGCGTGACCTGGATCTCGGCGAAGCGGAAAGCATCGCCCTGGCCCTGGAACTCGGCGCTGACCTGATCCTGATGGATGAGAGGGAAGGCCGATATGCCGCCCAGCGCTTGGGACTGCGTGTCGTAGGCGTGGTAGGTATTCTGCTAGAGGCAAAGGCCAAAGGCGCGCTTGAGGCGGTGCGTCCTCATCTGGACACCCTACGCGAGATCGCTGGCTTCTACTTGAGTGAGTCGCTTTATCAGCATGCACTGATGCTGGCAAACGAGGATGGGGAGTAGAAGCAAGCTATTATCTAAACTAGTACTCTGTCAAGGGTGATCTGATGAGTAACGGCAAGCGCCATGGTGGCCAATTCGACTCGTCAATTTAGCTTTGACAGAGCACTAGCAACGCGGTGGACATACGAGCAGAACGTATCGTCAGGCAGGAAGAACTGAAACGGACAGGACGCGGACGGGGAACCTACGACCGACTGCCCGGTGACGCAGCGAAGGATGGCGATTGATAAACAATACGCGCGCATTTTGGCGTGCATTTCTGCCCTTGGGCCATCCGCCTGCCCGCCAACGAGTGGAAAAAGGCGCACCACTCGACGACAAGTTCTGGCTGTACATCGTCACCGAGGCGGGGGGCAATGCGCCCCAGTTGCACCACATCCAGAACCCGGCGGCGCATTTTCGGATGGATGAGGATACCTTTTGAGATGACGTTTATGGCGTCGGAAGAGAAGGTAGCAGGGTGTGCTCAGTAGTTGAATACAAAGACTGGCAAGTTGGATAAGGAAAAGGCTAAGAGGAGAAACCTGTGGCAACAACTACCGGTGAGAATGTGGTCGCTCTGCTTAATACCTGGGCAAGCTTAATAGAGAAGCCTACCAATTTGGTGTTTGCTCAAACTCTCTACCACGATCTTCAGAACCTGTCTGAGATCATCAACGATGCAATTGTCGCTGGTACAGGCCTTCGGCAATGGCAAAAGAATCTCGTGGCGGACTTGAATGCACTTCTCAATGCATCGGGCTATGAGGTTGCATTTATCAGGTTATATTATCCAACTCTTCACGCACAATTGGTCGGTGCGAGTACCCCCGACTCAAGTGGAAATTACGACCTGAATCGCCTCGATCAATCGATTCAAGACGCTATTAGAGTAATTCAATCTTCAACATATCTTACTCATATTCATACTGAGCTTACTGCCACAGTTGCCTCAGCAGTGCCTGATGCCAGGGATAAACTAGAAACCCTTACTCGGATGCTACTTGTTCGCCTGATGGAAGTAGCCGCTCCAAAAACTCTAGAAGAGCATGCTGCGTCGGCAGTTTCCAAATCTTTCCTAAGTTTACATACCCCAGAACTGGAATCCGCTCTAAAAACACCAAACGTTCAACAAAGTCTGATGGACTTCGTCGAGGCACTGTCATCGAGTTTGGGCTTGTTTGTGCAAGCTATCGCTTCCGTAGCACAGGGGTCGGAGCAAGAAAGAGCAAGAAATTTAGCAAGCTATCTTCTTACCAGTGATCGCGAGTTCTCGGCACGCGTGAATCTTTTCTTTCTTCAGGAGATATTTGACGGTATAGCATTTCCTCCAAGTATTCTTAGGGACTTGTTTGATGCCTCCACCAGGCGAAAAGAAGAGCAGAATGAATTCGTTGTGAACTCTCTTCACACTGACTTTTGGAACAGAATCGGCGATGAATGGTTTGAACGTTTTTCAGGGCAAGCAATTCATTTCTTTACTCGACTGTATACCGAAGGCTCGGACCCGCAATGGAAAAGCAGGGGCAGTGAGGAAGACTGGATCAAAGTGTATAAGCAACAGGCCCTCCAGGTACATGATTACTGGGGTGCCTATTGTGATCAAGCGGTTGATAGTCTGTTGTCGCTGGGGTTATTCGAGGACTGGGAATCGCCAGTACCGGATTGGATAAGAAATAAGATACCAGTCTTCAGAATGACCCCAAGCGGCAGGGTAAGAGACTTGGATGGTTGGGGTACGACACTGCATCACAGCGCAAGGCAAAAACTCAAGGATGTCATTAACGGTATCCTGGCATTCAGTTTAGGAATGGCACTGGGTACCAGCAGCTCAGTGAATTTTGACAGCAGCCAAAGAATTCAGATGAAGCACAGACTTCTCCGGGTGGTACTAGAGGAAATTCTGCAGCATTTGGCTCTTTCCACTGGGCGGGGCGAAGTCGATCCCTCAAACCCTGGTGGTGGGGATGTAGGGAAGGTATTGAATAGGCTTCAGGCACAGCGCCGTATTTCAGAAATCCTCATAGAATGGTTGTCCGATATATCTCTCCTATTCTTGTCAAGTTCCCGGTTACTCAGCTCAGACTCAACAGCGGCTTTCCTGCAAGGCAACGCGGCTTCGATCATTGAGCCGTTTAATGAGAGCGTGATTGATCACCTCATCAAATCTTTCAAGAAGGCAGATGTAAACTTCCTAATCAATCAGATACAGGACAGCGAGATTGACCCCATTCTTGCTAATCTCATCTTGTCATTCGCGCAACCTGCCAGTGAATATAGGGTGATCGGGGTCGTCGATGGCCTTGACCTCAAGGGTGAGAATCTACAAATCGGGCAGGTACGATTGTATGATGCCCGTGTCTGGGACTACGGTGAAGCCAATCTACTAGATGGTCTCGACCTGCCTGCCTATCGGGGCAATGTTGAACGATATGCTCCAACGGCTCAAACTGGCCTGAACCAGTTCTTGTCTTCTAGTTACGAGTATAAAGGTAGATACGGCACTATCTCAAATCAACTTGTTCGCCATAGTGCGCGAGCGACTACTGCCGTACCGGCCTATGATCACAAAATGGCTCAGGAGTTAGCCACGATACAATTGGACGAAACTCTGGATGTATTAAACTGGTGCTACACGGCTAGAAAGAAGGACGATGAAAGCTCAAAGCTTGAACTCTTGCCGTACTATGCGGCGATCAATGACCGCGAGCGGAGATTCCATCAAGTAACCGCGCGTGATTTGCCAATGCTTACGCGCTTGGATGCGAAAGACAAGAATCTGGCTAATTTCGCCGAGTTCTACGATCCACTTCTAAGTCAGCCGGAATTCTCGAGAACTCAAGTGGAACGAGCCATCGTTCGGTCACTCCACTGGTTGGCAAAGGGGCACTGGGAGACTTACCAGGCAGACCAGTTTCTGAACTACTGGATTGCCTTGGAGCAACTGCTTGTGCAAACTGGGGAAAGCAAACTTGAAGGCGTTCAGAGGCGATTGCCGGGTTTGGTTTCAACCTGGGATCGTACTGAATTGGGGCAACAGCTTCTGACTTCCTGCCGGGAATTGACCGAGGAAATACAGACTCATCAGGACATGCAAGCCTTATTGGACGCAAATCCAAGCTTTGCAAACTGGCGAGCAAACAGGCTCGTTCTTTTGCAGAACCTGACCCAGTTAGAACAGATAGACACATTGAAAAAGTTGACTCATTTGCCGAAACTGAAGGCTATATTCGACCCTAATGCGATAACTGCTGCAAAGTATGAGCTTCAAGAAAAAACGCGTTACCAGATAGCACTTTTCTACCGACGACGAAATCTTATCGTACACGAGGGATACTCATATAGTCCCGATATGGCATACTACACGGAAGCGCTCTGGGAATTCGCCAGATTTGCATGTGCAAGAGTGGCTGGCCGTATTTGTGCCAACGTGGGGCAGTTTCAAACAATAGATGATGTGATTGCAACGTACGACACTCCGTGGTAACGCCAAGACAAAGCAAGGGGAGCGGAAAAAAGGTCTCGTTTAAATGGGTACAGGCTGCTGGGTTACTCTCAGCAAAGTCGATGCGTTAAACTTGATCTTTCATTTGCGGCAGCACTTTCCCGACCATTTGGAGTGCTAAACTAACCGCGAGCATTTCCATGAGGAGTAAGGAATGAGCGCTAACAAAGTAGAGAGCCTGGCAACTTGGTACCTGCGCTTCAACGGCTACTTTACCGTACCTAACTTCACAGTTCATCCAGACGTTAAAAAGGGAAAAGAAGCCGAGGCAGATGTTCTTGCGGTTCGTTTCCCTTATTCGAGTGAAGAGCCAGGTGATTATTGTTTTGAACGTGACATCAAGCTACGCTTACCGGATCTGAAGGATGCGCCCGGTGCAACTAATATGACTGATTTTCTGATAGTGGAAGCTAAAGCGAGGCGATGCGAATTGAATCGCACTTGGGTCGAGCCTGGGCGGAGAAATGTTCAGTACGCCCTGCACTGGATGGGGTTTGAATCCGATCCTGAACAAATCGAGAAATTGGCTGCGTCCATCTACGAGTCCGGGATGGGAAAACGCAATAGATATTTGGTCCGTCTCGTGAGCATTGGCGGCGAGAAGAGCGATGATTTGCAGGAGAAGTATCCAGACTTGGTGCAAATCGAACTATTTGACGCCGTGAGATTTGTTAGAGATAGGCTCACAACGGGTTGCGCCAGGCTAAATCGTCAGCACTGGAATGTCTATATTCAAGAATTCGCCCGACGTGCTGAAGCCAGACAAAATGTTGACAGTCTGCTTGCCTGGACGCTGACTGAGGGGAAAGAAGATTGACGATTCGTAAACGCCTCATCGAATACGACCTCCCCCTGGCCGACATCTCCGAAGAGTCGGCCCGCGAGAAGAACATCCGCCACGGCCACCCCTCCACGCTGCACATTTGGTGGGCGCGTCGACCCCTCGCCTCCTCCCGCGCAACTGCCTTCGCCGCCCTGATTGACGATCCTGGCCCTGATCATCCTCACGAACGTGAAGAATTGCTGGAGTTGGTCAAGAGAATCACTCCCTGGGAAGCGGTCAAACATGGGAATTCGGAGGACATTGAGCGGGCCAGGCAACTCATTCTGGAGCAATATGGCCGCCCACCTCGCGTACTAGATCCCTTTGCTGGTGGGGGCTCCATCCCGCTGGAGGCGTTGCGCCTGGGTTGCGAGACCTACGCCAGTGACTACAACCCGGTGGCTGTCTTCATCGAAAAGGCCACGCTGGAATGGCCGCAGAAACTTGGAATCGAGGTAGAGCTACCGCGTGAGATGGTGCAAGGCGAAAGCAACGCCGCACGGCAATTGGAATTCGGTGGAGGAGGCCACACGGTCAAGGTCAATCTACTAGCGCACTTGGTGGAGAAGTGGGCGAACATCATTCTGGAGGAGGCTCGCGCCGAAATTGGTCGATTCTATCCCGTGGATGATGATGGCTGGATACCCGTGGGCTACTTGTGGGCGAGAACCATTCCTTGCCAGAACCCCGCCTGCGGGGCCGAAATCCCGCTGGTGAAGCAGTTCTGGCTGGCCAAGAAGAGTAACAAGAAAGTTGCCTACTACCCAGTGGTTGATGAGACAAATAAGTGTGTTAAGTTCGAACTCCTCGAAAACGCTACCGCTATTGAGTCAGCTAAGTTTGACCCTGGCCAGGGGACTGTCACTCGTGGCGACGCCCGCTGTCTTGTCTGTGGCCAAGTAACCAAAGCTGCCGACACTCGTCGACTTGCTCGTCAGGGCAAAACAGGTGAACGACTACTAGCTGTAGTGCTTCACCACCCACAGTTGACGGGAAAGAAGTACCGTCTGGCAACTGCGATGGACGAACGCATCTTTGAGCAAGCTAGCGCTTATCTGAGTGAAAAACTGGCAAATTGGTCATATCTTGAGAGTCCGTTACCAACAGAATATATGGAGCCGAATTCTCGCTATATGCTGCCCACCAACTACGGAATGGCACAATGGCACGAGCTTTTCAATCCCCGCCAGAAGTTAGCACTGGTAACTTTCCTGGAGAAAGTAAAAGGATGCCATGATCGGATTCGAGATGATTGCACAACAATTGCGAATAGATATTCCTTCTTTTCAGATGTTGAGGAGCTGACTCGGTCAATCGTCGGATACTTAGCTATCATTTTCAATCGGCTGGCCGACAAAAACGCTATTCTTGTTGTCTGGGAGAACACTAGCGAAAAGATGCAACATGTGTTTGCGCGGCAAGCCTTGTCTATGTCTTGGGATTACAGTGAGCTGAACGTTTTTTCTGGTGCTAATGGAGACTGGACATCCCAGCGAGACTGGGTATTACGCTATATTGAATCGAATCCAGCAATCGATTTTGCTGTCAGTCATACCCAGAATGCCTCAGCTGCAACTTTGCCGATCCCTGATGATTATCTCGATGCTACCCTAACCGATCCGCCATACTACGATAATGTACCCTACTCTGCTATATCTGACTTCTTCTACGTGTGGCTCAAAAGATCTGTAGGTGATTACTTCGCTGATTTGTTTGCCACTCCGGTCGTTCCAAAAACCGGCGAGATTATTATGGAACCATCCCGACACTCTAACCGAGAGGAAGCAAAAGCTTTTTTTGAGACTCAGCTTGCTAATTCATTCCGAGAAATGCATCGTGTGTTGCGGCCCAATGGTATTGCTATCATCGTCTATGCCCATACAACCACCGAAGGCTGGGAAACAATGCTTGGAGCTTTGGTAACTGCGGGTATGGTAGTCACAGGCTCTTGGCCAATGCATACTGAGTCCAAGAGCCGACTGCGTGTCGCACAGTCCGCTGCCCTGGCCTCCTCCATCTATATGGTCTGCCGCAAAGTGGAGCGCGAGCCACTAGGCTTCTGGAACGAGTTGCAGCCCCAGATCCAGGCCAGGGTGGAGCGCAAACTGGCCCAGTTCTGGGCCGAGGGCATCGCCGGCGGCGACTTTTTCATCTCGGCTATCGGCCCCGGCATGGAAGAGTTCTCTCGCTACCAACGAGTGGAGACCTATTCGGGTGAGCCGGTGGGGGTCGCTCAATTGCTGACTTTCATCCGCCAGGTGGCCACGGATTTCCTGGTCAGCCGCCTGCTGGCGGGCGCCAGCCGCGAAGCCATCGACAAGGAAGCCCAGTTCTACCTCACCTACCGCTGGACCTACCTGGAAAACAAGGTCCCCTTCGACGATGCCCGCAAGATCGCCAGTGCGGAGGGGGTAGACCTGGAACAACTGTGGGGCAAGGGCGGTTTTGTGAAGAAGCGCGGTGCCGACGTGGAGGTGCTGGGGCCGCAGAAACGGGGCCAGGTCAAGGAAGTGCGAAACATGGTGGACGCCATGCACCAGGCCTGCCAGTTGTGGGAGAAGGGCCACAAGGAAGAACTGACAAGAGCCCTGGCTCACACCGGATTCGGACAGAGCGGCGCCTTCTGGCAGTTCTGCCAGGCAGTGGCCGAGTGCCTGCTGAACGGGAACAAGGAGAAGCAACTACTGGAGGGGCTGCTCATCGGCAAGGACGCCTACATTCGGGGCAGCGCGGAGGCCATCGAGGAGGGCAAGCCCAAGATGGAGCAGAAGCGGTTGTTTGAATAGCTCACGGATAAACACGGATGAACACGGATAAAGAGGAAAATCGGTGTTGATTCGTGTTGATCCGTGAGTCAACATAGGGGCGGGCGATGAAATACGATGCTGTGTCGGAGAAGATTATCGGCGCTTTCTATACCGTTTACAATACGCTGGGTTATGGCTTTCTGGAGAAACCACAGGTCAAGCGCAAGATCTTTGACAACGAAAGAAACAGATATAGCTCACAGATGCACACAGATTAACATGGATAAATCAGAAAAAGAATCTGTGTTCATCTGTGTTGATCCGTGAGCCATTATCGAGGAGACTTCTGAATGAGTGGCATCAAAATAGGTGATTCGGTGGTGGTCAAGCCCGGCGTCCTGGATCCCGACTTCGGTGTTGACATCGGTGGCTGGCAGGGCCGGATTTCGGAGATAGGGCCAGGCGGAAGAGACACGGTGCTGATTCATTGGGACAGCATTACCTTGGAGAATATGCCCACTTCCATCATCCGGCGAAGTGAGGAGCAAGGCCTGGACTGGACCTGTATCGGGTTAGAAAGGCACGAGATCGAGTTGACCAACCCTAGGGATACACAGCAAGATGTCCAGAGAGCCATCAAGGCTCTTTCAGCGGAACACGCCTGGAGCTTCCTGGGCGAAGAGGGGCAGCGCATCCGGGAGGTTCTGGCTGGTGTTGATGTGGATGATGAGATGGGCGCCCTGGACGCCTGGGAGGAATATCTGGAAGCGAACCTGTTCTTCCCCTTTGAAGCGGAAGTGAATGAATATCAAGAGAAAGGACCACTTCAAGCCGGTGATCGGGTTAAGGTGACGGGGATTGGCTTGGTGGATGACCTGTACGGCATTATCGTTGACCTGCGTCGTGGGCGTAGAAAGTACGCCTTCCCTCTTTGTGACATGGTCGTTGTTGAGGAGGATTCGCCCAACCACCAGATTGTTCATGACTATCGCACCTGGTTTGCCAATCGTTAGAAGGAAGAGATACCCATGAAAAACTGGTTCGACATCATCACCCCCCACGAAGATATCCGCAAGGGTCACTTCGACGAAGCCGTGTTTGCCGCCGACCTGGGTGACGTAGCCGACGGTAAAGCCCCGCCTGATTACAACGACCCCTATACGTTTCTCAAGAAGACGTATCTCACCCAGGGCCTGACGGGCCTGCTGACGGGCGTCCATAACAAGCTGACCAGCGGTCAAGGAGCCTCGGTGGTCGAGATTAAGACCCCCTTTGGCGGCGGTAAGACGCACTCTATGGTTGCCATCTACCACTATCTCAGACACGGCGACCAGGTGAAGGAACTACTGCCCCCGGGACTGGAGTTGCTCTCACCTGGAATGGCAGTGATTGGCGGCAACCATTGGAATCCGTTGGAGGGACGCACGACGGACGGTCTCACCCGGCGCACCTTCTGGGGCGAAGTTGCCTACCAAATCGGGGGGCGCGACGGGTACACTGCTTTCCAACAGGATGACGAACGGCGCATCTCGCCTGGCAAGGACAAATTGCGCGATTTCCTGGCCGCCCACCAGCCCTTCATTCTCCTCTTCGATGAGATCCTGGAGTACATCAATCGTTCTCTCGACGTGCGGGATAAAATGAAGGTCTCGCTGGGCACCCAGACCTTCTCTTTCTTCCAGGAGTTGAGCGAAGCTGTGTCCACTTTGCCGCGAGGCATGCTGGTGGTTACCTTGCCGTCCAGCCACCTGGAGGATTTCGGTGAGCGTCAAGAGGAGGCGTTGACCCGTCTGGACAAGATTATCGGGCGCGTGGAAAGCATCGAGACGCCGGTCAAGGATGAAGAAACGCATGCCGTCATTCGCCGCCGTCTCTTTGAAGAAGAAACCTTGCGACGAGTCGATATGCGAGAGGTTGTCCAGCGCTATTTCCAGCTCTACCAACAGCATCGTGATGACCTGCCACCCAAGGCGCGCGATGTCAACTACCGGGACAAAATGGAGATGGCCTATCCCTTCCACCCCGATCTGCTGGACATCCTGTACGAAAAGTGGAGCACCTTCCCCACCTTCCAGCGCACGCGGGGCGTGCTGCGCTTGCTGGCCAACGTCATCGAGGACCTCTACCAGCGTGAGGTCAACCTGGACCTGATCCTGCCGGGCGACATCAACCTGGAACGGCCCGCCGTCCGCCAGGAATTCCTCAAACATATCGGAAGCGAGTACGAAGGCATCATCGCCTCTGACATCGCCGGTCACGAGGCCAAGGCCCAGGCTATGGATGCGGCTAATCGTCCCTGGAAACACCTGGCCCAACGGGTGGCTACTGCCATCTTCTTCCACTCCTTCAGCGCCGACGATTCCGAAAAGGGCATCAGCCTGCCTTACATCAAGCTGGCCACCCTGCGCAGTGACACGATTCCGGCCCTGGTCACTGAAGTATTGGGGAAGTTGGGCAACGAGCTGTGGTACCTCAATGCCGCGACAGGCGCGGCACTCCGCAGCCGGGCCGGCGCTTACTACTTCTCGCGCATTCCTAACCTCAACCGCATGATCCTGGATAAGAAAGAACTCTTCAACGAAACCTATGAGACTGAGTTGCGGGAGATCGTCCAGGGAGAGATCGGACCCAAGTTCACCGCCTATCTATGGCCTGAAAGCGGTGAAGGGATTCCTGACAACCGCGAACTCAAGTTGATCATACTCCACCCTAACGACTCCGGAGCCCACATCCCCGAATGGATCGAGCGGCGCGGGAATTCCTTCCGCGAGTACCAGAACACCCTCTTTTTCGCCCTGGCGGACACGGCCGCCTTCGCCAAGATGCGCGAAGATGTGAAGACTCTCCTGGCTTTGCGGGAAATCAAGTCCAGTTTGGACGCCGGCGAGACCCCTCAACTGGAGACCAAGCGCGCTGAGATCCAGCGTCGTCTACACGATATCAAGCGAGATTTCTCGTTCAACGTGCGGCGCATGTATCACACCTTACAAATCGGTGAGCGCCGGGTGGACTTGGGCCAGCCAGTGGCCGGCAATGAGACCTTGAGCACCTGGTATTGGCGTGAATTGACTGACATCAATGTGGGCGCCATCGTTACCCAGCTTGGCTACCGGACTCTGGTCAACAAACTGCTGGCCGGCCACGAGCAAGTGGCCACGTCCGTGATCCTCGACCAATTCTACAAGAGTCCTGAACTGCCGGCGCCGGCTGAGCCGGGAGTCGTCGCCCGTGCGATCCAGCTTGGAATAAAGGAAAAAGCACTTGGCCTGGCTGAAGTGCGAGATGAGGAACTTGATCCCACGACGTTGAAGTACGATGACGAAATTCCGTTGGCCGCCATCCCATTCGAGCCAGGTTTCTATCTCGTCTCCCGTCAAAAGGCGGAAGAGCTTCTGGCACAGACAACCCAAGAAAAGGCTGAGGAGAAGCACGAAGAGCCGGAAGAAGAAGAAAGGGCAGAAGAGAAGATTGGCGGGAGAGACAGCACAGAACTGATTGACCACGAGCGAAAGTACAAACGCGTCCGGCTGGTAGTGAAGGACATTCCGACCGGAAAGATCGCCGACGTCAACCGAGGAATCTTATTGCCGCTCAGTGCCGTGGTAGGCGAGTTTAAGTTCACGCTGGAGATCGACGTCACCAGCGCCGAGGGCATCTCGCAGTCCACACTGGAGAATAAGATCAAGGAGACTATTCGCCAGATAGGGGCCAGGCTGCAGGATGAGGGGTTGGAATGAAGTGTTTGGATCACGAAGACACGAAGGCCCGCGAAGAACACGAAGCGCGAAGACGCGAAGAAAGTGTGCCCTGCAAGGAACCCCTTCGTGTTCTTCGTGCTTCGTGCTCTTCGTCCTTTTCGCGTCTTCGTGATCCAAACACCTTTCCGCCCATAGCCGCCAGGCGCCGCGAGGAGAGGCCATTGCCGCAGGCGATATCCAGCACCCGTTCGCCGGGGCGCAGCGCGAGCAGCCGCTCTGTTGCCGGCCAGATCAGCACCTCCACGAACTCGTTGCCCCCGCCCATGCGCTCGTCCCAGAAGGCCGCGTTCTGGTTCCACGCAGATCGGGCCGATTCGTTGGCTCGCTGCAAGTCCTCGCTTGCCACTGTGCTCGCCTCGCTCATAGACCGAAGGCTTGCGCCAGCGCCAGACGCATTACGGCCAGCGGCGCATCCCGGCCGGTCCACATCTTGAAGGCGATGGCTCCCTGGTACACCAGCATACCCAGGCCATCCAGCGTGCGCGCACCGCGCGCCTCGGCTTCTTTCAGCAGAGGCGTATCGGGCGGATTGGGGATCACATACTTAGGCTTTGTAGGGCAATCGCAGGCATCTCAAGCCAGGGACTACGTCGTATTCTGGATCCTTGTGCACCACCTCTGCATCCTCCAGAAAGGCCAGGCTGCAGATCCAAGCATCCCCCAGGGATATTGAGGCAGTTGCCTTGACTCGGGCAGCTTCGTGGCGCCATTCCTGTGTCGAATTCTCGATCTCCACAGGCCAGGCTTCAACCAGGGCCAACAACCGCCGCGTTTCTCCCTGACTGCGCTGGCGCAAACTCAAATACTCCAGCTCCATCAGGGCCATAAAGGGCAGGTAGACCTGCGCCTCTCCAGCACGGGCCGCCTCCAGGATGCTGAGTACGGTGTCGACACCAGGCTCGTTATTCAAGACGGTCAGCAGTGCCGAAGTGTCCAGGATGTAACGTGGCATTCAGGCTCCTTCCCGGTTATGCTCTCGTCGGCGTTCCCGTTGCCGCTCCGCCAGTAGATCGTCTGTCGTCGGTCCCTGGCCTTTGAGCAGTCCCACTGCGGCCTGAATGGGATCAGGAGGAATCGGGTATACAACAATCACCCCCTCCCGGATTTGCCATTCCAGCCTGGTCTGAGGCACGATGCCCATCCGTTCACGGATCTCTTGTGGAACTACTGTCTGTCCGCGTGCTGATACGGTCGTCTTCATATCCACCTCTTAACAAGACGATTGACTAACTTACAAGATAAATTATATCCTTATTTTACTAGGTTGTCAATATACACATCATTTCCTTATCATAAGGATAAATGGAAGGCCGTCTTGTCCACAAAGTCTCTTTATACCCAATGCATTCGGGTGTTATCGGAATGATTGATCTGGTTAGACCCTGAACTGAACCTCTTGCGGCTCATCCAGCGGCCGTTGGCAACACACGTGTAACATGCGAGGGAACAAGTCGAGGCCAATATCAAAACGTGTGTAGACTCAACAAGGGCAGCGTTGGTACCATCGTGTTCGTTAATCAGGCTGAACGGGCAAGCCGGCTGGTTTCCCCGTTTTGCCCGACAACAGCATCATCACTTTTAAAACGGCCAGGCTGACAGCCGCTCCAACGATGATGTGTGCGAGCTGTCCCTGGGCTTTAAGCGCGATCGCGACTGCCGCCCCCACCAACCAGCCGGTCAAGGCCGCGCTGGTTGGTGGTTTTTGGCGGAGCATCGCCACGGCCAACATCACCACTAAGGCCGGAGGCAGCACAGCTCCGCGCCAATCCAGGAACCACAGCAGGTGATGATCGAAACGGGTTGCTCCCAGGATAAAGCCCACGATACACATCAGAATGACGCTGTGACGTCTTCGAAGCGGGCTGATGCTTTCCAGGGCCAGGGAGGCAGAATGCAGCCCCGACAGCGCCGGGGAAATGACGGCCGATACCAGGAAGAGATGCCCCAACGCTGCGGACGGTTTTTGGGCCAGGATGTCGGCCAGATTCCAGTCACCGGTGGCCTGATATAAGAGAACCCCCACCCCAAGCAGGATCAAGAACGGTATGAGAAACGCCAGGCCGGATTTCACCACGTCGGCGTCGGTGGCCAGATCCCAGGTAAAATCGCTGGAGCGCATGGCAAAGACGATGCCGTAGGATACCACCGTGCCGATACCCCACAGGAGTTCAGAGAGCGTGAAGCCGCCCCCTGCGGCCAAAGCCGGTTTTGCGCCGACCGTCAGCAAAGCGATGATCGCCACGGCCAGGGCGGAGAGCGTTGTGATCCACACCACAAAGTTCCAGCGATTCAGGCCCAATTGGCTGAGAATAAACAACGTGATTGCTATCATCAGCGGCCCGACCCAACCAGGTAGCTTGAACAGATCAGACAGGCTAAAACCCGAGATGCCGACATAGAAGCTGAACCAGCCCATCATGCTCAAGGCAACCATCAAGTTGAGGAAGCCAGCCCCAAAGCCGGGCCCAAAGGCGTGAGCGGCTCGCCCGGCTAACGGCAGGCGCAAGCGACGGCTCATAACGCTTTGACCAACCGCCAGGGCTGCCAGGGCCAGGGCCCCGATAGGGATAGCCAGCAACAGGACCGGCAGCGACAAGTTCGCCGCCAACCCGCCCCCCACCACAATGACGCCGGGACCGGTCCCAATGCCTATCCAGATCCCTGCCCGTCGGTACCAGGAGACCACAGTGGGTGATGGATGGTTAGTTTTCAACATAAGGCAAGGGGGTCAAATTAAATGGGCGCGTTCAAAATGGGATGGTAGGAATCAACTCGTTGACCGTTCATGCTTATCTTAAATTGTCTGCTCAGACTGGGGCGTAGCCTTGCTGTGGAGTGTATACAGCATACATAATACAGCACTGGCGCCAGTTTGTCAAGTGCTCATTCTGGCTACCATGATCAAGTCACCCGGATACTTCGACCCGTAGGGGCTCTTGTCATAGTCCCCATAAACGTGCTCCAGCTCAAATCCACAACGCGCCAGCAAATGCTCCGCCTCGAATCGAAACAGATAGCGCATGGGAAACGAATGCACCAGGCGCTCCTGGCGGCCGTCGGGGTGGGTTACGTAGTAGATTAGTTCGGAATGATTGATCTGGTTGAAGAGATCTTTGGAAACAAACCGGTGGCGGCGCACGACCCGCCGGCCGTCGGGCATCACGAACTCCGGCTCGTCGCCAAGTTCCTGTCCCAGGTTGTCGCTCACCAACATTTGCAAAGAAGGGTTGAAGAGATCGAGGATCAACCTCCCCCCCTCCACCAGGTGGCGCTGAACACACCCCAGGCACGCGTGTTGATCGTCGACCGTGGTCAAGTGTTGAAACGGCCGAAAGGGTACCGTGACCAACTTGAAAGCTTGCGGAAGCTCAAAGTCGCGCATGTCTGCCTGCACCAATTGGACCCTGGACTGAACCTCTTGCGGCTCATCCAGCAGCCGTTGGCGACACACGTCTAACATATGCGGCGACAGGTCGAGACCCACGATCTTGATCCCCGCGCGGGCCGTCGGAATCAAAACCCGGCCTGTGCCGCATCCAATCTCTAACACCGGCTCCCCGGATTCTTTGGCCGCTTCCACGAAGAAAGCCACGTCCTGTCGATCGCGGTATGGCACGACATAGTCGTAAAACTCGGCTACGAAGGCGTACTCGTCATATCCTCCAGAGATGTCCATCTATGTCTCCTTCTTATGCACCTCCATATTCTTTTATGCACTCGCCAAGAGCCCTCTCCAAGGCCTGCATAGCCTCGTCCAGGGTCTCGTAGGTATCCATGCCTTCCCAAACCAGGCCGCCTTCGTCCAGCGCTCTGACCATCGACGTGCTATATTCATCTTGTCCCACTTCAATCCAACCAAAAGACTCGACCCAATAGGTGATGTTTGGGTAGGCGTCATCAAACGAATTTGCCATAATCTTTATCCCCACGCTTAGTTCTTATGGGTACGCTCTATCCGCTTTGTGAAGCACCACAATGGGGGCAGAAAGCAAAAGCGATCGGGATTGGTGCATCGCAAGACACACAGGGTTTCTCAGTGGCAGTTGGTTGTCCACAGCCAGGGCAGAATCTGTATTCAGTCGGGACCTCCCGGCCACAATTTGCACAGGTAATAAAAGTAAGTGGCCCTGACATTTCGGTTGTAGGTGTGGACAACTTTGGTGAGCAGATTGACAAACCACTGACCGCTCTTGACATCGTCGAAATCCATCGTTTTTGCAAATTGCCTGGCTTCATCGAGTCCCAACGATACCTGAGCTTTGAGTGATTCTTCATCCAGCGTGTCGATTTCTGAAGTTGGTATGATCTCCTTGTCTGGCATGATGACCTCCCTGTGTGTTTGATTGAGACGCCCATCGAGCGGGGGTAGTTCCGAAATGTAGCACCGGACCTCTTCCCGTGGGTTGAGCTAGAGACACAACCCGTCGCAAACAGGTACGAAGTTTCGCCATGTGGCCCCTGGCCTACCTGGCCCCTGACTGATTGTGTTCGAGGCACCGGCGGTAGAAGTTCGAGCCGTCTGTTGCGGCAGCAGTTCGGTGCCCAGCAGACTCGTCACGGTTGAAAAAGTGCATCCTCTCTACTGGCAATCCTCCTTACTTTACTAGCGAAGCTTCGCCTCAAACCGCCAAGAAAAATGGCTCACGGATTTACACAGATAAACACGGATAAAAATAATTTTCAAAAAATCTGTGTTCATCCGTGTTCATCCGTGAGCAAAATTCTTGTCTTATTTATTAAAGATTCACCATATGAAGATGTCCAGGGGTGCGTGGCACCTAAGCCGGCCCTGGTGCCACGCGCAGCGTGCGTTCGCCGCGATAGATGACCTGCCCCGGTCGCCCCCCCTTGAGCCGGCGCACGTTTCTTCGGAGAAGGACGTCTACGTCTACCTGGGTGTCGCCCCGTCCGCGCGAATAGTAGGCAGCCAGCCCCGCCGCCCACTCAATGGTCCGCTCCGGGACGGGTCGTCCTTCCGCCCGGACGATGACGTGCGCGCCCGGCATGCCCCGCGCGTGCAGCCACACATCGTCGGGCGAGGCGCGGCGAAAGGTCAGTTCCTCGTTTTGCCGGGCATTCTTGCCTACCCACAAAGTGAAGCCGTCGGGCGACCTGAAGCGTAAGGGACGGGCGGCCGGCGAGGACGGCTTCCGTTTCTTCTTCTTTAGATAGCCCGCCTGAACCAAGGCACCGGCCACGGCGTCTATCTCGGGGCGGCTCTCCGCCATCGCCAGGTCTTGCGCCAGTTGGTCCAGGTATTCCTGTTCTGCCTCAACTTGCATCGCCTGCGCCGGAATCTCCGCCGCCGCCCGCTGCGCTTTGCGGTAGCGCCGGAAGTAGCTCTGCGCGTTTTCAGAGGGAGACAGCGTGGGATCCAGTTTCACGCGCAGCGGCGGCTCGTCTGTTACCCACTCCACGACCAGTTCTGATTGTCCCGGCTCAATTTGATGGGCGTAGGCCAGGATCGCTTCCCCCATGTGCCTCAGCGACTCCGGATCGCCGGCGGCTGCCTGCTCCTCGGCCAGCCTTGCCCCCCGGCGGGCCAAACGCTCGCGCCCGGCTTCGATGGCCTGAAACAAAGGGGCTTTCGCTGCTTGGTAGCCGCCCGATTCTCCACCAAAATAGGCCGCCAGCGCGGCGCTCATACGCTCAACCGGCTCCCAGGTGCTCATATGCGTCAGGGGGTAGGGGGCAAAAGCGATAATTTCATCATCTTCGTCGCGGACGATGCATGGCCGGGGTGGTTCCTGGGTCAATGCGCGATAAGATTCGAGCAGAGGCGTGATGCGGTGGACCGCCTCGACGGGTGCATCCGCGTCTCCCAGCGCGCGAAAGACAATCTCCCGCGCGGCCAGGGGACTGATCCCGGTGATGCCCCCGACCAATACCCTGCGTAGTGGTGTCTCGGGCGGCCACTCAGCCAGTAAGTGCCGCAGACGATACTCGGTAACCTCCCCCGGCAGGAGCTTATCCTGGGGAGGGGGCGGGGCATAGGCGTGGGCGGGCAACACCACGCGGTAGCGGTTCATGTCCGGCCCCACGCGCTTGATGGCGTCCAGTACCGCGCCATCGGCGCCCACCAGCACCAGGTTACTATAGCGTCCAATCACCTCGATGACCAGGGTCACCGGCTCCAGGGGACCATCGAAGGCGAGGTGCAAGATGCGCTCGGCGGGAGGTTGGATGACGTCGACCAGGCGCGCGCCGCGCACATACTTTCTCAAGAGGAGCAGCAAGGGGGGGGCGCTATCGACGCCGCGCCGGGGCTTGTCGGCCACCAGGTGAACGCGGGCTGCCTGGGGATGGGCGCTGGCCAGGAGATAACGCCGCTGCCGATGGGCATAGATCTCCAAAGCCAGCGACAACCGGTCGGGAAGCAACACCTGCTGCACGCGCCCGTCGAGCAGTTCAGCCCGCAGTTCGGCGGTGATGGCAGCCGTGGTCAGTGCGTCAAAGTACATCTCACCCCATCATTCGCTACCAGTCGTAGGTCACCAACTCTATGAAGTCCTGGAGGGTGTGCCTGCCCCGAATGCGGACGCGGGTCAATTGGAAGAGGTCGTCCGACGTGTGCGTCGCACCCTGCCCGGTGACCACAGCTCCCCAAAAATATGCCGACCGGAGGACGGCGACAGTCTGGCGGTCGTAGCTGCCGGAGGGATAGGAAAAAAAACGGGCCGTCTCACCGGTGCGGGCTTCGATGGCCTCCTTGGCCCCGACGATTTCGTAGACTAAGAAGTCCACGTCCTTGCCGCTCAGATCGTAATGACGATATCCGTGTGGCTGGAAGACCATACCGGCCTGGTGCATTTCTTTGACCATATCCCACGTCAGGTAAGCCGGGTCACCCTCGTCAATGGGGCGGGTGACGAGAAAGAAAGTGCCTGTGTAGCCATACTTCTTGAGCAAGGGGAAAGCGTTGGCGTAGTTGTCGCGATAGCCATCATCGAAGGTGAGGATCACCGGCTTGTCCGGCAACGGCCAGCCGAGCGCCAGGTGATAAACCAGGTCAGTGAGCGTGATGCCCTGGTATCCTTGACTGCGCAGCCAACTCAACTGTGCCTCGAAGTCGGCCGGTGTCACCGACAAGTCTCGCCGGTAGCTGTCGGCGTCGGCGGGCGGCTCTGAGATGTAGTGGTACATCAAGATCGGCACGTGCGCTGTGCGTGAAACGCCGTCGGGTGTAGGCAATGGGATGGGCGTAAAAGTAGGCGTGGCGGTAGGCGACGGCGTAGCTGTGGCGGTAGGCGTTGGTGTTTGGGTCGGCGATGGCGTGGACGTGGGTGTGGGTGTCACTGTCGCCGTCTGCGTCCGGGTCGGCGATGAGGTAGCTGTCGGCGTCGGGCTATCGGTGGGCGTGGGTGTACCCAACAAAGCCAGCGTGGGCTTCGTTGAGGGATCCTGGTCTACCGAAGAAAACCCGGAGGATGTGGGCGGCGTGATCCGAAGCTGCAAGATGGCGAAAAATAGGAGCAGGGCGGCTAAAAACCAATAGCGGGCGAGCGCCCGCAAGGTTGAGGTCATGGATTGACGTTATCCGACTGTATTATGAAGGATTTAGGACTCGAGTATACCTTGCATGGCGGAGGTTGTCAAAAGCAGCAGCGCGCCGAGGCCGGATTTACCTTCCGGTAAGATTTATCTCGATCAGCAGTTTGCCCAGTTGAAGCTGGTCGCCATGTTTAAGGGGCTCGGGTATGTAGGGGTCCAGCCGTTTGCCGTTGAGCAGGGTACCGTTGGTACTTCCCTGGTCTTCCACCATAATATTTCTGCCGCGCCCAAAGATACAGGCGTGTTCACGAGAGACACCACACTGCATAGCCAGATCATCCGTCAGGTCTACTTCGGGGAAGATATTTTGCGAGGGGTCGCTGCGGCCCAGCCGAATCGGCCTTATCAGCGACACTTCCAGTTCCCGTTGCTGGGAGCCTTTGCCGATGCGTAGTCGAATCGTCAATGGCCCGGTGCCGGGCAAATCCAGATCCCTGGGCTGCACGCTCGAAGCTTTCCCCAGCCATGCAATATGTGCCATCTCTATGGGGTCGGTTTCAAGCTCTTCCTCATCCAGAAGATATGCCCCGCATTCGGTACAGTATATGGTGTTAGTAACGTACCTGGCCCGGCAGACGTGACACTGAACCACAGCCGATTGCCTCAATTAGCGTACGGGATTCTTGGGACGTACTTAGAAGGAGTCCTTTTGCCCGGTTCTACTACACCAACCCACTCTCGCAATTCATAGTATAGCACAAACTGCCACTTATCTCAATAGGCAGAATAACCGATTGATTCTATAAGACCCTACGGGTTTCGGAAAACCCGTAGGGTCCTATAGAATTTGGACACACCCCATTTCAAAAAACCTCTCGACATTTCAGCAAGCCCAGGTTATAATATTCACAGAATGCGAGAGGTGAGGAGCCAGAGTGGACGAATTGCTGCGTGAGGGTATCGCCGCGGCCGAAGCCGGTCAACGCGAACGCGCCCGCGACCTTCTGATGCGCGTCGTGGAGATGGACGAAGAAAACGTTATGGCCTGGTTGTGGTTGAGCGGCGTGGTGGATAGCCTGGACGAGCGGGAGATCTGCCTGGAGAACGTCCTGGCCCTTGATCCGGCTAACGCTGCGGCACGCAAGGGATTAGCCTGGGTGCGCAAGCAGAAGGAAGCCGGGGTATCCGGCCTTGCCGAGACGCAGCAAAGCCCCTTTTTACCCCAAGAGTCTCCAGCGGCAGAGTTACCGTATGCCAGGAAGCCTGTCTCACCGGCTGCTGCTGTACTACGCCAGGACTTCGCGCGCCGCCTGCCGCCGCCAGAGCCGGAACCGGAACTACCTCCTGTTCCGCTCCAAGACGAGTTCGATGACGAATACCTGTGCCCCTATTGCGCTGCCCGAACTGACCCTGACGACCGTAAATGCCCCGCCTGTGGAAACAGGCTGTGGATCAAAGTTCGGCGGCGCGAGGAACGCTCACCCTGGCTGTGGGTGGCACTGACGTTGCAGTTTGCCAGTACCTTCTGGCCGGCAACTATCCCGGTGTTAATGATCGTCTACGCGGCGTATCAAGTGGGAATCGACAATCCCTTCAAGCTGGTGCCCGTCTACCTGGGTTTGCCCGGCGACGTGCCGCCAGACCTCGCCAACGCCGCCTTCGAATCGGTTCCACGCTTATACATCCTGCCCTTCGTTTTCTTCATCCTGTTTTCGCTGACGGTGCTCGTCGGGCTGTACCTGCGGTGGAAGGGGATCTTCTACCTGTTTCTGATCAGCCCTTTGTTGGTGTTGGGTTTTGCCATTGCGGGCATGGTCATTGGGCTGGGTTCTCCCGGTGAGGGATTCCCCCTTGCCCGCAGGGCCGGCCTGTTGTGTAGTGGGAGCGGCGTGCTTTTGGCGCTGCTGATGTTCTTGCTGATCCTTCAAATTGAGGACGATTTCTTTTTTGATGACAGTCGCCTCCTCCTGTGCCGTGATCGCGATGCTACCAACGGCCCCGCTCTGCTGAACAGCGGCCAGCGCTACGCCAGGCGCAACATGTGGGCGCTGGCAGTTATTCACCTGCGGCGGGCAGTGGGCCTGATGCCGCACCGGACCGAAGCCCACCTGGCGTTGGTCGTGGCCTACCTCAATCTGAAACGCTATGAGCTGGCAGCCAGCACCCTGGCCGAAGCCAGGCGCATCGACCCCAGCGATCCCCAGGTTGAACACCTGGCGACGGTGCTGGCCAGCCGGCGTGCTGTCAAAAGTCCCCCTCAGAATGTACTTGAGAAGTAGAGTGGGGCAGACCCCTCCCCCAGCCCCCATATGCGCTAACTTAAGCCTTTTCCGGGCGC
>CAYTNQ010000065.1:0-22593 GCA_964439175.1 uncultured Anaerolineales bacterium | reverse complement strand
GCCGCACCGCTCGCGAGACAGCCCTGCCCGAGGTCCACTTTGACATCGTGCCCGCCGCCCTGGGCGACGACGCACCCCTGTGGGGTGCGGTGGCGCTGGCAGAAGATTGCCTCGTCTGAGATCAAGCATGGCAAGAAGCACTCCGACCGATTATACAAAATCAACCGAATCGCCGGGGCGAAACTATTGACATCACCCAACGTTCCTGATATAATAGGACTGTCCATTTAGTTGGTTGTCTCAACAAACTAAGCCTTTCAATGGCTGAACGGGCAAGGAGGCGACGTGAAGCAGCGTTACCGGACAGGCGACCAATCCCTGGTCAGAGAAATCAACCTGTCCATCGTTTTCAACCAACTATGGACCCACGCTTCCCTTTCCCGCGCACAACTGGCCAGTCTCACCGGCTTGAACAAGACCACCATCTCCAGCCTGGTCCACGAATTGCTGACCCAGGGGTTCGTTCGGGAAGCTGGCTTGCGGTCGTCGCGAGGCGGTCGCCCGGCGGTGTTGGTGGAACTCAATCCCCAGGCCGGGTGTATGATCGGCGTCGAAATCGGCGTGGATTTCATCGCGGCCATCCTGACCGACTTCCGGGCCGAGATCAAGTGGCGCTACTATGAGTCCCCCGAGACGTACCAGAGCGAAGAGACGATCATCCATCGAGCACAAGAGATTATCTACGAGGCCACCCATGTCGCCGACCGGCTGAGCCTGCCGCTGCTGGGCGTCGGCGTCGGTATACCCGGCCTGGTCGACATCGACTCGGGTATGGTCCTGTTCGCCCCTAACCTCCGCTGGCAAGACATCCCTCTGCGGGAGCTGCTGGCCCAGTCCCTCTCCGTTCCCATCCTCGTGGACAATGACGCCAACCTCTCGGCTCTGGGCGAATACTATTTCGGCACAGCACAGGAGGTTGAGACCTTCATCTATCTGGCCATCGGCATCGGTTTAGGCGGAGGTATCTTCGTCGAAGGCAAACCTTATCGGGGATTGGGAGGGTACGCCGGAGAGTTCGGGCATATGGCATTGCAGAGCAACGGTTTAGCCTGCCGGTGCGGCAGCCACGGCTGTTGGGAGACGGTCGTCAGCAACCGGGCAGTGATTGTCCGCGCCCAGGCTGCCGCCGAAGCGCGTCCCCACAGTCGGCTGATGGCATTGGCGCAGGGTCGCAGCGACAGCATCACCCTCCCGCTGGTGGTAAAGGCCGCCGAAGAAGGAGACGAGACAGCCTTGGAGGTACTGCGCGAAACAGGACACTACCTGGGTATCGGCCTGGCCAACCTGGTCAACGCCTTCAACCCCGAATTGATTGTCTTGGGAGGAGCTATGTCCCAGGCTTATCCCATACTCCTGCCCATTGCAGAGCAGGTGATAACAGAAAGAGCCATCGCCAGACCGGCCAAATCGACTCGCGTCGTCATTTCTGCCCACGGCCAGGATGCCTGTGCTTTGGGTGCGGTAGGGTCTGTCTTGCACAAAATCCTCACCACGCCCAACTACGCGCTGGTCACGCCGGTCAGTAGCCATTAGACAAAAAGCAGTACGCGCTGAATTTGCTTCTTACTTACTTACTTGCTGACCGACAGCGCTCCATGGTGTAGTTTTGTGGCGGAGAGTACCGTCACATGATCGTACAGATATTGGCGGTGAAAGCCGACAGCGCATCGTAGAGACGTTGTCAGCACGAAGCCCTGTACACAGTACCTTAGCAAGGGCAACACCTACTGTATCTAGGGTTCTGTAAACGGTCCGCTGTCGGTTCAATGTCAATGAATCTCTACGATGCGTTGACGGTTCGTAAGGTTCAAAATCTATACGATGCGCTGTCGGTCAGGGCATAAACGATGCGCTGTCGGTTAGCACTTACTCATCATCTATCGTCTGTTACCGGCCAGTTGTGAGAAGAGGAGAAAATTGCCGATGAAAAAACTGTTGATCTTCATTGCCATCGTGGGATTGCTTCTGGCAGCGTGCGGTCCTGCTGAAGAGACAGCCCAGACGCTCCAGCCAACAGTGGAATTTAAGACCCCTTTGCCTGAACCTACCCAGGCGAAGGTAGTACCTACCAATACGCCGGTGCCTCCTCCGCCCACCCCGACTCCCCGGCCCACTCCCACCCCGGTCCCTACGGCAGCAGCAGAAACAGAGGTACCCGCAGAGGCCACACAGGCCCCGACACTACCCCCTGTCACGGATGATATGGTCGAGATCCCGGCCGGCCCCTTCACCATGGGCAGCGACAGTGGTGATCCCGAAGACGCCCCCGCTCACGAGGTGGACCTCCCCGCCTTCGAGATTGACCGGTTTGAGGTGACCAACGCCGACTTTGCCACCTTTGTCGAAACAACGGCCTATGTGACCGAGGCGGAGAAAGCCGGGAAAAAGACCTGGCGCGATGAATTCACTGACGGCAAAGAGAACCATCCAGTCGTCAGGGTCACGTGGAACGATGCTGTAGCTTACTGCGAGTGGCTTGGCAAGCGTCTACCCACCGAAGCGGAGTGGGAAAAAGCAGCCCGAGGGACCGAGGGATTCAGCTTCCCCTGGGGCAACGAGTGGGACACCACGAAAGCCAACGTCAAAGCCACCGGCCTGCGTGGCACGACCGCCGTTGGGAGTTTTGGGGCGGGTGCCAGTCCCTATAGTGTCGAAGATATGGTAGGCAACGTCTGGGAGTGGACGGCCGACTGGTACCAGGCTTACCCTGGCAATACCGCCGACGATCCTTACTATGGCGAACGGTGCCGGGTGACCCGGGGCGGCGGCTGGTTTGACGAGGAGCCGCAGGCCACCACCTTCAACCGCAACTGCGCGGATCCCAACAAAACCACCAGTGACGAACTCGGCTTCCGCTGCGCCAAGTCAAAGTAATTTGCGGAAATCAGGCTACTTTCGCCATAGAAACGCGGAACACGCCGAGTTTTTATAAGCATTCTATGTGTGTAACTGCGCAACTTCAGCCTAAGAAAGGAGGGATGGTATCGCCTGTTGTACGTAGGACAACCAATCTAGTCGGTTCGATTTAAAACACTTTCCCTACCCGAAAAGGAGGAGTCTCAATGAAGAAGCTGCTCAATCTCACGCTCATCGCCGTTATGCTTCTGATGCTTATGCCCATAGCGGCGAGTGCTCAGGGGCCCGTGACCTGCCAGGAGGAGGTCGCCGTCCAGAAGGACGACTGGCTTTCCAAGTATGCCGACAAATACTTCGGCAATGTCCTATCCTGGCCGGCCATCATGGCCTTGCATAACCAGGCGGCACAGGCCGACCCTCAGAAATTCCCTGACAAGATCATCAACGCCGACGTGCTGGAAGTCGGCTGGACGATCTGCATCCCGACTGAGGAGGAAGCCAATGCTTTCCTGGCCACTTACGACCCCAGCAAGCCCGAGATGTTGTATGCTGCCGGGGCTGCTGGCAAATTGGTGGTCGGTAGCTGGTGGACGGCTGGTGGCGAGGCCGAGGGCCTGAACGGCATGTTCAACATCTACAAAGAAAAATATCCCGATGTAGAGATCGTCAACGCCACGGTGGCTGGCGGTTCGGGCACCAACTTCAAGGCAGTACTTAAGCCCCGTCTGATCGGCGGCAACCCGCCCGATACCTTCCAGCTCCATGCTGGCCTGGAGGTCGAAACCTACAGCCCCGAGCAATACCTGGAGCCCGTGGACGACATCTATGCCTCCGAGGGCTTGGAGTCCGCCTTCCCGCCCGACCTGTTGAGCCTGCTGAAATACCAAGGTCACTACTGGGGCGTCCCGGTCAATATTCACCGCTCCAACGTATTGTGGTACAACAAAGCCGTCTTTGAAGCCAACGGGCTGACCCCGCCGACCACCTTCGAGGAGTTCCAGCAAGTTGCCGAAACGCTTAAGGCGGCCGGCATCCAGCCTTATGTGATGGGCACCAAGGAAGGCTGGGAAGCAGCTCACGTCTTCGAAGATGTACTGGCCGGCACGCTGGGGGCCGAAGCCTACAGGGGCCTGTGGACCGGCGCTACCGCCTGGACCGGCCCAGAAGTTACCCAGGCCCTGGAAAACTTCAAGATGATGCTGAGCTATGTCAACGCCGACCATCCGGCCCTGACCTGGGACGGCGCGGGCGAGTACCTGATCAATGGTAAGGGCGGCATGATGATTATGGGCGACTGGACCGACGGCTGGTTCACCTCCAAGCAGTTCACCGGCTACGGATGGGCGCCACCTCCCGGCACCCAGGGCATCTTCGTCGCCTTGTCCGACAGCTTCGCCCTGCCCAAGCAAGCGCCTGACATGGAAAACGCCCGCAACTGGCTCAAGGTGTGTGGCTCTAAGGAAGGCCAGGAAGCCTTCAACCCCAAGAAGGGCTCCATCTGCGCCCGCACCGACTGCGATCCCAACCTGTTCAACGCGTACCTGCAGTCGGCTATGAAGGACTGGGCCGTGGACGCCATCGTGCCCAGTATGCATCATGGGGCAGCGGCTATCCAGAGCTGGGTTAACGACTACGATGATACTATGCAGTTGTTCGTGACCAGCGGTGACGTGGCCGGCACTCAGGCTGCCTTGCAGCAGGCATGTGTGGACGCCGGCGTCTGCCAGTAAATCGTTTAGGGCAGGCGAGACGGCCCAGTCTCATCTGGGAGCTTCGCGCTCAATAAATATCGAGGACGAAGGACGGAAACGGTGAAGAAAACCGTTCGTCCTTCGTCTTTCGTCCTTCGTCCTTCGTTTGCTTTTGGTTTCGCTATCGACCGCAGAGATAGGGGCAAAGATTGGAGAGGAAACGTATGCGACATTTGACATGGGAGCGGGTCGTCTCGATTCTGCTCATCACGCCTTCGGCGCTGGCCATCGCCGTCTTTGTGTACGGCTTCATCGCTTTCACCAGCTTCGCCTCGCTGACCAAGTGGGACAGCCTCCTGCCTAGTTTTAGTCTGGTGGGACTCAGCAATTATCAGAAATTGTTCGCCAACCAGCGCTTTCAAATCGACCTGCGCAATACAGTCAGCTTCACCATATTGTTCCTTCTCGTGTGCCTGGTGCTGGGCTTTTTTCTGGCCCTTCTGCTCGACCAGCGTATCCGGGGTGAGGGCATCTTCCGTAGCATCTACCTGTTTCCGATGGCCATCTCGTTCATCGTCACTGGCGTGGTGTGGCGTTGGCTCTTGAATCCCGGCAATCCTGAATTGGGAGCTACCGGCGTCAATCTGCTCTTTGAGAAGTTAGGGTTGGGATTTCTCAAATGGGGCTGGTTCACTGACCCGACCGTCTGGCACATCCCGCAGGGCAGCCTGATAGGCCAGGGGCTGGAACGAATCGGGTTGGGCGTGCTGGCCACGCCGGCCGTCGGCGTGTCGGCTGGTGTGGTGTCGCTGGTGCTGGCCGCCGCCTGGCAGATGTCGGGCTATACGATGGCTATGTACCTGGCCGGGCTGCGCGGCATCCCCGATGAACTACGCGAGGCAGCCCGGGTGGACGGCGCTTCGGAATGGCAGGTTTTGTGGCACATCACCCTGCCCTTGCTGCGCCCCATCACGTTGAGTGCCGTCATTATCCTGGGGCACATCTCATTAAAAATATACGACCTGGTGGTAGCTATGACCGGGCCTGGCGTCGGTTTCTCGACTGACGTGCCGGCTTTCTTCATGTGGGACACCACCTTCCGCGGCAACCACTTCGCCCGGGGCGCGTCAATCGCTATGGTGCTGCTGATTCTGGTGGCAGTCCTGATCATCCCCTACCTGGTGTGGAGCACCCGCTCGGAGGCTGAGCTATGACGACTCAATCGACCGAACTACGTAGCGGCGCAACCTACATAACCCGTTGGCGACGCGCCTTCCTCTACCTGACCCTGATCGCTTTTGCGGTGGCCTATCTGATCCCTGTGTATCTGTTGATCATCACCGGCATGAAAAGTTTCGCCGAGGTGAGCCTGTACCATATGTGGGATTTGCCCTCAGGGTTCCACTTCGATAGTTTCAGCAAAGCCTGGCTGGGCAGCCAGCAAGAGGGTTTTCGAGGTCTGGGCGTCAATTTTATGAACAGCGTATATCTCACCGTCCCGGCCACCATTCTCTCGGCCATGCTGGGCTCTGTCAACGGTTACGTATTGGCCAAGTGGAAGTTCCGGGGTTCGAACGTGCTATTCCCCCTGCTGCTATTTGGCATGTTCATCCCTTATCAAAGCATCCTCATCCCCCTGGTGCAGGTATTGAGCAAAATTCCCTGGTTCGGCGGCAACCTGTACGGCACCATCCCCGGTCTCATCTTCGTCCATGTGGTATATGGCATCCCCATCACCACCCTCATCTTCCGCAATTACTACGCAGCCGTGCCGACCGAACTGGTCGAGGCCGCTCGCATCGACGGCGCCAACATCTTTAGCATCTACCGCTATGTCCTCTTCCCGCTGTCGGTGCCCGGCTTTGTAGTGGTGATGATCTGGCAATTCACTTCCGTCTGGAACGACTTTCTCTTCGCCGTCACCGTCACCAGCAGCCCCGAGGTTCAGCCCATTACCGTGGGCTTGAACAACCTGGCCGGCAGTTACATCGTCGAGTGGAACGTGCAGATGGCGGGGTCACTGCTGGCGGCGTTGCCGACCCTGGCCGTGTATATTTTCCTGGGACGCTTCTTCATGCGAGGTTTGCTGGCAGGCTCATTGAAGGGATAGCCAAGATACATTCCGCTCAGGTAACTACCAGGCCAGATGACCCTTGCGAAGGTTTGGTGAGAGTTTTCAGGGCGAAAATGCCTTGATCTACCGAAAAATTGCCCTGTTAGCCAGGTTATTCACAACCTTCGCAAGGGTAGCGGGAGCAAAGATTCCCTGGGTTGCGCACTACTGCCCAGAGAATTTTGTGTGACTCGCTAGACTCTGGTATGATGTAGAAAACTATTAAGTGACAGGGAGTGTGAGGTGTCTTACATCCAATGGTATCTTGGCGAGATTAGTAACATTTTGCATCAGCTTCCGCAGGACCAAATTGCCCGGATCATCCATATTCTCAAGCAAGCCAGATTAGATCACCAGCACATCTTTCTCATTGGCAATGGCGGCAGCGCGGCGACCGCCTCTCACTTCGCCAATGATCTGCTCAAAAGCACTGTGAGCGAAGGCAAACCACGCATGAAGGTCATTGCCCTCACCGACAGCATCCCCGTGATGCTGGCCTACGCCAATGATTGCGGCTACGAGACCATCTTTGCCGAACAACTCGATGCACTGGCCGCTGAAGGCGACGTATTGGTCGCTTTCAGCGGCAGCGGACGCTCACCCAACGTGCTCCGGGCGCTGGATCTGGCCCGCGAGAGAGGGCTGACGACAGTCGGCTTTACCGGACGAGACGGCGGCGAGATGCGAGAACGATGTGACGTGTGTCTGGTCGTCCCCTGCCAGCCGATGGAGCAGATCGAAGATGTACACGTGGTGCTGGCGCACCTTATCTATTCTACCATCCGTGACGACGCCGAGGGATAACTTAAGTGCCAGGCTGTCGAATTGGCCACTATGGCGCTTGCCGTTACTCATCAAATCCCGCAAAGCGGGATCAACCTCCCTCTCATTGGCCCGCCAGGCGCGGGCTGACTTCCTCCTCCATCACCTGCTAGCTGAACCGTACTCAAATCAGGGTCTGAGCTAAGTTCAATGCTCCCACGGAGGCTTGCGTCACCCTTTCCAAACTGAAACCATATATACCCGGGTATGCACAAATCACAAGGTTAGATGCCACCCGAGATACGTCTCAGGAATATGAAGTGCCCAGGTAAGAAACTCGCCGCTTAGTGCGTCAGAATGGATGTTGGCATCGTTTGATTAAAGGGACTAAACATGACAGACCAGATTCAGATTAAAGACCTGCTCCTCAGGACCATCATCGGCGTTAATGAAGAAGAACGCCGGGACCGGCAAGACGTGCTCATCAACCTGGTGCTGCACGTGGACACACGCCCAGCCGGCGAGTCCGACGACATAGATCAGGCAGTTAATTACCGGGCCTTGACCAAGCACGTCATCCGGTTGGTCGAGACTTCTCAGTTCTACCTGGTAGAGAAACTGGCAGCCGAAATTGCTGCTATCTGTCTGGACGACCCGCGTGTGAAAAGAGTGCGTGTGACGGTCGAAAAACCAGGCGCACTTCGCTTTGCCCGATCCGTCGGCGTCACCATTGAGCGAGGTCGGGACGATGTCTGACGCACTAAAATCCAAACAGACCAACCTTGCGTATCTTTCACTGGGTTCCAACATCGAACCGGAACGTCACCTGCCGGCAGCCGTGGCTCATCTGGCTCAATATGGGCGGGTACGGACGGTTTCGACCGTCTGGGAGACGCGCCCGGTCGGGTTCAGTGACCAGCCCAACTTTCTCAACGCCGCCCTGCTGCTGGAGACGGATCTGTCGGCGCAGGCATTACGCGAGGAAGCGATTGCGTCCATTGAAGCGGTGTTAGGGCGTGTTCGCACCGAGAATAAGAACGCGCCGCGCACGATTGACATAGACATCATGCTTTTCAATCACGACATTCTGCAGGTGGGCCGGCGCCATATCCCGGATCCCGAAGTGCTGGAGCGACCGTTCGTCGCTATTCCGCTGGCCCAAATCGCCCCGGGCTACATCCATCCAGAAACCGGCCAGACGTTAGAAGATATAGCCCGGCGATTTGATCTCAAGGCAGCCGGCATGCGCCGACGCGATGACGTCCAGCTTCGCAACTGACAAACATTAGATTAGCAGGAGAAATTACCATGCATAACGTTAACTGGGAAGACGTGGAAGAAGCCTTCGAAATTACCCCGGAGTTCAACGGTACTGAAGCCGACGAGCACAAGGCCGGCATCCAGGCGGCTGTTCGAAATATTCTATTTCACATCGGCGAGGACCCTGAACGGGAAGGGTTGCTCAAGACACCCGAACGAGTGACTCGCATGTACGATGAACTGACGGCCGGTTATCACACCGACCCGTATAAGCTCATCAACGACGCCCTCTTCGACGTAAACTACGACCAAATGGTGCTGGTCAAAGACATTGACTTCTACAGCCTGTGCGAACACCACATTCTACCTTTCTTTGGCCGGGCCCACGTGGCCTATATTCCCGATGGCAAGGTGGTGGGTCTGAGCAAGATTCCCCGTATTGTCGAGATGTTCGCCCGGCGTTTGCAAGTACAGGAGCGGATGACCCGGCAGATTGCCGATTTTATCCAGGAAGTGCTACATCCTCAGGGGGTGGCTGTAGTGGTCGAGGGGGCTCACATGTGCAGCATGATGCGCGGTGTAAAAACAGCGAACGCTGTCATGACCACCAGCGCCATGCTTGGCTGCTTTCGGGAGAGTTCTAAAACTCGCAACGAATTTATGTCGCACATCGCCCGCCGCCGCTTCGATGAATAGCCAACAGGATAGCGAGTGAGCAACAGAATATGACGAACCCAATGGATTCCAACACCAAGCCGACCACCCTCGTCATCTTTGGCGCCTCGGGGGATCTGACCCAACGCAAACTGATACCGGCTCTGTTCAACCTTTACCGCAAAGAACGCCTGCCGGCCAACTTGCGCATTATCGGTTTCGCCCGCCGACCCTACACTCACGACGATTTTCGCACCCGGCTACGCGCGGGCGTGGAACAATTCGGCGGCGGAGCCGATAACGCCGCATGGGAGGCCTTTGCCGCCAACTTGTGGTACGTGCGGGGCGACCTCAACGTGCCCGAGGACTACAAACATTTGCAAGCCTCCCTAAACGAGCTGGAGGATGGCCCGGCGCATCGATTGTACTACCTGGCCACTACCCCGGTACTTTACGGCCCCGTTGTCGGATGCCTGGGGACGTTGGATATGGCCCGCGAAGTGGACGGCTGGCGCCGCATCGTCGTCGAAAAGCCATTTGGGCGCGACCTGATTTCAGCCCACGCCCTCAACCAGGCTATTCACGCTGTCTTCGACGAAAGCCAGGTATATCGCATTGATCACTACCTGGGCAAAGAGACGGCGCAAAACATCCTCTTCTTCCGCTTCGCCAACACCATCTTCGAACCGGTGTGGAACCGCCGCTACGTGGACCACGTACAAATCACAATGGCCGAAAGTATTGATGTGGGCCATCGCGCTGGCTACTATGACCAGGCCGGTGTGCTACGCGACATGTTCCAGAACCACATGCTACAATTGCTGATGCTGGTGGCGATGGAACCGCCCGCCTCCTTTAACGCCGACGCTGTGCGCAACGAAAAGGTTAAGGTGCTCTCGGCCGTACGGCCTGTTGCCCCCACAGACGTCGTACACGCTCAATATCGAGGCTATTGCGAGACACCAGGCGTCGCGTCCGATTCCATGATGCCTACCTATGCCGCGCTCAAACTATTCATAGACAACTGGCGCTGGAAAGGGGTCCCTTTCTACCTACGTTCTGGCAAGGCGCTGAATCAGAAATCTACCCAAATCGTTATCGTTTTCCAGCGCCCGCCTCACGTGATGTTTAACCTGCCGCCTGACTACCGGCTGACACCCAATATCCTCTCCCTGTGCATCCAGCCCAATGAAGGCATTCATCTCAAATTCGAGACCAAAGTGCCCGACTCAGCCCAGGACACGCGCTCGGTGGATATGGAGTTTCACTATCGCTCTTCTTTTGCCGGCCAGGCACTGCCTGACGCCTATGAGCGGCTGTTGCTAGACGCGCTGCATGGGGATGCCTCACTCTTCACGCGCAGTGACGAGATCGAGGCGGCTTGGGGCCTGATGGATCCTATTCTACGCATTTGCGAGCACCCGCAGGCACCGCCCCTGGTAAGTTACGAACCGGGCAGTTGGGGACCAGTTGACGCGGATGAACTGATGGCCCGCGACAATCGTGTCTGGCGGCTGGGTTGCGAGGAACCGATCCCCCTTCCATCAAACAGGGAACACGTCGGGGTACTTGAGGCCAGTACCGGTGTTGAAGAGAACAATCCGATCCTGAGCGGAGACCCGCCCCTCGACCAGTAACTTTTCCAGGGCTGCCAGGGTGGCGCCCCCCTCGGGGCAGGCGAAGACTCCCTCCAGGCTTGACATACGCACCTGGGCGGCTACCAATGCTGCGTCGGAGACAGCCACGCCGGCGCCGCCACTCTCCCGTAGCGCCCGCAACATCAAAAAGTCACCGACGGCCGACGGTACCCGCAGCCCGGCAGCGACAGTGTGTGCTCCCTGCCAGGGGGTAGCAAATTCGTCACCCGCGTGAAAAGCACGGGGGATAGGTGCGCATCCCTCAGACTGGACGGCAACCATACGCGGCCGGTGACCATCTATCCAGCCTAACTCCTCTAATTCAGCAAAGGCTTTCCACATCCCAATCAGGCCAGTGCCCCCGCCGGTAGGGTAAATGATCACGTCGGGCAGGTGCCATTTGAACTGCTCGGCCAACTCATAGCCCATCGTCTTCTTACCCTCCAGGCGATAGGGCTCCTTGAGAGTGGAGACAGCAAACCAGCCGTGCTGTTCTACACCCTTTTGCGCCTCACGTCCGCAATCGGTAATCAGCCCCTCCACCAAGGTGACATCAGCCCCCAACGCCTGGCACTCCAGGCGGAATGGCTGAGGAACGTCGGCAGGCATAAAGACGTGAGCGCGCAGCCCAGCCCTGGCGGCATAAGCGGCCATTGCGCCGGCCGCGTTCCCGGCCGACGGAATGACCACCTCCTTCACACCCAATTCCCATGCACGGGAAACAGCCATGCACAGTCCACGAGCTTTAAAAGAACCGGTGGGATTAAGCCCCTCATCCTTGATGAACAGATGAGGTAGTCCCATGGCCTGACCCAACCGCCGCGCGTGCAGCAAAGGGGTATATCCCTCGCCTAGCTTGAGGGCCTTGCTCTCGTCACGCACGGGCAGCACCTCGCGATAGCGCCATAGAGTCGGCTCGCGAGTTGCCAGGGAGTCCCACTGCCAGGACCGCCTGGCAGCCGCCAGATCATAGCGAGCCAGCAGGGGCCGCTTGCAAGCCGGGCAGAGCGTGTGCAAATCGTCGGCTGTGTAGTGTTCGCCGCATAGCGAACATTCCAGGTGTGAGAAATAACTCATTGTGTGACTCCTTGAGGAAAATTGTTTTTGCTCACGGCAAAGGGATTGACAACTTGTCTGCGCTCCATTATACTCTACACGTCGAAGTTGCCCCAATGCCGCATCGTTTAATGGTACCTGCTCAGCCTCCCGCAAATTGCTGAGGAAGGCAATTCAACGATAAACCGGCTAAACCTGTGGGAGGCTGGCTGTGTAGTTATGTTTGATGATCAATTCAGAAAGGAGGACATCCATGAGCATCAAACTTACATGGTATAGCCACGCATGTTTTTTGATTGAGACCAACGGGACCAAACTGCTAACCGATCCCTTCCTCACCGGTAACCCGCTGGCACCGGTAAGAGCAGATAAAGTGGAAGCCGATTACATCCTCGTATCGCACGGCCATGGCGACCACGTTGGAGATGCGGTGGCGATCGCCAAACGGACCGGTGCTACTGTTATCTCCAATTTCGAGATTCAGAACTGGTTTGTCGGGCAGGGGGTGGAAAATGTCCATCCGCAGCACATCGGGGGTGGCTACGACTATCCGTGGGGGCGGGTGAAGCTGACGATCGCCCACCACGGCTCTATGCTGCCCGATGGTACTTATGGCGGCAACCCAGCCGGCTTTCTATTTTACATTGAGGGCAAAAAGGTCTATCATGCCTGCGATACTGGCCTCTTTTATGATATGAAACTCATTGGTGAGGAAGGGATTGACCTGGCAATGTTGCCCATCGGCGACAATTTCACCATGGGGCCTGACGATGCACTGCGCGCAGTGAAACTCATCCAGCCAGCCCAGGTGGTCCCTATTCATTACGATACTTTTGATGTGATCAAGCAAAATCCCCAAGCCTGGGCTCGCCGTGTGGAAAGCGAAACGTCCACCAAGGTAGTGGTCATGAAGCCAGGGGATATGCTGGAGCTTTAATGAAAAGCAAGCGAAAAGAAATCAGGAAGGCGATCCTATGGCTGACAAGCGCATACACATCGAACAGGTGCAAACTCGCCAAGACGTTGAAGACTTTATCCGCTTTCCCTTTAAGTTATACCGGGGAGATCCCAACTGGGTTCCCCTCCTGTTGAGTGAGCGACGCAAGTTCCTCGATCCAAAACGCAACCCCTTCTTTGATCACGCCGACGTGGCTCTGTGGCTGGCGCGCCGAAACGATCAGGTGGTGGGCACTATCTCCAGCCACATTGATCACCTCCACAACAAGATTCACGACGAAAACATCGGCATGTTTGGTCTCTTTGAGGCGGTAAACGATTATGCCGTGGCCGAGGCATTGCTCTCGACCGCCAGCGATTGGGTACGCGAGCGGGGGATGGCGGCGCTGCGTGGGCCGCTCAGTTTCTCACAAAATGACGAGTGCGGCCTGTTGATTGACGGCTTCGATGGTCCACCCATGGTGATGATGCCCTACAATCCTCGCCACTACCGTGAGTTTTTCGAACGTTTTGGCCTGAGTAAGACGATGGATTTGCACGCCTACATCGGCGACCTGGCGCAATTTGAAGGAGACCCCAACAAATTGCCGGCCAAACTGGTCCGGGTGACGGAGAAGGCCAGACGGCGGGCCGGTGTCACCATGCGCCCGGCTAATATGAAGGTCTACGACGAGGAAATTCTGGAAGCCAAAGCAGTTTACAACCGGGCGTGGGAGAAAAACTGGGGATTCGTTCCCATGACCGATGCCGAGTTCGACAAGCTGGCCGCCGATCTCAAGCAAGTTCTCGACCCCAACCTGGCCATTATCGCCGAGATAGACGGCGAACCGGTTGGCGTGTCGGTGGCTATCCCTGATATAAACCAGGTATTCAAGCGTTTGAACGGACGACTGTTTCCCTTTGGCTGGATTAAGGCCTTGTGGTATGCTCGCAAGATCACCGGAGCGCGCCTGATGATTATGGGCGTGGTTGAGGAGCACCGGGGACGAGGGATCGAGTCGCTTCTAATGTTCGAAACGCTCAAAGCGGCTGTCGAGAACGGCTACCAGTCCATCGAGATGTCGTGGATCCTGGAGAGCAACGATATGATGAATCGCATCGTCGCGAACGTCGGCCAGCCGTATGGGGCGCACGTCTATCGCACCTACCGCATCTATCAGATGCCTGTATAGCCTTGCACGGGTAGGGGCACAGCGTGCTGTGCCCCTACCCGTGATCCCCCCTCAGAACCCCATCACCTGGCTCAAATCCACCACGCCATCGGGGATGGCGGCGATGGCGTAGACCAGGGCTAGCCGGTTACGACGCAACGCCTCGTCTTCCGCCATCACCAGCACCTTATCGAAGAAGACATTGATAGGATCGGTTAGTTTTTGCAGCGCAGTCACCACGCCATCCACGTCCCGGTCTGGTCCCAGATGCCGGGTCGCCTGCCGATAGGCAGCCCACAAGTCACGACTCGCCTGCTCTACAAAAGCGTCAGCATCCACCTGGTAAGCACTGACTTCGTCGAGAATGGGGCGGACGATGCGCTTGCAGCGAGCATAAGCAATTAATGTCGGCGCCCAGTCTTCCCGCTCCACCCAACCTTGCAGCGCCCGAGCTGCCTCCAAACAACGATAGGGATTGTCGCCACGCTCAGCCAGCGCCGCCTGCACCACGTCGTGGCGCAGGCCCCGGTCGCGTAATACACCCTCCAGCCGACGTTTCACAAAGTCCAGACTGGCCGTCAGGGACTCTTCGTTGATCTCCACTTGCCTGGCCAACAGTTGAGCGGCAGCGCCCAGTCCGCTGGCGACCGAATAGTCGATACCGGTCTCAATGAGGACTGTCACTAATCCCAAGGCGTCACGGCGCAGGCCATAGGGATCGGCTGAACCAGTAGGCGCCAGCCCCACCGCAAAAAGGCCAGCCAGGCTGTCCAGACGATTGGCCAGCCCTACCACCAACCCCAGTCGAGTGGTAGGCAGTTGATCCCCGGCGAAACGAGGCAGATAGTGCTCGTAGATGGCAGTGGCGACTGCCTCGCTCTCGCCCGAATGCCGGGCATATTCGCGGCCCATCACCCCTTGCAAACTGGTCAACTCGATCACCATCTGGGTAGCCAGGTCCGCCTTACACAGATGCGCCGCCCGGCGGACCGTCTCCAATTCGCCTTCCGAAAGTCCCAATGCCCCCCCGATGGCCACAACCAGTTGCTCCAGCCGTCGCGTCTTGTCGAGCATCGAGCCCAGTTGTTCCTGGAACAGGAGCGTATCGAGTCGGGGCAAAAAGCCTTCCAGCGGTTTTTCAGTATCAACCTTGAAGAAATAATCCGCATCGGCATAGCGGGCGCGCAACACCCCTTCGTTGCCCCGCCGCACCACGTCCAGGTGCTCTGTGCCGCCGTTGCGAACGGCGATGAAGTAAGGCATCAAGGAATCAGGTGGCGAGATCACCTGGTTTCCTGAGTCCTGATTCCCTGATCCCCCCGGCCCGCGCGGCGCAGCCGGGGCGGGCTGATTCCCTGAGCTCCTGATCACCGGGAAATAGCGCTGGTGCTTCTTCATCACCGTGACGAGCACCGGCTCGGGCAGAGACAGGTAGGATGGATCGAAGCTACCCCGCAAAGCGGTAGGGTGTTCGACGAGATTGGTGACTTCCTCCAGCAACGCCGGGTCGTCGGGCACGGTGCCCCCAACCTCGGCCGCCAGGCGCTGGACTTGCTCGTGGATGGCGGCACGCCGCTCGTCCACATCGACCAGGATGCCCTGGGCAGCCATCGCCGGCAAGTAATCGACAGCCCGGTTGATTTCAACCGTCGGAGAGCCGGCGGGGCGAGGCCCCCGGCTGACCCGCCCGCTGGTGAGGCCGGCATATTCAAATGGGATCACCTGATCCCCCAGCAGGCAAACCAGCCAGCGGATGGGGCGGCTGAAGGCGATACCCAACCCTTCTCCCCTGGGATGGTCGGGCGGCAGCCAGCGCATGCTCTTGCCAAAGTTGAGATTGGCAATCAGGTCAGGCAGTTCCTCCGCTAAAATGTCAGCAGTAGGGAGGCCACCGATGGGTACATCAGCCACCACGTACTGCTTGCCGTCTGGCATCGTCTCGATGCGGAGAGATTCCACAGATACACCTTTAGAGCGCGCGAACCCTTCTGCTGCCTTGGTGAAAATACCATTGGCGTCATAGGCAATCCTCGCTGGAGGACCAACTACAAGCTCTTCAATCTCGAGCTGCTTTAATTCTAGGCCCTCAACATAGATGACCAACCGCCGTGGTGTGCCCAAGACGTGAATGTCTCCGTGTTCAATTCCAGGGGGAGTGTCCAGCAGGTTATTGATCTCAGCCTTAAGTTGATCAATAGCAACCGTCACATCTTGCGCTGGTAACTCTTCAGTGCCGATTTCCAACACAAAGTCGGTTGGAGAGTGGAGAGTGGAGAGTGGAGATTGAGGGCTTGTCAATCCCCTGACTCCTTGACTCCCTGATTCCCCGATTCCCCGATTCCCTGATTCCCTGATTCCCTGCCCCCCCGATTCCCCTTGAAATTTTAGAAACGGATAGCCCGCACCTTCACGCTGTTCCAGGAAGGCAGCAGCCACCTGCCGCGACAGATCGCGCATGCGGGCGAAATAACTGGCGCGTTCGGTGACGCCGATGGCCCCTCGCGCGTCCAGCAGGTTGAAAGTGTGAGAGCAGCGCAGCACGTAATCGTGGGCCGGGATGACCAGACCGTGAGCCAGGCAGGCTTTGGCCTCCTGCTCAAAGAGATCGTACATCTGCATCAGCCGCTCCACGTCGGCGACCTCAAAATCATAGGTGCAATGCTCAACTTCCTGGCGCAGCAGAATGTCGCCGTAGGCGTGGCGACCGTCCCAATCAATGTCCCATACCGAGTCGACTCCCTGCAGGTAGATGGCGATGCGCTCCAGGCCGTAGGTCAGCTCTACGGCGACGGGGTCCAGGTCAAAGCCGCCGAATTGCTGAAAATAGGTGTACTGGGTGATTTCCAATCCGTCGAGCCACACCTCCCAGCCAAGCCCCCAGGCACCGAGAGGCGGGCTCTCCCAGTTGTCCTCCACAAAGCGGATGTCGTGCTCTTCGCGTTTGATGCCCAGGGCGTACAGGCTGTTGAGATAGAGTTGCTGGGGGTCGCCGGGGTCGGGCTTGAGGATGACCTGGAATTGAATGTGCATCTGCATGCGATTAGGGTTGTCGCCGTAACGACCATCATCGGGGCGGAAGGAAGGTTCCACGTATCCGACGTTCCACGGTTCAGGGCCCAGGGCGCGAAGCGTGGTGGCCGGATTGGCGGTCCCGGCGCCCACCTTTTCGTTATAAGGCTGCCAGATGAGACAGCCCTGTTCGGCCCAGTACTGTTGCAGGGTCATGATGATTTGTTGGAAGTTGAGGGGTTTGGTCATCGCCATTGTCCTCTATCTAGTTGAGCCCTTTGCGCCTGTTGGCGGCGCTCTTGCTCCTCCCGCCGCCGGGCTGCATCCCGGTAAACGGCCATCTCTTCATCTGTCACTTGGGCTGCCGTTTTAGCCATCGCCATTTTTCCCTTGTCTCGACCAGATCAAACTGATTATATCTCATCTCACCCCAAAATCAAACCGCTGTGCGAATCTCGGATCGCGCAGCGGCCAACTCTGTTATGGAGTCATTGGGGTACCTGACCTACTGACCTCCCCCGTAATCACTCTCTACCTCACCGCCTCGACTCTGCCAAGTGGCGACGCTGCCCTTCAGGCTACGCGCCGAGAAGCCCTTCTCGGCCAGAAAGCCGGCCGCGGCGTAGGAGCGGACGCCATGGGCACAGACGACCACGATGTCGGCTTTTTTGTCCAGCTCGGCCAGGCGATGGCGTCCAATATGTGTCTAAGGTAGACCTGGTCACCTTTCATAAGCTAACCGCTTCTTGCAACACCCACTCTCGGATGTAGGGGCTGATGGCCGCTTCGGTGACCACGTCCACCTTGCAGCCAAGCAGGTCTTCCAGATCTTGCTTAATGGCAATAAGATCGAGCAGGCTTCGGTCAGGGTCGAGCTTTACCAGGATGTCAAGATCATTGCCCGGCCCAGCCTCACCGCGAGCCAGCGAGCCAAAGACTTGGACATTACGCGCCCCGTGGCTGGCGGCGATCCGTAATATCTCCTCGCGCCTATCCTTTAAAACTTCAGTGATTTCCACAAGGCTCCCTCCATCTACCACCAGTTATTTGCCACCTGCCATCTGCGCTTCACGCCGCAAGCGATGAATGAACTCTACCGACTTGAGCCGCCGCTCCAGCAGATAGACGATGTAACGCTGGAGAATGGCTTCCAAGTCCAGATGGGTCTCGGGCTTGATGCGCAGCGTTTCCACCTGCTCCCAGGGATGGGTTTGCATATAACGCAACACCTTGAACGTAGGCAAAGCCAGCGGCTCCGCTCCCCGGACAGCCTCGCCGTGACGCGGGCACAACACACCGCCGGACGGCGGGTAGAAGTAATTGGTCACCGGCTCAAGTTGTGTCTGGCACTCCACGCAAAAGTGCAATTGCGGTTGGTAGCCCACCAGGCCCAGGCAGCGCACCTCAAAGAAGCGTAGGGCCAGCGTCCGGTCACGCGCCTCGCACAGGCGGGCCAGCGTCGCCAGAGCCAGGTCGAAGAGGGGCGGGTTTTCATTCCCTTCCTCGATGAAGCTGTTGATCAGTTCGGCCAGGTAATAGGCCTGGCTGGCTCGTCCCAAATCTTCGCGCAGCGGTCGGAAGGCTTCCAGCGTTTCGACCTGGGACAGGATATCCAGGGTACGCCCTCGCGCCACCAGCAGGTGCACGTAGGTGAAAGGCTCCACGTGGCCTGCCTTGCGGCTGGTCGGCTTGCGAGCACCTTTGGCCAGCAAGCGCAGCCGGCCCAGGCGCGGTGTGAAGACGGTCAACATGCGATCCGCCTCGCCAAAGTCGGTATGGTGCAAAATCAGCCCGTCAGTTTGATATAGTCGTTCGCGGTCCATCCTGGTACCTACTCGCCTACATTAACGCCTTCCACCAGCTTGTACCCCATCAAGCATGATTTCCAGAGTAGTCGCCATGCCCGCTGCGGGGCACCATGTCCCATGAAAACGTATAGGTGTAGGACAAGCTGTTAGCTTGTCCCGCCACGGACAAACTAACAGTTTGTCCTACGAGCATTTTCAGAACAGAAACAGCCGCCATGGGAGGCAAGATTACTAGTCAATTCAGCTTTGACAGGGCACTCGTCCATCCCCGCCTGTGAGCTAGCTGATACATCCACCCCGCTCTGGACAATAACCTGTCAGATGCGAGCACTCCACTTAGCTCGAATTTCAGATACGGATACAGGCGGTTGTCCTTTTGTCAGCTTAGAGGGATTATACAAGGGCTGAGGGTGCTAAGCAAGTGTCGAGCCCGAGAGATTAGCGTAGAACTTTTTGTTCACGCCGCTCACGTCGCCTCCTGTTCCAAGAAAAGCTGGACCAGGCACAGGGCAGCGATGGTCGTTGCGTCGTGCAGTTCACCACTCCTGACCAGGTCTGTGAAGCGTTCCAAGGGCACCTCTCGTGCGCCCACCGGATACCGCTCGTCCCCTTCCAGCTTGCTGCGGGTCAGGTCGCGCGCCAGGAAGAGGAACTGCCGCGAGGTCAGGTACTTGAAGGGATGCAGCTCACCCAAAAAGTCGATACGCCCTGCGCGCCAACCCAATTCTTCCTGCAATTCGCGGTTGGCTGTTTCCTGCAAAGGTTCGCCTTCCTCCACCTCACCGCCAACCAGTACCAGCACCTCCCTATCAAAGGCAGGCGAGCGCTCTACAGCCAAGAGCACCTGGCCGCCATCGGTTAGAGGCACCACAACCACGCCGTCCCCACAATGCACAAAGCCCACCCCATCGGCGTCGGCCATCAACGTAAAGTATGGATCGCTATCGATAGGGCGGCCGCGCGGCTCTCTTGGTCGATATACCATTTCAGACACAAGCACTCACTCCTGACTGGTTAGATCATCCTTAAGAACAAACCAAAGCGTCCCCACTTTGCTACCGGGAAAGATGTCCTGCCGCAAGAGGCGGTGAACGGTTTCTGGGTGTACAGACAACCCCTCGGCAGCCTGGGAGACGCTTCTGCAAACGCTCACATCAAGCATAGGAAACCCCTTATTCAGTTTTAGAGACGAAAGCTCTTTGCAGTATGCGACAATGGCAGTGAACCCATTATAACATACAATGGAAGGGGATTTCAAGGGACAAAACTGATGTCAAAAACAGTGTTTGACAGCCCCTGGTGACTGTGCTACACTTGCGGGTCATCCAGTCAGCAGAATTTTCTAAGATTTGTTGAACTTTCCAAGTACAGGGAGAAATTCTTGACCCTCATCATCGTGTTGGTAAGCATCGCCCTCGTTTTCAACTTTCTGAACGGATTCCACGACTCCAGCAACATCGTAGCCACGATGATCTCCTCGCGGGCGCTGCCACCCCGGATGGCGTTAGGCATGACAGCGGTTGCCGAATTTCTGGCCCCCTTCATCTTCGGTGTAGCCGTGGCCAAGACCATTGGGGAGGACATCGTCGCCCCGGGGACCGTCAGCATTGAGGTGATCTTTGCCGCGCTGTTGAGCGCCATCCTGTGGAATATCATCACCTGGCTTGTCGGTATTCCCAGCAGTTCCTCCCATGCCCTCATCGGGGGCATCATCGGCGCTGTGGGGGTAGGCGCTGGTCTGAAGGCCATTCAGATGGGCGGGCTGGAGAAGGTTCTGATCGCCCTGTTCATATCTCCTATCATCGGGCTCATCGCCGGCTATCTTTTCACCAAGTTAGTCTTCTTCCTGGCCCGGGGCGCGTCGCCGCGCATCAACTGGTTTTTCAAGCGCTCCCAGATCTTCACCGCCGTGGCGTTGGCCTTCAGTCACGGGACGAACGACGCCCAAAAGACGATGGGCATCATTGCCCTGGGGCTGGTGACCACCGGCTATCTGGCCCAGTTCTATATCCCCACCTGGGTGATCGCCCTCAGTGCCAGCGCCATTTCCCTGGGCACCGCGTTCGGTGGCTGGCGGTTGATCAGGACGCTGGGGGGTAAGTTCTACAAGATCCGCCCCGTGCACGGTTTCAGCACCCAGGTGACGTCGGCATCGGTCATCCTGAGCGCAGCGCTGCTGGGGGGGCCGGTCAGCACCACCCAGGTGGTCAGTTCGGCCATTATGGGCGTTGGCTCGGCTGAACGCTTAAACAAGGTGCGCTGGGGGGTGGCCGGCAACATCGCGCTTGCCTGGCTGCTGACTATCCCGTCTACGGCGTTAGCCGCCGCCGCTCTCTATTGGCTGATGTTGCACGCCGAGCCGGTGCTGATGGCCATGCGATAGAAAAAATTGCCTCAAGATTCACTCCATCCATCTACGTAGAGTCAGCTTTTGATGGCGGACGCAGGCACATACCCCAAATAGTCTAGCTGATGTGCGATGTATACCAATGCCCCTTCTTCCACCTGGGCATGACGCTGCGCGACCCAATCTTCGAAGCGCGCTGCGTCCAGGTCAGGATGGCCTTCCAGCGCGGTGTGTATGGTATGCACGATGAAGTGTAGAAAATAAGCCTCATCGGCAAGGTAGCCATTGCGGCCGGCAAAGACCACCCAGTCGGAACTGCCTGCATCCAGCAATTCGGCGCCGGCAACTCGCAGATGACCCAATAGGTGGCGCCCGGCCCGGCTGTCGCCGGACGGTTTGCCAGAGGTGATACGCCGATCCATCGTCTGGTGGTAAAGAGTCTCAATCTGGGCGTCGAACTCCGGGTCAATTTCCGGTTGCAGGATGGTGGCGCCATCAAAGGTGAGGGTGAAATAAAAGAGCCCACCGGGTCGCAGCAGGGAGAAGAGGACGGGCAGTGTGATGGGAATGTCCATCAAGTCCAGGAAGGCGTGGGCGATCAACAAGTCCCAGGCACGCTGGCCCGTCTCACAGGCGACGAAGTCAAAGAGGTCAACTGCATCCAGCCCGACGAGCACGGTCTGCTTTCCTCGCTGAAGACGGATTTGCTCGCGGCCATCCTCCACGCTGAAGCCCCGGTTGGCCGCCCAACCAGGCAGGCGATGGCGGGCTTCGGTGATGTTGTCGGGCCGGGCATCTATCGCGGTGTATGTAGCGGTGGTCAGCAAGTCCCAATCCAGCAGCCGTTCCACCATAATGCCGATACCGGCTCCAACCTCCAGCACTCTTAAGGGAGCCTCCCAAGTACCCGCCGGCAGGGCACGCACCAGACTTCCCCAGACGTGCCGGTTCAGAGCACGGTCATCCACGCTCTTTTTAGCGGCCAGGTAGCGGGTAAAGCTATAAGTAGTGGGTATCGACATCATTCACCCGACAGATGTTCGCAAGAACTGACGAATACGTTCGGCGCTTTCGGTCCAGGTGGGATGGGCCATATAGCGTCGATAGGCGGCCAGGCTCATCTGAAGTAAACGTCTTCGATCCTCATTCAAGGCAAGCACGTGTCGGGCCAGGGTTGCCGCGCCACCAGGGGACACCAGGAAACCATCTCTCCCGTGGGTGATGATCTCCCGAGCCCCTCCGGCAGTGGAGGCAATCGCCGGCAGGCCAAACCCCATACCCTCCAGATACAC
>CAYTNQ010000064.1:17928-22828 GCA_964439175.1 uncultured Anaerolineales bacterium | reverse complement strand
CCATCTGTATCGTGCGCCAGATGAGGCGAAACTTCCAGGCTCACAAACCCATCCCTACCTTCCGTCTGATGGTAGATCGGACGGAAGAGATCCGCTGCTCGCTGCACGTCCTCCACGGTGAGAGCCTGGTACATTTCCTCGACGCTTTTACCTTCCAGGGCCAGGGCGCGGATAGCGTCGTCGTAGTCGTGGCTGCCGGCGATAGCTTTCTCAAAGATAGATGGATTGGATGTCATACCGCGCAGCCCGTCTTCCTCGATCAACTGCTGGAGTTCTCCCGAGGTGATCATTCCGCGGCGCAGGAAGTCGAGCCAGATACTCTGGCCGAAAGTATTTAGTTTTAGCAAAGGGTTATCTCTCATTATCCCCACTCCTTTCTCACTTTTCCCCTTTCTTCAGCAAGGCGAGGACTCGTTGATGGACGTTTTCAACGTTGAAGCCGTATTCCTGCATCACTACGTCCCCGGGAGCCGATGCACCAAAACGATCCACGCCGATTACATCACCCTGGTCGCCTACGTAACGGTACCACCCCTGCGGCGCGCCCGCCTCGACTGCCAGCCTCGCCCGGACAAATGGCAGCAAAACCGAGTCGCGATACGCTTGGGATTGGGCCTCAAACAATTCCCAACTGGGCATCGAAACGACGCGCGCTTGTATATTCTGCTCCAGCAACTCTTGGCGCGTCTCAAGGATCAGGCTGACTTCCGATCCGGTAGCGATCAGGATCACGTCGGGCTTGCCCTTTGGCGCGTCGGCCAAAACGTATGCACCCCGCCGTAGACCCTCAGCCGGCGCAAGCTGGCTGCGATCCAGCGTAGGCACATTTTGCCTGGTCAACACCAGCGCAACTGGGCGCTTTCGCGTTTCGAGCGCCACGCGCCAGGCGACGGTGGTCTCGTTGGCGTCAGCCGGCCGAATAACCGTGAGATTCGGAACCGCCCGCAGGCTGGCGAGTTGTTCAACCGATTGGTGGGTGGGACCGTCCTCACCCAGGCCGATACTATCGTGGGTAAATACGTAGATCACGTGTAGTTCCGATAGCGCCGCCAGGCGAATCGAGGGGCGCATGTAGTCGGAGAAGATCAAGAACGTCGCACCGAAGGGGATCGTTCCCCCATGGGCCGCCATACCATTCAATATTGCGCCCATCGCGTGCTCGCGCACGCCAAAGTGTACATTAAAACCGGCGTAACTCCAACTTCCACCGGCCGAACCCTGCATATCACCCGTTGCCTTCTCAGGATTTTCGAAGTCACCCATACCCTGCAGCGCAGTGTGCGTCGAAGGATCCAAATCTGCCGAGCCGCCGACCAGTGCCGGGAGTCTGGGGGCAATCGCGTTCAAAACTTTTCCCGATGCCACACGCGTTTTTAACCCCCTGGCGTCGGGGGGAAAATGTGGCATGTCTGTGTCCCAACCCTGGGGCAACTCACCCCGCATGTTTTGTTGAAGTTCCGAGGCGAGGTCAGGATATGCGCGCGCGTATGCAGAGAACTTGTCGTTCCACTCAGCTTCGGATCGCTTGCCCCGGTCAACGGCTTGACGAAAATGTTCGAGCACTTCGTCTGGAACGTAAAACGGCGGTTCGACCGGCCACCCCAGATTTTCTTTCGTCAACTTCACTTCTTCCTCGCCCAGCGGCGAGCCGTGCGCTTCATAGGTATCTTGCTTGTTCGGCGATCCGTAGCCCAGGTGCGTGCGCACCAGAATCAGCGAGGGGCGTTCCGTTTCGTTACGTGCCGCGCGCAGGGCCCGGTCGAGCGCATCCAGGTCGTTGCCATCCTCTATCGATTGCGTGTGCCAGCCATACGCCTCGAATCGTTTCGCCCGGTCTTCGGTAAACGTGATGTTCGTTCCGGCAGCGAGAGAAACGTGGTTGTTGTCATACAGGTAGATTAGTTTGCCCAGTTTCAAATGGCCGGCAAGCGACGCTGCTTCTGATGCTACCCCTTCCATCAGATCGCCATCGCTGACAAGCCCGTAGGTGAAGTGGTTGATGATTTCAAAATCAGCGCGATTGTAGCGCGCGGCCAGGTGGGCTTCCGCAATGGCCATACCCACACCGTTGCCAAAGCCTTGTCCGAGTGGTCCTGTTGTCACCTCGACGCCCGGCGTGAGGCCACGTTCGGGATGGCCAGGTGTGATACTACCCCACTGACGGAATTGCTTGATCTGTTCGAGGGAGAGGTCGTAGCCGGTCAGATAGAGCAAACTATAAAGTAGCATCGATCCGTGGCCTGCGGAAAGAACAAACCGGTCCCGATCGAACCAATTGGGATTGGTCGGATTGTGTTTGAGAAAACGTGTCCACAGGATGTAAGCCATAGGTGCCGCGTCTAGCGGCAATCCCGGATGCCCGCTGTTAGCTTTTTGCACGGCATCTACCGACAAGAAACGTATACTATTAATGGCTAATTCATCCAATTTCGTTGGGGAGAGAGTTGACGCAAGTCCGGTCTTCACGAGTAAATTCCTTTCTTTTGAACTACCTGTCAGCTTTAATCGCCATCATAAGAGGATCGTTGCGAATGCATGGCCAGGGCTGCTGCTCCGACCACGCCGGCGTCGTTTTTCAATTGTGCCGGGAGAACCTGCAACGGAGTACTGGCCGCTTCTAAGGCTCGCTCGCATACACCCTGATCGACGCGATCTATCAATTCCGGCAGCCCCTCGATTACCCCCCCGCCCAGGATCAAGCGGCAGGGATTGAAGGCATTGACCAGGCCAACGGCGCCAGCGATGAGAGCCTGGGCCACTTCATCTACTAACTCGCGGGCCAGCAGGTCATCTGCGTGAGCGGCCTGGGCCACGATTTTGGCGGTGACGGCCGTCTGCTGGCCGCCCGCCATCTGCACCAGAGAAGCCCCAGCGGCCGGGTCGGCGGCAATGGCCTCCTGAGCCCGCCGGGCGATGGCCCAGCCCCCTGCCAAAGCCTCCAGACAACCCTGATTGCCGCAGTGACACCGGGGACCGTGCAGGTCAAGCGTGACGTGGCCAAGTTCACCGGCGGTGTTGCTGCAACCGGACAGCATCCGCCCCCCGCTCACCACCCCGCCGCCGATCCCGGTGCCCACGAAGAGACACACCAGATCATCACATCCCTGGCCGGCACCGTGAAGCCATTCACCCCAGGCAGCGGCGCGCACATCGTTAGTCACCACCACCGGCAACCTTAAGGTCCGGCTCAAATTGGCCTGGAGCGGCACGTCATGCCAATCCAGGTTAGGGGCAAAGTGTACGACGCCGCTGGCCGGCTCGATCTGCCCGGCCACCCCTACACCCACGCCGGCTGCCAACGAACCTGTGCTTTCCTGCAACTCGCGCACGGCAGCGACGATCTCGGCCTCGATAGCAGCCGGGCCATCCTTGACATCCGTGGCCCGCCGCAGCCGCTGCCGCACCTGCCCTTCCGAGTCTACCTGGGCCACTTCGACCTTGGTGCCTCCCAGGTCAACGCCCATTGCCCATAGATTTGCCGTCATGGTCTGGTTCCTCTCACGCATTTGATACATAGTCATCCTTTTCCCGGCCCACGTTTCTCATTGCCAGAACCTCTTTCAGCGAATAAACGAAAGCCGGGACTGCGACCATGATCATAAACAGCCCAATAAACACGTACCCCGCATCAAGAGGCAGATAGCGGTCCAGGCCAAGAAGCGTTGCAATTCCAAAGACTCCGAAAAGTAAACCACCGAAAAATAACGTTCTACCGCCTGTCTGAGCCCCGATGCGCTTGATCTCCTGCTCCGTCAGAGCGTGCGTCCAGTGCAAGGATGCTCCAAACAGGGCGCCCACAATTACCAGCATGATCATCGTGCCCAGCCCGAAGAAAAGGCCTGGCAGAAACCCTAACCACGCGCTTCGCATAGCGGGCGCGGCGACCGTGTTGATAAAGAGCGAGAAGCCACCGAAACCAAACCCGGCAATGAAGCCGTGGATGATCGTCCACCGGGCAGGTGGAGGCGCCGTCACTGGCGCTGCCGGTTCTACATGGTGCCTTGTGAGAACCGCAACACTTGTTCCCATGTCGCGCGCCTCTTCGTGATGGTGCCCCACGAGATGGAGATGAGGATAGCGATTCTGACGCAAAACAATGATGCCAGCAGCCGACATGGCCAGCCCAACCACAAAGTAAACAATCCCATTGATGATGGGCGAGAGCAAGAACGGGGCCAATGCCAGGTAGGCAGCCTCTGAGAGCAGCATACGCTGAACCGTAAAGGCTCCGGAGAAATAAAGGCCGGCTTTCATACCTTCCCGTCCGCTGGCACCACCAATGGCGTAGCTAAATGTGATGGGCCAGGTGTGCTCATCGGGCAGAATGCCGTGCAGCAATCCAAAGAGGAACGAGTAAGCGACTGCGGCGAGTGGAGTCATTGTAAAGCCTTCGAAATTTGTTATATTATATCTCTTTTCTTGCTTGCTTGTCTTTATGGCTGCCTAAAGCGATGCTTAAGGTAACCTTAAGATTCGGTAATTACTGAGCTACCCTGTTGCCGAATAGCGTTTCCTAGCCTACTCGGTGGGTTCATCGTCCGTAGGCTCGGGTACTGGCATCACATGCAAAGTCAGTCCCTCCGCATCCTCGATGATCACTTGCTGCCCGCGATGCAAGGGCTTGGGACAGACGGCGTGCCAGATTTCACCATGATAGTGCACCTCTAGCTCACCCTTTTTCGACGTGACCACCACTGCCCGCTCCCCGACCATTGCTTTCTCGCCGGTGACTGACGGCTGGCGCTGGGTTTGCAGGACTTTCCGCAGGATTATCAGGTAGCCGATCAAGAACACTACGGCCAGAGGTAAGGCCACTTGCCATGGTAGCAGGAGAAATAAAACCAGCGCCAGCAGTAGCAAAAGCAGGAGTAAGTGATAGTGCATATCGAACCTCCCGGCG
>CAYTNQ010000064.1:0-17828 GCA_964439175.1 uncultured Anaerolineales bacterium | reverse complement strand
CTATCTATCTATGGCGTACGACGCGATTTCAGGAAGGCAACCAGATCGTTCACTTGCTGGGGGGTCAGGATGCTGGCAAAGGCCGGCATATTCGTCCCACCATTGAGAATGCGAACTGTCATATCTTCAGGGGTAAGCCGGTTCCCTACGTCTGAAAGGTCAGGGCCACGACGCCCGCCGTATCCATTGATCATATGGCAGTATTCACAGCCTTTGTCGTGGAAGAGCTTGGCGCCATCGGCGATTGGACCGCTGCTGGTGGCCACCACTTGCTCGGGCAACGGCTGGGCGGAGAAGTCTGGAGACCAGTATGATCGTGCTCCGGCTATCCCCAGTGTGATGATCATCACGACAGCGATGAGCACAATGCCGACAGCCCAAGGACGCCTGCGTGGACTCCGTTCGCCCCGATTGGCGAAGAAAGGCAACAGGATCAGCACCAGGCCCAAAGCCAGGGGCCCATAGATCATGATATACCCCTCAGTTGCCGGCGGGACGAGCGCCATTAAGGCGAAGACCCACAGAAAATACCAATCGGGCCGAGGCAGGGCCTGGACAATGGCGGGGTTGGGCGGCTTAGTTAGCGCGGGAGCGCCAAAAACCGTTGCCAACACGACAACAACCAGGATCATAACCGCTGAGAAAACAGCATCGCGCCAGGCGGCGTCTGGCCAGAAAGGCTGACCGACCCGATGCAATAGGTCCTGATACCATGCGCGATAAGTCTTGGGATCTACCGATCGGCCAGCCTCCGGGGGTTCAGAGACGCCGTTGCGCAGTGCCAGGTACAGGTGAAGCCCGACAATGCCGATGATGACCGCCGGGATTAGGAAAACGTGGACGGAAAAGAAACGGCTCAGCGTCGCCCCGCCGATTACATTGCCTCCAAGAATAAAACGTGCGATCGCTTTGCCGATGAGGGGTGCGCGTCCTGCTATCTCGGCGCTGACGACAGCCGTCCAGATGGCATTTTGGTCCCAGCGCAGCAATTGCCCTGTGAAAGCGGCCCCCAGGGTGAACAGGAGCAATATCGTTCCGGTAAGCCAGCTCATCTCGCGCGGGAACTTGTATACCCCCATCAAAAAAACACGGGCCATGTGAACCCCAACCAACAAAACCATCGCGGATGCGCCGAAATAATGCATGCCGCGCAGTACCCCGCCCAGGAAGGCATCGTTGCTTATAAATTGCAGGCTCTGGTAAGCTTCTGCCGCAGAGGGAACGTAGGCGAGAGCCAGAATGACCCCAGTCACAACCTGCAAAATAAAGGCAAACAGCGTGGCGCTGCCGAAGACGTACCACCAGGTACTTCCAGGCGGTACCGGATGATTTGCAATTGGCCCTATGGCGCTGGAGGTACCGGTACGATCGTCAAACCACCTCCACGCGCGTTTCAGAATGTTCATCGCCATGCTCCTATCATTATTCAACGGTTGTAATCGGAATTGGACTGGTGCGAATCTCGACCTGTCCATTTTGTACACGCACCGGATACTGGGGCAGCGGTAGCGGCGGTGGTCCGGCAGCTACCACGCCATCCTGGTAATACACCCCCCCGTGACAGGGGCACATAAACAGCTCGGCATCTTGCAACCATCTCACCGGACATCCCAGGTGGGTGCAATTGACCGAGAACGCTGTAAATTTTTGTTCGCTGTCGCGACGCAGCCAGGCTGCGGTGTTGGCGGTGACGCCGGCCCACGGCAGCGGAGAGGCATCAAGAAACGATATCGACACCGTTTCTCCCACCTTGAAGTTGTCTACGGCTCCTACGGCGCGCCAAGTCTCAGGTGGTTCCCGCACGAACGGCGATAGGATAAAGCCGACGATGGGGACGCTGGCGGCTGCTGCGGCCAGAGCGCCTAGCCCGATGCTCAGCTTTGCCAGAAACCGCCGCCGACTTATCATATCCTGGCCGTTATTTTCATTCGACTGGGTTACGTCTGGCATCTTGCTGTTCATGAAACAACTCCCTAATCCAGCCATAGATGGCGAATGCTGTCAGGACGAATCCTACACCTGAGATAATAAATGTAGTCACAATGCCCCATAATAGAAAGATAACGCCCGTAGCCAACACTGCCGGCCAGTAAGTCGGCCGAGGCAGCGTTTCGGGTTGCGGATTCTGCCACCCGGATCGAATCTCGGCAGTGGCGGCCTGAGCTTGATGCTCAAAGCCCTGCGTATTTCCTGTTTCTTGTGCCATTGTCCCTCCTTTACAATTGGTAGTTTGAGAATTTATCCATCTCATCTTCCTCAGGCGTGCTGTACCAGCGGGCGAGTGCGCCGATGATGCCTGAGAGGTACGCCAGGCCACCTGGAACCCACATCAAGAGCCCCCCCAATTGCTGGTCTGCGGCCGGGGTAAGCCCCCAACCATCGCGCAGCAATGGCAGGGCGCCGATTTCGTCGTTCGGATTGAGGTAGGCAGGATATATGCCAGGTGGGCTAAAGGTCAGAATAATGCCCAGGATACTGGTAGCGGCGGCAGCAGCAAAGAGATAAGGGATCGTGGCGAGGGGTGCCAGACGTCGTTCTGTCAGCGGCGATAGGACGGGCCACCAGAAGGTGGTGGACGTCACCAGGAAGCATAGATGCTCCACAATGTGGATGTTTTCATCGGCCAGGGTGGCGTTATACAAAACCGGTGCGTGCCACACCCACACAGTTCCCATCCCAAGCAGCCATGCCAGCAGTGGCCGGCTAAGGATCCGCTCGATTCGGTTGGCCAGCGGCCAATCCAGTATCCGCTGGGCAAGCCACCTGGGAATGCCCATCAGCATCAGCGGCGGCACGACCAGTATAAGCAGGAGATGTTGTGCCATATGCGCACTAAAGAGATAGGTGTCGCCCAATTCCTCAAGGGGTGACTCCAGCGCCAACAACGTCACCAGAACGCCGGCCACGAAAGACAGCGTTTTGCTGGTTATGCGGGAACGAACTACCACCAGGTAGCTCCCGATCAGCGCCGCACATCCCACCAGCACGGATGGATCCCAACTCCAGGTTGATGCCAGCAACTGCCAGGTTGTCATAGTTATATCACCAACGACAGGTAAACCACACTGAAGATTACGACCCACACCACATCCACGAAGTGCCAATAGAGTGAGATCACCGTCACCCCTGCAGATTGGGTGCCTCGGAAATGGCCGGTCAGCGTCAAACCGAATAGAGTCGCCAACATAACCAGTCCGATCAAGACGTGAAGCCCGTGGAAACCCGTCAGCGTGAAGAAGGTTGTCCCGAACAGGTTACGGCTAATCGTCGCGCCCTGGCCGATTAAATGGCTCCATTCTATGCCCTGTCCGGTCAAAAACAGAATGCCAAGCACGATGGTGGCCAGCAGCCATGCTGCCAGCCTTGAGTGATTTCCTTGCTCCAGGTTCTTCCCTGCCCGCCATATCGTGAAGCTGCTGCTAAAGAGAAAAAGCGAAACGAAGCCGGTAACGGCCGGGTCCAGGCTGTTGACCGCCGTCGGACCGCTGACAGTCCCGCTATTGAAGTAAGCGTATGCCAGAATCAGCAGTGTGAAAAAAATTGACTCGGAGGCGATAAACAGGATCATGCCCAGCTTGTTTTTCTCTATCATCAAGAAGTCCATCCTTTCTGGTTGGCGCTTGTCCGGAAATAACTCCGTGCTAGTACAGTCAGTTTACGCTTGATTTGCCAATGCCAATGCAAAGTTATTAGTGGACAAGTACTTACGACTCGGAATGTTTCCAATCCGGATTTTCTGGATGAGCCAGGTCCCACAGAGGACGCCGGCCGTGAACGGGGGGCACCTGATCGAAGTTGTGGGCTGGCGGCGGCGATGTCGTCGCCCATTCCAGGGTCCAGGCTTCCCACGGGTTATCGCCCGCAACCTGGCCGCTGCGCAGGCTGATGATCACGTTCCACAGGAACACGAGCACTGACAGCCCCAAGACAAACGCACCTATCGTTGAGATCAGGTTCATGGTGCCCCATCCCGGCAGATTGGGATAAGTGTAGACCCGGCGCGGCATGCCGATGAGCCCCAGGATGTGTTGCACAAAGAACGTCAGGTTGAAGCCGATGAACGTGAGCAAAAAGTGCCGCTTGCCCCACTTTTCCGAAAGCAGCCGTCCAGTTATCTTGGGGAACCAATAGTAAAGCCCGGCGAAGAGAGCGAAGACCGTCCCGCCAAAGAGCACGTAGTGGAAATGGGCCACGACGTAATAGGTATCCGTCGTCTGCCAGTCGGTCGGGACTGCCGCGAAGGTCACCCCGCTGATACCGCCGATGGTGAATAGGATTAAAAAGGATACCGCGAACAGCATCGAAGTGGTGAAGCGTATCTTGCCGCCCCACATCGTCGCCGTCCAGTTGAAAATCTTGATCCCGGTCGGGACCGCGATGGCAAAACTGGCGGTGGCGAACGCCGTGTTGAACGGGTGACCCAGGCCCACCGCAAACATGTGGTGGGCATACACCGCGAAGCTGAGGACGCCGATGGCCACCGACGATCCAGCCACAAACGAATAGCCGAAGATCGGCTTACGTGAAAAAACCGGAATGACCTCGGAGATCATGCCCCAAGCAGGCAAGATCATGATATAGACCTCCGGATGGCCAAAGGCCCAAAAGTATTGCTGCCATAGAATCGCCGACCCGCCAGTTGTTGGCGTGAAAAAGTGGGCGTGGAGCTGCCGGTCGATGAGAAGCATCACCAGCGCTGAGTTGAGAGGTGGCATCGCGAACAAGATGACGAAGCCGTTGACCAGCACCATCCACACAAAGAGGGGTACCCGGCGTAAGCTCATTCCCGGCGTGCGCAGGGTCAAGATAGTGACGATGAGGTTGATGGCGCCGGTTACTGTCCCCATGCCAACCCCAAGTAACCCGAGCGCCCAATAGTCCTGCCCCGCACTGGGCGTGTAAAGCGTCTCGCTGAGGGGGGCGTAGCTGAACCAGCCAGCAGTAGGAGCCCCCCCGCCGGCGCCGCCGGAACCGCCAGCACTGGCACCCCCGCCGCCAAGGAAGCTATAATACAGCATCAGGCCGCCCAAGAGAAAAATCCAGAAACTAAACGCGTTTAAGCGTGGATAGGCAACGTCTCGCGCCCCGATCATGAGTGGCACAAAGTAGATCGAAAAGCCGATCAGCACCGGCACGACCACCAGAAAGATCATGGTGGTGCCATGCATGGTGAATAGCTGATTGTAAGCCTGCGGCGACAGAAAGGTGTTCTCCGGCCTGGCAAGCTGGGTGCGCATCAGCAGGGCTTCGAACCCACCCACGAGGAAGAACAAAAGAGTCGCCAGGAAGTACATAATGCCGATCTGTTTGTGATCGACCGATGATATCCAACTGAGTAGGCCTTTATATTCTTTCGGCCATGGAGGGCGCATTGCGGTTTCTTGAACCAATGGAATCTCGCTCATTTTGAAGCCTCCAGGTACGCTACGAGGGCTTTTATTTCCACATCCGTCAGGTTCAGGTTTGGCATGTGGACGCCCGGTTTCACTGCTTGAGGATTGCGGAGCCACTTGGCAAGATTGTCCGGCGTGTTCTCTAAGACACCGGTGCCAATCGTTTCACGGCTCCCGAAATGGGTCAGATCAGGCCCAATCGGTTGATCGACATGGCAGTTTACACACGACATGCTCATATAGAGTCGCTCCCCCACGGCTGCTTCTCCTGTGAGGGCCGGGGTCTGCAGTTGCTGTTGCTCCCATGCCTTGAACTCGTCCTGTGTCTGCGCGACGACCCGAATGCGCATCCAGGCATGTTCCAGTCCACAGTACTCGGCACAACTCCCGAGATAAGTGCCCGGTGTGTCGGCCTCCAGCCATATGTGGTTGGGATGGCCTGGGATTGCGTCCATCTTGCGTCCCAACTGCGGCACCCAAAAGTCATGGATGACGTCGGCCGACTCAATTCGAGTCAGCAGCCTGGTACCGGTCGGTATGTGGATCTCATTCGCAGTTGTGGCCCCCACTTTCGGATAGTGCACCTCCCACCACCATTGATGCGCGATGATCACCAAATCGGGCTGGTCTTGCCCAGCCAGGACTGTCGGATCGGCTATCTGCATCGTATAAATCGTCAAGGCGAGCAGAACAGCCAGCAATAGCGCAGGCGCCACAGTCCAGCTAATCTCCAAAGTCCGATTACCAAAGGTTTGTGGTGGCTCGCCCTCGTCCGGCCGGCTGCGATACCGTATCGAAGCGTAGATAACCAGACCGGTGACGATGGCCAAAATGACCATCCCGATGATTAAGACCAGAATGAACAAATTAGAAATGGCTAGCGCCTGAGATGAGACGGGATTGAATGGCGAACTAGGCATCTTACCCTCCTCAGTATAAATGCGGCGTCTCTACGTCTTTATCATAACAATATTTGTCCCGCTTGTCCTTATGCCTGACTAAAGGCGGGCTTAAGGCAACCTTAAGAGGAAGAGATAGGCCCAGCCATAGAATCAAAAACGTGCCGGAACTCGACTCCGGCACGGCTTACTGCAACTTATTCTCTGTTCGTAGTCGCGATTCACCTGCACTGCGTGCGGTGCGGGTAAGTCGCCATTACGAACTCCTCAAGCCTGCATCTGTTAAACCTGCCCAGCCGCTGGCAGAAACACCAGGGCCGTCACCGGCTGCTACTTCGGCGTTTGTTTCAACTCCTCCAGGGCGGTCTTGGCCGGCTGGATTACTTCGATCGCCGGCTCGATATCCTCCAATGCCTTGAGCACAGATGTCACATGGTCGTGCAGACCTTCTTCGGCCAGGATGCGTATCACGTGATGGGCACCCTGCCGCAGCCAGGCCGATTCCGGGTGCTCCACCAGCGCCTCCAGCAAAGGACTTAGCCCCCCGCGCCCCAGGGAAATTAAACCCTCGGCTGCCAGCCAGCGGACGCCGAAGCTGTTATCCTCTAGAGCTCTCACCAGTGCTGGTGCCGCCATTGGGTCACTGATCTCGCTCAGAGCGTTGGCGGCTTCCCAGCGTACACGTTCCCTCGACTTCATCAGTGCTTCTGTCAAGGGAGGCACGGCAGGCCTCCCGATCTCCACCAGGGTCTCACGCGCGCGCTGGCGTGTCACCCGGTCGTCATCTGATAGGGCAGCAATCAATTTGCTGATAGGGGCTGGATCCGCAGCGGAGCCTGGATCCAAGCTGTCGTTATATCTACGATTGACATACATATACATAATTTCCTCCTATACGTCTACATCATCATATCATAAATTGATTTTAATAGCTAATGCCAAGTAACCCTCAATTGATTTGTCCAGATCTCAACACGATACGCAATTGGTCGATTTGCCCCGTCCTCCCTTATCGCAGTTCAGGCTGGGTTATGGGCACCAGTAACAACGGTAAATGGGAACGGCTGGAAACTTTAGGTGCGATGCTACCAGCCCAAAAGGCATCCATACCTGCTTTGCCGTGGGTCCCCAGCACGATCAGGTCGACGCCGGCCTTTTGTGCCTTATCGATAATCGTGGCCACCGGCTCACCCCGGCCGACTTCTGCCTTCACGGATAGGCCTTGCGCTTGTAACTGGGTGAGATGACGGAAAAGATGAGCTTCTGCGTCTTGCTGAGTTAACTCCAGCAACTCGGTCGTGGCCCCCGGCAAGAGTCGGCCGGCGGCTGCGTAGGCGCCTGATAAGGTTCCCAATGTGGGAACAACCAGGATAAGGTGCAGTTCTGCTCTGCAAACGCGGGCCAATTCAATAGCCGTCAAGAGCCCTTGTTCATGGTCAGGCATACCGTCTAACGGTACGAGCAACCGGCGACAGACAAATGGCGGTTCCTCGTCGGCACCCGTGGGATGGATAATCAACACGGGTTTTGTGCCCCGGGCGACCACTTGTTGAGCGATGCTGCCGAAGAGCAAGTCGCGCAGTCCACCCCGACCATGAGTACACATGACGATCAAGTCTGGAGCCAGCTCCTCGCCATGATCTACGATGCCGCGTGCCACATCAGTCATCTGGCTGGTATGGACATGGCGTTCTATACGTAGCCCTGGGGGAAACCTGGCTTGGGCAACTTCGTCCAGGTAAGCATAAGCTTCTTCTGGACTGGTCAGATGCCGCTCACCGTGAACCGCCTGAGGAGCGTCGCGTTCGATGATATGTAACAACGTCACCGATGCCCCCAGCTTTTGAGCCAGGTGCGCAGCGGCTGGTAGAGCTGCTTCGGCAAGGCGTGACCCGTCCAGGGGGACCAGCAAGTGTCTAAACATCACCTCATCCTCCAGAGAACGTCTGATATAGCAGATACACGTTTAAGGCCACAATCAGAGTCGCCACGATACTTGCCAACACTGTCGTGCTCCGGCGATTAGCCAGCACTCCCATGATGTCGGCCCGATGCGTGAACAGAATCAGAGGGATGATAGCGAAGGGCAGGCCAAAGCTAAGCACTACCTGGCTGATGACCAGCGTATGCGTTGGATCCAGCCCCATGAAAATCACCGTTAGCGAAGGTACCATCGTCGTCAACCGGCGTATCCAGACCGGGATCTTCCGATGAAGGAATCCTTGCATAACAACCTGGCCGGACATAGTCCCGACCGACGAAGAAGACAGGCCCGAAGCCAGGAGCGAGATGGCAAAGACCCAACTTGCCGCCGGGCCTAGCAGCGGCTGTAGCGTGCGGTGAGCTTCCTCGATGGTGCCGATCTGAGTCAGCCCCTGGTTGGAGAAGGTCGCGGCCGCCATAATCAACATTGCGGCGTTGATCAAGCCCGCCAGGCCCATGGCGATAATCACGTCCAGGACTTCGTACCGGAATAACCGGCGTAACTGCGCTGAGTCACGCGCAACGATGCGGCCCTGGGTCAGCGACGAGTGCAGAAAGATGACGTGGGGCATCACTGTCGCGCCCAGGATACCCGTAGCCAGCAGCACGCTCTCGCTGCCAGAGAACTGTGGCACGGCGGCGTGGAACAACACCTGCCCCCAATTTGGTCGATCCAAAACCGTTTCGATCAGATAACTGACCGAAATTACACCTACTAGGGCGGTGATAACGGCTTCCAGAGGACGGAATCCATAGCGTTCCAGGCCTAAGATGAGAAAGGTGATGGCGGCCGTCATAAGGCCGGCCACCCACAGGGGGATGCCCAGTAATAAATTGAAGCCCAGCGCTGCGCCCAGAAATTCCGCCAGATCGGTGGCCATGGCTACAATCTCCATCAGTAGCCACATCCCCCAGACGACGGGCTGAGAGAACCGGGCCCGGCAATGCTCGGCCAGGTTCAGGCCGGTTGCGATGCCCAATTTGGCCGAGAGGGCCTGGAGGAGCATAGCCATCAGGTTGCTGCCCATGACGACCCAGAGCAACGTGTACCCAAACCGGGCTCCACCCTGGATATTGGTGGCGAAGTTGCCGGGGTCTATGTAAGCCACACTGGCGATGAAAGCGGGTCCCAGGAAAGGCAAGAGGCGGGCCAGACCGCGCCTTTGGCTACGACCGGCCAGGATCTGGTCGGCAGCCTCAACTGTACCAACGTCGCCCAGCTTCACGTCACCGGCTTTATCGCGTGAGACACTGTTCATTTCCATAACTCTATTGTAGCATATTCCGACTTGTATATCCTTATGTCTGTCTGAAGCGAAGTTTAAGAAAACCTTAAGGCAATGGCTGGGCGTAAAATCGTAACTACTCAAGCCAGATAACCCTTGCGAAGGTTTGGTGAGAGTTTTCAGGACGAAAATGCCTCGATCTACCGAAAACTGCCCTGTTAGCCAGGTGATTCGCAATCTTCGCAAGGGTAGCTGAGTAGTTATCTTACGGGTTGCTCCCTGACTTATTACCTCCTGACTGGGTGAGCAGGTCCAATGCCTTCAACAGTTGTTTGTCCTCGCTGTTTTGCAATTGGGCTGATGTCATCTCCTGCTCCGCTTCCGGAAACAGCGGTGCCACCGTTGGCGGCAAGGAAACTGTCACATCAGGAGAGATACCCTTATGCCAGATGACGCGCTCCTGGGGGGTTAGCCATTCCTCGGTGGCTAATAACAGCGCCGAACCGTCGGAAAGGCTGAACTCGCTAAGAACCGTACCGGTCCCGAAGGTGGTCTCTCCCACCAACGTCGCCCGCTGCGCATCTTGCAACGCTCCGGCAACAATTTCGGCAGCGCTGGCCGTCCCCGCGTTGATCAACATCACCGTTGGCACGTCGGTCGCCACGCCGCCCGGCTGTACCGGTACGGGTGTGATCTGCCCCTGGGCATTCTTCTCCAGCAGCACGTTACCCCCTTTCAAAAATTGGCTGGCTACCCCTATCGCCTCGTCCAACAGTCCCCCCGGATCGTTGCGCAGATCCAAAATAACTCCGGTGAGCCCTTGTTGCTGAATGTCCGTTAATGCCTTTTGAAGATCTTTGGTAACTCCTTGGCTGAAGGCGGCAATGCGCACGTGCGCGATCGTGGTACCCGGCAAACGCGCCCAGGTCACGTTCTGGATGGTGATGCGCGCCCGTACCAGGGTGACATCGTGGGTGCCTCCGGTGGTCGGGTTCAGGATGGTTAGTGTCACTTTGGTGCCGGCCGGACCCAGAATGCGTTGCACTACCTGGTTCAGCGGCAAGCCGGTGATATCAATCCCGTCGACTTTCAAGATAATGTCGCCGGGGCGCAGGCCGGCTTTCTGGGCCGGGGAACCATCTATAGGTGCTACGATGACCACGTGGCCGTCTTTCATCTGCACTTCAGCGCCGATGCCCTCAAATTGACCTTGTGTGGCCTCGTGTTCTTGTTGTACCATCTCAGGAGACAAGAAGCGACTGTGCCCCGTGTCTCCCAAAGCATCCACCATACCACTGATGGCGCCGTAAGTCAGGGGGCGAGGTTGGATCGCTGCCCGGTCCACGTAGTCCTGTTGGATGAGATCCCAGGCCTCTCCCATCAATCGAAAATCAGGGGTTGCATCAGGCGGAACAGTATCCGGCGGAAGGGAGCCGACCAGCACCTGGCGATCTAACCCCACGCCCCCAGCCAGCCCCAGGCCCAAGGTCAGGAGAATCAGGATCGGGATCCATAGATGACGCAGTCGGTATTTCATTGTCTATCCTCCTACCCATATGCTCAGCAGCAATTCCAGGAACACAATCAAGGCTGCGAGGATGTTTAACACCTCCCGATGGCGGAGATAAAGCCATAACGCTAGCAACACGCGTAAGGTGGGTAACAGGGCTAGCAGCACGATGCCTGCGCTCATAGCCACCAGGCTCACCGGCACCTGGGACAAATGGATGAACATAGGCAGCGGGAGGACAGAGCCTCCTGGGATAGATGAGAAGGCTTTGTTGACCAGCATGTCCACAAAGCCTGCGACCATCAGGCCCACGCCAGCCAGGGACACCCCCAGCGAGACCTTTTGCATTTTTTCTTCCAGATCATCTGGCGCTTCGACCTGGGAAGAGGTCATCTCTTCAGACATATAGCTTACCTCTGATACGATGGCGTCAGGGTAACTACTCAGCTACCCTTGCGAAGGTTGCGAATCACCTGGCTAACAGGGCAGTTTTCGGTAGATCAAGGCATTTTCGCTCTGAAGACTTTCACCGAACCTTCGCAAGGGTTATCTGGCCTCAGTAGTTACGCGTCAGGAACGTAATCCTTGCAGCAGCATCTGCGCACCCATCAGGAGCAACAACCCTATCAGTGCTGTGCGCACCCAGGCTACTCGCAAGCGCAACAGGACGTACACCCCTAGCATCGCTCCCACGAATACGCCGAGCGCGGTGGGAATGACCACCAGCGGGTGAATGTCACCCCGTCCGTAGTAGACGAAGACGCTGGCGGCGGCGGTGATGCCTACCATAAAGTTGCTGGTAGCCGTGGCCACTCCCAGGGGCACCTCCATGATGGCATACATCACGGGCACTTTGATAAAGCCACCCCCCACACCCAACAAGCCTGAGACCATACCGGCCAGTGAGGCTACAGATAGACCTGCCGGCCAGTGGCGCGGGTGATAATCCTTATGAAACAGACGCTCGGGTAGCCCGCGTTTGTTCTGGTCTCGTGCCTTATAAAGCAGGTAGGCGGCTGTGAAGAAGACGACGCAGGCAAAGAGAATGCTCAGTGCTTGAGCACTCACCAGCCCGGCCAGCCAACCCCCGGCGATAGCCCCAGCGGTTGTCGCTACCTCTAGCCGCAAGGCCAGCCCCACGTCTGCCCCTCGCCCGCGCGGTGCAACTGCTGCCACGCCGGCTGATGTGGCGATCACGCCCACCAAACTGGTGCCGACTGCGACACGAATGGGCAGGTGGAAGACCAGTGTCAGGGCTGGCACCAGAAAAATGCCTCCCCCCAGGCCCAGCAGAGCGCCCAAAATCCCCGCTAAAAGTCCGGTTGCGATGAGTGCTAGTAAGATCACCGGAAATCTCCTATCAACCCAGGGCCAGGAAGCGATACCATTCGGCCAGATCCAGCTTCAGGTCCTCATAACGGGCTTGAAGGGTAGCATAAAGCTCGGCGTTCTCAATGGCCAGAGCGACCAGATCCGCTACCGAGCTCAAAAAGCTAATGGCGACGCGGCCAAAGTGGCGCGGGCGCGCCGAATAAACCCGCATCACCCCCAGGGTGCGCTCTTTTAATCTCAGGGGGACCACCAAAACGGACCGGATTCCTTCTCTCGCTGCTTCTTCCGGGTACTCAAACCCGGATTCATACTCTATGTCGTAGAGAACGACCACCTCGCCCTGGAGCACGTGCTGATCTACCGAGCTTTTGTCCACGTGGATATCCCCTTTAGCCAGGTATGCTTCGCTGAGACCGTGAGCCACCACCAGGCGCAGGATCTGGTGCCTGGGATCCAGCAGGCGGATGGAGGCGGCCTTCAGCCCCATCTCCTTGACTGCGGCTTCCAACACCTGCTGCAGCATCGGTTGCAGCTCCAGGGAAGCATTCAGCGCCTCGGCGATGCGGTACAGGCTTTGGTGAAGGTGTACTTTCTCCAGTGCCAGGGCTCCCAGGTCTGCCAGGATGTCGAGCAGGGCCAGATCTTCCGGGTGCAATGTAGCGACTTCGTCCACGTAGACTCGAAGTATGCCGATGGCGCGGCCCCGCACCGACAAAGGCACGACCACCATGCCCCGCAGACCCTCGCTGGCGGCGGCTGACGGATATTGAAACCCTGGCTCCTGGGTGACATCAGGGATGGTCACCACCTCACCCTCCAGGGCGCGCTGGTCTACCTGACTTTCAGCCACCTGGACAGGACCTTTTTCCAGGTAGGTCTCGCTCAACCCCAGAGCACCAACCGGGAGGAGTTCGTCTCCATCCGGGCTGAGCAGGCGCAATAGCGCTCCACGGGCCTCCAACGCCGAAACCACCTGCGACAACAAGGCCTGGATGACATCTGACTCCTGTAGCGCACCACTTAAGGTATGAGCTGTCCCTCGCAGCACGCCCAGACAAGCTGACGTATCGTGCATGTTTCCCATGACGCTACTCCTTATTTGTTGATTTGTCGTAACTACTCAGCCTGAAGGTGCCCGGCACTTCATCGACACAAAGGCGCTACGTCCGGGCCGCTGTCAGACGCCAGATTATGCCTTGAAGGCCGCAAAAGTGCCGGGCACCTGAGTAGTTGCGGTTTGTCGTAACTACTCAGCCTTCCCGCGAATGTGTCATTCCGAGGAGCGAAGCGACGAGCAGGTGGGCTGGGCCGAAGGGAATCTCGCTTCGAACTGCCAGATAGCGCCTCAGACGTAGCTACCAGTATACACTAATGTCAGCCCGCGTGCTAAAGCTAGCATTGCTAGCGTGGCAATGCTGGCGGGCTGATGGTTGTCATTTCTGGAGGAGTCGGAAGTCCCGCATCAACGATCACTAATGAATCAGTGTGCCCCCGGTTCGCGATGCCTTCCGCAAGTTCGTGCTGCAAACAAAATGCCCCGTTTTTTCATGGCTCGCCGATCCGCTTTACGCCCGTCAGGGTTCCGAGCTTTGTGAATCTGCCACTGTGGCTTTTACGCCACGCAGCACCCCTACAGTCGGCTCGGGACGGGGGCCGAGGAGCTTGAGCAGTGCATCCTGGTCAACCGTCTCTTCTTTCAGCAGCACTTGCACAAGCTGATCCAATTTATCTCGCGCGTTGCTCAGCAGCCGGCGGACAGATTCCTGGCGTTCTTCCAGCAAGCGTTGCACATCCTGATCTATGCGGGCGGCGGTGTTCTCGCTGTAATCCCGCCCCTGAGCCAGTTCATAGCCCAGGAAGGGTTGTTGCTCGTCCGCCTGAAAAGCAACCGGACCCAGGCTGCCCATCCCCCAGCGGGTGACCATACGTCGCGCCAGGCGAGTGGCTTCGACCAGGTCATTCTCCGCGCCGGTCGTTATTTCTCCGAGGGCGATCTCCTCGGCCGTGCGGCCACCGAGCATTACTTCTAGTCGAGCCAGCAAGTACGCCAGATTGTAGTTGTAGCGGTCTTCGCCTGGCAGTTGCTCGGTGACTCCTAGGGCTCGTCCATGCGGGATGATGGTCACTTTATGTACAGGGTCGGCCGCAGGCGTCAGCCAGGCCACCAGCGCGTGACCGGATTCGTGATAGGCAACTACTCGCCGCTCGTGGTCATCCAACAGCAGCGGACGTACCCCCCCCAGCAATACCTTATCCAGGGCATCCTCGAAATCATTCATAGTGATCTGGTTGTGGTTGTGCCGGGCGGCGACCAGCGCCGCTTCATTGCACAAGTTGGCCAGGTCGGCCCCACTTAAGCCGGTGGTGGTGCGGGCCAGGATCAGTAGATCCACGTCAGAGGCCAGGCGTAAACTACGGGTGTGGATATGCAGGATGCCTTCCCGCCCCTTCCGATCAGGCAGATTCACGACAACTTCGCGGTCGAAGCGTCCCGGCCGCAATAGCGCCGGGTCGAGCACATCAGGCCGGTTGGTGGCTGCCAACATGATGACCTCATGTCTTTCGTCAAAGCCATCCATCTCCACCAGCAACTGGTTAAGCGTTTGTTCGCGCTCATCGTTCACGTTCCCCAGACCAGCGCCCCGTCGGCGCCCCACTGCGTCCAATTCGTCGATGAAGACGATAGCCGGCGCCTCCCCCTTAGCCTGCTCGAACAGGTCCCGCACGCGGCTGGCCCCTACGCCGACGAACATCTCCACGAACTCTGAGGCGCTGATGTTGAAGAAAGGCACGCCCGCTTCACCCGCCACGGCGCGGGCCATCAGGGTCTTACCCGTTCCCGGAGGCCCAACCAGCAGAACGCCTCGGGGAATGCGCGCTCCTATATCGTGGTACTTCTGGGGGCGACGCAGAAAGTCAACGACCTCCTGCAATTCCCCCTTGGCCTCATCGGCGCCGGCCACATCGTCAAAAGTGACCTCTGGATGGTCGCCCACGTGCTGTCGCCGTGCCCTGCTGCGTCCGAAGTTGAAGATACCCGCCTGGCCCTGGCCGGCCTGGCGGCCCAACCACACCAGGAGCAGCACCAGGAGCAACAGAGGCAATCCGTTTGTGAGCAAGATCCCCAGCAATGGGTTGGGAGGTGGTGCTACGTTTATAACCACGTTGTGAGCCTCTAGCAATGGCAACAGGTTGCGATCGCCCACCGTTCCTGGAAAGTTCGTAACAAATTCGGTGTAGGTCTGCGGGGTCGACGTCTTAGATGGTGCAGGAGGAGTCGCTGCCGGTGAGGTCGTGGCCTGTGGCGATGCCTGGGATGTGGCCTCCGATGTGGGTTGGGGCCATAGGAAGGGCTTGGCAAATGTCCCAGTGATCTCGTCGCCAGAAATGTGGACTTTGGTCACGTTGTTGGCGCGTACCTGGGCTAGGAAAGTACTGTAAGGAATAGTGACCTCCGGCCGGCTCGTGGGAAAGAACAGAAAGATATTCCAGACCAGCAGGCCCAGCAAGATCAACCACCATATCCAGGACCGGTTTGGCCGCAGTGGCGTCTTAGGCGGCTTTTGTTGTTGCATGATTTATTATCTCCCTCTCATCACTAGAAACTGGGGCTTAGCAGAGCATAGGTCAAAAAAATGCCCAGGGCGAAGGCGGCCAATATTAATAATCCCAAGAGTACGTCATCACGCGATCCCATCAAGTTATCTCCGATCTCATGTCCCCAGGCGCGCCAGAATCCCCAAGCCACCAGGCCAAGCAAGAGCCCCACCAATATGCCGAGGAGTGTTGGGATTACGGGAACAGATGGCATAATGCATCCTTCTTATAACATATATAACTGCCCATTTAATCATGTCTAACATAGCATGGAAAAGGTTTTGTTGTCCTTAAGAGAAGCTGCAAACAACCTTAAGCTGACCTTAAGGCCAGGAGAACGTGTTTTCAACCGGCTGCAAATGAATGCGAGGGAGCCAGGTAGGAAGGAAAATTGGGGAAGATCAACAATCATTCTGATGAAGTAAGCTTTCGTCGGGCGCTAAAGGAATCCAGATCGTGAAGTGGCTGCCTTGGCCTGGCGTGCTTTTTACCTCTAACCGCCCGCCGTGGGCAAGGACCAAATCGCGCGCGATGCTCAGCCCCAAGCCCATACCCTGTGGGAAGCGGCCGGCCTGGCTCCCTCGGTAGAAGCGGTTGAAAATGTGAGCCTGCTCCTCCGGCGTCACGCCTGGTCCGGTGTCACTCACCCGAATCCATACCGCCTCATCCTCAACGCCGGCCCTGACAGATACCGTACCTCTCCGTGGGGTGTACTTAACAGCGTTGTTCAGCAGATTGCCCAGGACCTGAGCCAGCCGGTCGGGGTCTGCTTCCAGGGAGGGTAACGTGCTGGGGATCGTGGCTTGCCAGTGTAATCCCTTCTTGTAAGCCGTCTCCCGCCATGGAATCAGTACGCGCGGTAACCATTCGCTCAAGGTAACAGATCGGCGGTTCAGTTCCAGCGTTCCCAGTATCTGGTCGTGGAGGTGAGCCAGATCATCCAGCAAGCGCCCCAGGAGATCTATCTCTTCCGCCATGCCCACCAGCAGATCTTGACGCAGCGTCGTATCCTTATCTGCACCGTCTCGTAGTGCCCGAATCGCCGAGCGTAGCCCTCCTAAGGGCCGACCCAGTTCGTGCACCAGGTTGGCCAGCAACTGACGCCGGGCCTGCTCCAGGCTGCGCAGACGTTCTACCAGGGTGTTGAAGGCGTGTGCCAGCAAACGAATTTCTCCCGGTCCCTGTTCCGAGAGGGGTGTCAATTCCTGCCCGCTGGCCAGCCGATAGATAGCCTGAGTCACTTGTTGCAGGGGACGTTCCATGTTCAAAGCCAGGGCCAAACCGATGGCAGCGCCCAGTAGGAGCCCGCCGGTCAGCACCCCGGCGATGAGATAGCGCATACGTAAGAACTGTTCTTCGACGCTGGCCAATTGGTGACTCAGGCGAACGACCCCTATGACCTGCTGATTGGGCCCGAGAACGGGAGCCCACACATCCACTATCTCCGTCTGCAGATCCTGGCTGTAAGCTGTGCTCACGCTGGCTTTCCCCGTCAGGGCGGTGGTCAGGGGGGGGAGGTCTATTATCTGCCCCAGTCGCTTGGCGTCTGCCGGATCGTTGGAGGCTAATAGTCGGCCTTCAGAGTCCAACAGCATGACGCGTGACGTTAAGTGCTGGCTCACGTTGTCTACAAAGGTCTGGGCTTTTACCGGATCGTGCCACACATCAGGTTTGTCGCTGGCCAGATCGGTTATCAATACAGCGTTGCCAGTCAACTCCCTGGCCAGGTCGGCCAACAACACTTTCGTTTCCAGCACGTAAATGAGGGTGATGCCCATGACGGGGATGATCACTAACAAAGGAAGTACATGACTGAGAATCAAACGGCGGCGTAGCGTGCTGAACATTATGCCCCCTGTGGCTCCAATTTGTAGCCGACCCCGCGCAC
>CAYTNQ010000063.1:0-22901 GCA_964439175.1 uncultured Anaerolineales bacterium | reverse complement strand
CAGCCTGAGGATTTATTCTCAGGCGATTGCGGCACAACCCTATTACCTGCTTATTCTCTTAATCTTCATGTAGGGAAGGGGGCCGGGGGGTTAGGTCTGCCCCCAAACTGAAATACACCCTGAATAAATTCGCCTATTGAAATTCTGTGTTTTATGTGGTATTCTGTGTCAGTCGGAGGACTCCAGATATGCACCTAAGACGAACCCTATCCCAGCTTGTGATTGGTATCGTATTTGGCTTCTTGACACCGTTGGTGGGTCTATGCTTGATCCCCGCCGGGGTCAGCCCGGTGCAGGCTTCCTCGTCCGGGGACATGCCCACGCACTTGCAAGCCACGTATGCCCTCACCAGCTATTTGCCCCTCGTCCTCAAAAGTAGTTCGCCTCCTTCGCCACCGCCGGAGAACTGGCTGGATGCGGTGAATTACTATCGGGAGATGGCCGGGCTGCCGGCCGTCAGCGAGAATACGGCTTATAGTAATGGTGATCGGCTCCACGCCCGCTATATGGTCAAGAATGACGACATTGGTCACAGCGAGGACCCGGCAAACCCGTGGTATACGCCGGAGGGTGCCCAGGCGGCAGCCACCTGTAACGCCATGGGCCACTCGGACGTCAACGCCACCGACCTGGATGCGATTAACCTTTGGATGAGCGGCCCATTTCACGCCCTCGGCATCCTGGACCCAAAACTGTACGAAACCGGCTTTGGCAGCTACCGGGAGAATGTTGGCTCATGGCGGATGGGCGCTGCGCTGGATGTCCTCAGAGGCCGGGGCAGCCTTCCCCCCACCGTCAGCTTCCCCGTTTATTTTCCGGGAGATGGCACCTCCACCCCACTGCTTACCCACTCGAGTGAATGGCCCAGCCCCTTGACCAGTTGCCCGGGCTATACAGAACCCAGCGGGGCGCCGATTATGCTGCAAATTGGCGATGGCAGCCAGACACCCAACGTGACGGCCACGTCGTTCCGGGAAAATGGCGTGGCGCGCGAGCATTGTTTCTTCGACGAAACTCGCTACACCAACCCCGATAGCGGCTCCCAATCACTCGGTCGCAACATCCTCAACATGAGAGATGCGATCGTCATCATGCCGCGCGCGCCCCTTGTGCCAGGAGCGGAGTACACCGTTTCGATCACGGTCAACGGCGCGACGTACACGTGGACATTCACGGCGATGTAACCCTATGGGAGCGGCTGTTCCCCAGGGAGCAACGACCTCAGAGTGTGTCTGAAAAGTAAGGTGGGGCAGCCTTTTCCCCAGAGGGGACCTATAGGCCAGGCTGCCCCACGACTTTTCAGACAGCTTCTCAGAAAGCTCCGGCTACCCGATTGTAAATCGGTGAGGTTGATCCGGGTGTCCGGCACGATGCCCTCAATGCGGTTACAGAATTGCTTCAACGTGCCGCATCGAGGGAGAAGCTTGCGATCTCACGAATCGTCGCCTCCAGGGTCTCCAGTACCGGAGTGACCGTCTCAGCAGGGAAAACGTCGTAACCGGTCGCGATTTGGGTCGCCAGCAGGGTGTTACCGGCGAAGAAACCGCGCGGCTGTCGACTCGATTTCTCCAGCAGTCCATACAGCATTTCCGGCAAGAGTTTTTCTGGAAGCACGCCGGCGTTCTGCAACGCCGTCAGGAGAGCATCAATGCCGCTCTGGCCGGTAACGGGTTCCGCCAATTCCCGGAAGTAAGTGGGGACATACAAAAACGAAAGGGCCAACCGCGCCTGCAATAAGTCGCGCTGATCCAGGTCAGGCAGGCGCCAGAGCACGCCGCGCATCGCGTCAAGGTGGCTGCGGCGCTCCTCGTCGTCGGGAATGGCAGCCCAGGCCTCAAAGATGTCGTTGAGGCGCGAACTGGCATACAGCCATTCGCCAATGTCGTGCCAGGCGGCGATCCCCCCTGTGAGCCACGTCCCGGCACTTTGCGCGCCCCCAACCTGGGCCTCGATGCGAACCATGGCGAGACAGGCATCGGCACGCCACTCCGGCTCTTGCACCTGCTGTGCCAGGCTTGTGGCCAGTTCACGCCACCTTTCATCCGCTTCGCCGAACGCGTGGTGAAGTCTGACGAGGTCGGCACAGGCGCTGCATACCGCCGCACGCTCATAGTCGGTCTCATGCGGCAACTGCACAATCGTATGCTCCAACTCCCCCAGCAACTGTCGCGCGTCCCGGCCGGCCTGCGCCCGAGTCCGTGCATCCCTGTGCAGCAAACGCCGCCAACCAGGTTGAGGGTGTGGTCCGGCCCGATCGGCACCGGCAAGATGCAAGGCATAGACTGCCTGCACGACCGCCCGCAGGCGATTGGCGTCATCCCCGTGTAGATACTGGCGCGCCATGCGAGCCAGCGTGCGGGTCGGGCAGGACAGGTCGTGCTCCACGCCCAAGCGGACGATGGCGCTCAAGGCCAGAACGGCGTATTCTTGCAGTACAATACTTTCGGCAACGTGCGTTGCCGCTTCCAAGAGCTGCGCGGCCATCTCCCGGCCCGATTCCTGGCCATCCGCCAGTATGCCCAGAGCCGGCAACACGGATTGCAGGCTATCGGCCTGGATGTTGTCCCCTTCGATAGCCGGAATCAACCCAAGCGCCTGGCGAAGCAAATCAGCACCGGCCTCCGGATCATCCAGGCGCGCGTACAACTGCGCCGTGCGAGCCAGGTGCGACACCAGGAATTCTCCATCCAGTGTTTCACGCGCAACCTGTACACTCTCGGCCAGCAGGCGATGCGCCTGCTGCGGCGCACTTAACCCGATGTAGGCATCCGCGAATTGGAGGCAAGCCGTCGCGAGGTAACCGCCGGTGTCCATCACCTCGACCACGAGCAATTTGAGGCGGTCAAGGAGGTTGCTTGCCAGATCAAGATCGGAAAGATACTCGAGGGCGGTAATGGCGTCCACCCACACACCGGCGCGCTGATCACGCGGCAGCGTGTAGGGGATGGTGTCTACCAGCCAGTCCAGGGTCGTGTACAATAAGTCCCCTGCACCTATGTGGCAGGCCGTCTCCCACGCCGCCAAGAAGCCGCCGGCGCGCCCCTGCGCCTGTTCCGGGTACTCGGCCGGTCCCAGGCTTGCGGCCGAGACCTGATCGAAGATCTGGGTGAGGAGACGTTGAGCGTGAGCTTGTTCACCGACGCGGGCATAGCCGGCGGCAAGGGTGGCAGCGATGGCGAAGCCGACTTCGCCGCTGGTGATTTCCTGGGCATGGGCGCCGATTTGCTGAAGGACCCCACGCAATACCGGCGCCACGTTCGCCTGGCCCGTTAGATCGCTGGTTACCCTGGCTACCCACAGCAGATCGGGCGCAGAATTGACCTTCTCAAGGTTGCCGGCGACCCGTCGACGCCAGGTATCCAGGTCCGTTGCCTCGCCAACCAGGACGACGACAGGCAACAAGGCCAAAAGTGCAACGCTCTCGCCAGCATACGCAGAACTATCGAGGAAGGCGACGGCATCGGCCGCCCATTCCGGCACCGGCTCCTCGTCCGGCCCGGCAAGTTCCTGTTGCAGATAAGCATCCAGCAGCTCACGGGCAATCCCTCGTGCTTCACCCGGTAGACCGGCAGCGTCGAGCGCCTGCACAGCAGTTGTGGTGAGTTGCACCCGCACGATTTCGTCGGCAAGGCGGTCGCACTGTTCGAGCGCTTCGCCTACAATCTCGACACACTCCGGCTGGCGAAGCACTGGCGCCGTTTCGAGAATGGTTTGCAGACCGGCGGCCAGCATCCGGGCCGGGTCAGTTCGTTGGGCGCCGAACACCGCCTCCAGGATGTCGGGCACGATATCCTCTTCCACCTCAAGCTGCCGGCACTCGGCCAGCGCCTGGCGAAGGAATGTGAGCGCCCGGGTCTGTTCGCCTTGCGCAGCGTACCCCCGGGACAAGGTCGCCAGGAGCGAGATACGCGGGAGCATGCTGGTAACCTCATCCAAACATCTGGCGCCAATTTCTCCCCAGCCTGGTCCTTGCCGGAGCACCAGCGTGCTCATGTAACTGGCCAGATAGCGATCGCGGTCTTCGCCGGGCGGTAGTGAAGCCATAGCCACGTCCAGGCGGCGGTCGAGCGCATCGACCGCCGGATGGGCAGGCATCGTCTCGATCAAGACCTCGAGCAGCGCTCGCTCCGCGCTGATGCGAGCCAGCGGATGGGGGATCAGAGCCACTTCGACCACCAGGCGCTCCACGGCAGCCACGTCTTGCCGGCGTACTGCCAGGCGCGCCGCCGTGCCCGCAAGGCGCGCGGTCTGTAAGTAGGCAAGCTCGGTGTATTGATGAGAGCGTTGTAGCCCGTAATGTACGAAGCGGGCAAAATCATTCTGCATGCGGCACGCTTGCAGGACACAGTGCCAGTCTTCTTCCAGCGCGGCCACGCTGGTCACGAACTCTCGCTTCGCCAGCAAGAAGCCGGCGTCGCATACATCAAACAAGGGGGTGTCGCGCTGCTCCCGGCCCGCCTGATCGGCGTGGGCTGTAAGATGGCGCCAGCCGTAATCATCCAGCAGAGCCCAGTCCGCATCGGACCACCCACCCACAAGTTGTTGATAGCAGTGTACGATTCGCCTGTGCCAGGCTGCCGCTTCCTGATACAGGTCACGGGTTTGGGGAGTCATCCGGGTCGCCGGGCGGGTCAGGAATTCGGGGAAGGTGGTGTGATAGAAGCGGTAGCCGCCGTTTTCTTCGTCGAGGAACTGCCTTAAACGATCGATTGCTCCGACAAAATCACTCCACCCGGCCTGGATGTGGCCGAAACGCTGTATCTGGTCCGGCGTCAGGGGCTCTCTGGCCACGCTCAGAACGCCGAGGATGCGGTCATACACTGCCGGCCAGGCAGAAGCCTGAAGGAAGTCGCCCCTCTGGGGGTCTTCCACGGCCACGCTCCTGTCACGAACCTGGTCTTTGACCTGGTGTAAAAAGAAGGCGTAGAGAGCTTCCAGGCTTGGCGGCAAGTCGTCGAGTTGCGCCAGGGCCATCAGACGCGCCGTATCGTTTTGGACCTGGGCCTGGTCGAGCATACGCCCGATCGCGTTGAGATAGCCCAGATTTCCCCCCGCTTTGGACACGGCCCTGTCGACGAAGCCAGCCGGCGTGCGCCCCACCCGCTCCAACGCTCCGGCAAGCGCAGGAGCACGAGCGAGTCGTCGAGCGTAGGTGCTCAGGTCGCCTTCAATATCAACGCGCAACTCGGGAATGGTGATGTCAAGGAAGATTTCTGCTAACTGGGCTGCCTGTTTCTCACGCAGGGTGCGCAGAAGCTCGTCGTCAGGCCGCGAAGTGAGCACGAAGCGGATGTTGCCGGGCAGCGGCGGGAGATTTGCCAGCCAATGCAAGAGGTCCTCTCCGGAGTGCTGGTAGCGGACTTCATCCAGAGCGTCAACCAGGATCACGATCTGCTTTTCGGGCTCATCCCGCAGCCATGTTGTCGCCGGGTCGATCAACGCCAGGTATTGGAGGTCAGCGATAGGGATCAAGCGCGGGTCGCTGATCCACTCTTGTACGTGTAGGCCCTTCAGTTGGCCCTCTGCCTGCTCGACCTCCTGGCTGATGCGGAATGCCGCCTGCATAAAGGGCGAGGCGATTAGCCTTTCCACCTCAGCGCCAATGGCGGTAGCATCCCGGCCCAGTCTGCCAATACGCTGGCTGATAGTGATTTCTGCCTGTTTGGCGGAAAACATCTGGGGGTGGAGCGCAGCGAGCTGCAAGCCAACTTGCAGGAGCAGCGAGCGGGCGCTGGGTGGGCCGAGCGGCGAAACCTGGTCGCGCCGGATGAAGTAGCGCGGCCAGGCGGGGTGCCGGTGCGCGAGCCAGGCCATGAAGCCCGTCTTGCCGGCTCCGGGCTCGGCAGTTAGCAGCAGGAACCGACAGCCTGGATCGGCGAGTTTCGCCCCAATCCGCGTCGCCAGCCAGGGACGCTCGACAAAACGAGGGGTATCCACGTAGGACCGGATCAAATCTTCGTAGAATAGACCAGCGTTGGCCTGGTTGGGTTGAACGTTCATTGGCTACTTACCTGCCCCGCATTGAGGGCAGTACCTGGGTCCGCCGGGCGGTTTGGCCTGAACCTGCTTGACGCCCAGCAACTCCTCCAGCCGGGCCAGGGCCTGCTCCTCTTCAGCGGCAGTGGGCGGGCCGCCCCCCAGGCGCGGGATGACAGCCCCCACCATGGTTCCGTCTACCACGTCCGCCTTCTGGCGTACCACCAACTGGCCGCTCTGAAGGCTGAAGGCGTAGGCGCCGATCACCAGCCCGCTGGCCCGCTCATCCACGGTCTGATCCACCGTGACCGTCTGCTCTTGCATACTCCCAATGACCGGCCCGATCAAACGACCTGGGCTGGACACCTGGCGCACGTGCTGCTCGAAAAGGTGGCCCAGTTTCTCTTCCGCTTCCTGGCGGGCCGCCTCGTCGCTCACCGGGTTGAAGACGCGGCCGCCGGGTGCGCGCAGGTAGAGAACCGGCACGCCCCAGTCGCGCACGTCGGGCTGGCCGGTCAAGGCCTCGGCCCGTATGGCGGCCCGTCCCAGTGCCACCGCTTCGTCTATGGTGAATCCGGCCACCAGCGCCCGGTAGAAGGCCCCGCTGAAGGCCGCCGCCAGTTTATCCTTGATGGTAAATTGCATGGCGACCACGGCCGGGATGCCGGCTTTTAATAACGCGGCAGCCACGCCGCTCCACACGTTATAGCCGTCGCGCCGCCCGGTCTCACAGGCGCCCAGCACCACCAGGCGGACACCTTTGCTGCGCAGCACTTCGCCTAGCCGGTCAGCGGGCACGATCACAGCCTGATTGGCTGCGTCCGCCAGGACGATCCCTCCCTCGCCGACGGTGCTGCCAATGGCCGGCCCCATTTCCCGGCTGAACTCGCCGTGCCCGCTGAAATGAAAGACGTCGGTGCGTTCCATCAACACACCCATCAAGTCTTTGAGCGTAGCGCCAGGTATCTGATCACCGGCATCATCCCCATATGGGGGTATGTACTCCACGCGCACACCGGTCACCCCGTCTAAGGCCGTCTTGAGGGAGCGTTGCTCGGTGGGCAGACTGGCCAGCCTGGGATACACCGCATGCGGCTCCGGCGTTGCCATGGCGACGACGACCCGGCGGCTGCCCGGCGCCTCAAACCAGTCGCCGGGCAGGGCCAGCGCTTCGTGGCGTACAATCGAGATGCGGGGGTCCAGAGACAGAAAACTGCTGGGGGTACGCTCGCCGCGCGTGTCCTGGACGTACATGGTTTCCCAGGGAAAGTCGGCCAGCTCGTCGGCCAGGCGCAACCGCAAGCGCAGGCCCTGGTCGTCGGGCAGGCGCAGCAGGCTTTCGCGGAATAACTGGCGCGCGTAGGGGGGCAGCAGCAGGCCGGCCAGCGTCTCCCCCAGCTCGATCTGCTTCTCTACATAGTTATCGAAACCCCGACTCTCAAGCTGATCTACCCGCTCGCGCAGGTCGTCCGGCACGCCGACGGTCTCTTTCTGCTCCCCCTGGCCGACGGGCGAGTCGAAGACGCGCACCGTGAATCTCTCGACGCGGCCGCCGTCGCCCTGCTCCACCTCTTCGGCGACCAGCACAAAATCACGATAATCTTTGATGGCCATGAGGCGACTCCTCGTTCACGACATGGCGCTCACGCACCGATGATAGGCGTCGAGCATTTCTCGCCAGCGTGTCTCCTGGGCCAGCGCCACATCGGGGTAGAAAGGCGAGATGCGGCGCTTGTCCCCAGGCGGCACCGCATAGATGGAGACCCCGCCGATGCCCGCGAACCACTCCCCCCGGTGTCCCTCGGCGACCACAGCGCCGCCCGCCCCCAGACCGGCCCGGATGGCTTGGACCGCGTCCTGAACAGGCGCATCATCGCTGTGCGCAGCCAGATACGCCGCCAACGTGCCCAGGTCCCAGAGGTGATAGTCGAACTTGCTTGGCCGCCGCCGGCCCTTCAGCGTTTCCCTGGCGCGTGTCAGGCGCTGCGCCTCCCAAAGATGGTCAGCCTGTTCCTCCATGTGATCCAGCAGCGCCCCGGCCAGCCCGTCAGCAGCCCCCGCCAGCTCACCGACCCGGGCCAGGTCCAGCGCGACCTGGGTCACGTCGCCGTAATTGAGCTGGGGCGGATTGGCCGTGTAAAAGCCCAGGTAGCGCTGCACCACCAGCGCCGCCAGATCACGCGCCGGCATGTCCGGCGTCACCCGCAGCGCCCCCAGGATGGCGTCATACGGCCAGCTATAGCCGGGCACCAATTCCTCCGAGGCCACCAGGTAGCGCACGTGCCGGCGCACCTGGTAGGCCACCTCCAGGGTGGCCATCAGGCAGGCATCCATACCCAACAGGTCGAGCGGCTGACCGGCGATGCCCTCAAGCTCGCGCGCAACCCGCTCCAGCTCCAGCGTGTCCAGCGAGTGGCCCGAGCCATCGTCGAAACAGACGGCACGTTCGTCGGCCGGGTCGCGCCTGAGGATGCGGGCCAACGTGGTGCGAAAGAGCGCCGTGCTGGCCGGCCGGGCGGCGCGGTCGGTCGATTCATCGCTAGAAACCCGGTCGTCCCCGCGCGCCTGGCGGGCGATGCGCTCGATCTCTTGCGAGCTCCAGTTGGAGAAGGGCTGCCCCCAGGCCGAGCGTTCGCCTTCCTCCGGTCGCCAACCGCTGCCGTGACTCCACAGCACCAGCGCGTAGCGCTGCGCCGGGCAGCGCTCAAAGGCCCAGCGGGCCGTCTCCAGCAGGGCATCCGGATCGCCGGAGTCAAAGTCGGCCAGCGGTTCTTCGACCGCTGCCTGGCCCGGCTCACCGGCGATGATGCGGGTCGCGCCCTCGAACCGGTCGTGCAGCGCGGCCAGCTTGAGCTGCGGCGTGCTGCCCACCCCCAAGATTTGCTCCAGGCTGCGCCGGCCCAGGCCATAATCGCCCAGGTCGTTATGGGCAGCGATGTAGACAAGGATGGTCCAGTGGGCCTTTTCATCAGTCATAGCATTTTCCCTCATTGCTATTTGGCCTCAATCTGGTTGACCGTGCTCTCGAGGGTCACGTTGTCATATTATCCCATCTGGCAAAGGATGTCAATAGGTTTTGCAAGAATTCGAAATATCTTCTCAAAATGTAGGGGCGAGCCCTTGCGGTCACCCCTACATTTTGAGAAGATACAATTTGAAGATAATCACAGTGCAGTGATGGGCGGGGTGTACCGTAGGCCGGACGGCAACGTCCCGCTGTAAGTGGCGGGGCAGATGGCCCCGTGTGTCAGGACTCAGGGGATCAGCGTTTCCCACATCGCCATAAAATTCTCGGGCGGGACATTCGCCTGCGTGTTATGCACAGTACTAAAGACAAAACCCCCGTCGGGGGCCAGGGCATCAATGCTGCGTTTCACATCGTCACGCACTTCCTGGGGTGTCCCTGTCCCGAACACATGTTGAGTGTCCACTCCGCCACCCCAGAACACGACATCCCGGCCGAACTCTTGCTTGAGCTCAGCCAAATCCATACCGGCAGCGCTCTTCTGGACCGGATTAATTATGTCAATTCCAGACTCGATTAAGTCACTGATAAGCGGCCGAATCGCCCCACAGGTGTGGAAGAAAATCTTCACCGGCGACTGCTTCTTGATAAAAGAGAAAAGCTGCGTGTGGCGTGGCTTGATGTACTTGCGATACATCTCCGGTGAGATCAACAATCTGTCTTGTCCAGCCAAGTCATCGGCCTCCATGACCACATCTACGTACTCCCCAGCCTCACTCAGGGCGCGTTCCCAGTAGGCCATCTTCAGCTCGACGACTTTGTCCATCAGATACTCGGCCAGCCGAGGATTAAGGTAAAAGTCTGTGTAATAGGGTACAAATCCACGCAGCCAAGCGTGCATCTCGGTGACGCCCGCGCAAAGCCCACCCAGGATCACCGCTTTGCCTTGCTCGTGCACGGCTTGGGCACGCTCGCGCAATCCCTTGAAGCGGTGAGGATCAGTCGCATCGGGCCAGACATAGTCTTGAACGTCTTCAACGTTTTCAGCACCAGCCATCGGGTGGCGGTACATGTCATAGTAAAAACCGCCTTGCTTGGGCATGTGCCAGTCAATGCCCCATTCATCAGTGTAAGCGGTGTAGCCCCCGTCGTCGCGGAATTCGAGGTTGTATACGGCTGAAGAGCGAGGAGCAACATTCCGGCAATCGATCTGTAACTGTTGCACGATGTCCTCGTCAATGGCAGCCAATTGCTGGATCACGTCATCGATACGCACCTCCACAGGTGGCAAGCCAAGATAGTCGCGGAGATGCTTATAAGCGGTGATGTGGATTCCAGTAGCTCCTGTACCCCCCAAGTCAAAAGGGATGCGGTCCGGCTCTTTATGATTCAAGGTTGCTATCACGCGTTCTCGAGAGTTCATAGACGCCCTTTCCAGGCACAGATACCAGCGGGTTGGCTTGGAGCCATCTTCTTAAAAAGTAGGGGCAAACCCTTGCGGTTGCCCATCTGGGCAGGTGCAAGACCTGCCCCTACTTTTTAAGAAGATACGCTTAGAGCTAAGAAAATTTGCCAGGAGGCAGCGCCGTCCCTTCAAGTATCTCTATAGCATCAAACAGGTTGAAAGCATTCACGTACTTGTCGATAGCGCGCGCGATACGATTCACGACGTATTGGTGGGGGTCAACCATGACGGCGCTGAGATGTTCATATAACTGTTGGCGTGCTCTCACCACCTCGGGGTCAGACCATACGTAGCGTGCGCCGGTTTGGACCAGCCACCTCTGTCGTTCCGGCGCAAGATCAGAAAAGGGCTTGCCCTGCTCATCCGGCTGCAACCACTTTTCCCACCGTCTGGAGCGAATGACGGCTTGTTCCAGGGTGTGCAAGATGCCTGAAGGCTGCATTCCCGTGCGGGTTTTACCCAGCATCTTTTCCTTGGCCGACAGGTCTATGAGCGCCTGGTATTCCTCGGTGGTAAATTCCGGACCAATGTTAGCGCCGCCCATCCCGCTTTGGGGATATGCGCATGGATTGTCCACCCAATCCGTGTAGTGGCCTTTGACCAAAGATCCATAGGGAGAAACAATTTCAAACAGTCTGCTGGCCGTTTCTGGATCGAAGAACGTGGTGTGTAAGTCAGTGCCGACTTTCCCAACGATGAAGCATGGCCAGCAGTCCAGCATCTCCCTGGCTTCTAGCCTCTGCCGTAGTCCTTGGACAAAATGCTCAAAGCTCTGAACGTCGGCCAGGCCGCCATGGACCTCTTCAGTGCCAACCTCGTAGGAGATAGCAGGCAAGTTTAGCCGACAGCGTACGTTTTCTGAATGGATCAACAATTCAAGAGTGCGGTCAATGACAACATCAACAGGCACGGGCTGACCGGGGGGGAGTGTCCGATCCACCGTAGGGTCGATGTGAAGCAACTGGTAACCGGCTTCAATACAGGCGCTGAGGCTCTCTTTTACCTCTGCCATCGTCTCTTCAAAGTTCAGGCACGCAATGGTATGGGCATCTTTCAACCAGGGTCCGCCGTGATCAAGGCAAGGATACAGAGGTCCGTCAAACTGATACTTGCGAGCCAGTCGCTGAATCTGATCGACAAACTCTTTTGGGGTCCAACCCGTGTAACCGCCATCCCGGTCCACCTGGTTGAGGGTGGCTGCAAATAGCATGGGAACATTATTGCTTGCCGCCACTTTGACTGAGGCCTCGAGGACGGCTTCGGAATTGGGGCAAGTTGCCAACAGGGTAATTTGGGCTATATCCTCTGCTCTTAACGAAATGATACGTCGAACTAACTGACTTAGGGGTATCACACTTCACCTTTCTGTTGGATAAGTTGCAATGCTTCCTCTAGGGTTGGCTGAGCATCCGTCCCTCCTGCTGCTCGGGTGGATAGAGCACCACAAGCGCAGGCCAGTGCCAGGGAATCCTCTAAGGACCAATTATGTAGAAAGGCATGGATAAATCCGGCATCAAAACTGTCGCCGGCGCCGGTGGTGTCCGCCACCTGGATCTTAAAACCGGGACATCGAACGTGTTCCTCGTCGCGTTGGGCAACCGCGCCGTGGGCACCTTGCTTGACCACGACGGTGCCAACGATTTGGGACAGGCTGTTCAGGGCAGCGTCCAGTTCGTTCTGCCCAGATATGGCCAGGGCCTCTTGTTCATTGGGCAGCAGGATATCGATTTGCTCCAGGGCTTTTCTGAGATTGCCATCCCACTTTCCCCAAGGATCCCAGTTGGTGTCCATAGAGGTGGTAATGCCCCGTGAGCGCAGCTTGGACAGCAGTGCCACCAAATCAGGCCGCAGGGAATGTTGTAAGAAGAAGCTGGTGATGTGAACGTGCCGGCTGCGCAGGAGGAGCGAGGGATCTATTTGTTCGACGCGAAGCGCGCTCATTGAACCCAGGTAGGTCAAAATTGCCCGGTCAGCGGGTCGAGAAAGAACGAGGGTTAGCCCAGTCTTGAGTGAGGGATCGATGACGATGCCGCTGGTATCCACGCCTTTCTTCTCCATGCTCTCCAGCATATATCGGCCCAACAGGTCGTCGCCGACAACGCCGCTGTACGCGACTTTAAGACCAAGCCGGACGGCACCGCAGGCGAATATCACCCCGGAGCTGCCGATGGTTATGATCGCATCGTCCACCATCTTCTCTCTTTGTCTGAAGTCGGGCGTTACATCCCCGAGCAGTATCAGGTCGGGGTTCACTTCACCGACAACCAGGATGTCGAAGTCGGGCATAGCGGCATTCGTCTCCAGAGCTTTCACCAATCCAACTGTACAACTGCTGAAAGATTGTTGGGCTTGTCTGGGTCTAAGCCGGAACTGATGGCATGGTAATAACCAAAGAGTTGCAAAACGGGTAAATACAGAACCCCTCTTACGATTTCCGGCAATTTAGAAGAAAAGGAAACATCGGCGTTATCCTCTGCCAGCCCTATCGTGTTGGCTCCCAGCTTTTGCATCTCCTGGATGACTGCCTCTTCCTGGGGCCGGGCCGAGTCGGATAAGAGTCCAATGAGAAGGGTTTCTTTAGTCACCATTGACATCGGTCCGTGGCGGAATTCAAGGAAGTAGAAAGGCTCCGATACGCTCAGCGACATCTCCTTGAGTTTCAGACTGGTTTCGCATGCCAGCCCATGACGTGGGCCCGAGCCAAGGAAGAAGAATTGTTTCAGATCCTTGTTTTCTCCCCACTGTCGGGCAAATTCTATATAATCGCCCAGCAGACGTTCACCAACCGGGATGAGGCCATCCAAACTGGCAAGCAGGTCATCCCGACCGCCAAGAACGGCGCTCATTGCCACCGATGCGACATACATAGAAGCAAATGATCTGGTCTGAGCGATACTCGTTTCCTGGCCCTCGGGGATCACGATATCGATATCTCCTATGCCGGCCAGGGGGGCCTCGGGATAGTTCGTGATCACAGCAACAGTCCCCTTTCTCGTCTCGCGAAACGACCGAATTGCATGAAGGGTTTCTGTTGTGGTTCCGGAGCGCGACACTGCGACCAAGAGGGTCCTTCCACGCTTCTTCGGATATTTACTCTGTGGGTAGAGTAACAACTCAGAAGCGGGAAAGGCTCGAGAGAAGATGCCTGTTAATTCCTGGGCGACAGGAGCGGCTGCGAGTGACAAATAATAAGTGCTGCCGCAACCGATGAAGACAATCTGGTCATAGGCCTCGGATCTGAGTTTCTTAAGACGGGAATAAGCCTGTTGCACTGCCTCAATGGCACCCATCCAAGCAGTAGGTTGGCTCAGGATCTCGTTGAATGTGTGGTGCCCTTTGCTGCTATTCATACTGGTTCTCTCTCCTTCGAGTAGGTGGAATTGACTGCTGCTGCTAATTTGATTGCTCTTTTTATTTTACAGCCCCCATAGTGAGCCCACGGACCAGGTTACGTTGTACCAAGAGAGTGAAAATCAGGACCGGCAGGGTAATCATCGTGCCAGCCGCAAATAGGCTGCCCCATATGACCTCGTGAAAGCTAACAAATCCGTAGATGGCTACGGGTGCTGTCTTAGTAACTTGGCCGGTCAGGACCAGCGCGAACAAAAACTCGTTCCAGGCGAGCAGCAATACGAAAATCGCTGTGGCTACCATGCCTGGAGCCGCCAGGGGGAGCGTGATGCGGAAGAGCGCCCCATAACGCGAACACCCATCTACGCGGGCGGAGTCTTCCAGTTCGCTGGGCACATCTCTGAAAAAGCCTCGCATCATCCAAATAACAAAGGATACGTTGAAGGTAACGTATATAATCAGCAGAGCAGGGTAAGTATCCAGCAGGTAGAATTTGCTGAATAAGATATAAAAAGGGATCAGGACTGCTATTTCCGGCGCCATGCGGATGCTGAGCACGAAGAAAGCCAGGATATTCTTCCCCTTAAACCTGAACCTGGACATAGCATAGGCTACCGGCAGGCCAATCAGCATTGCAACGGCTGTTGAGCCGACACTAATTATGACACTATTCAGCAATGAACGGCCAAAACCTTCTACCTCTGGAAAAGTCGTACCAGCGATGGTTTGCTTTCCGAAGAATACGACCAGATAGTTGTCCAGGGTTGGCTTGAATATCCACTTGGGCGGCATGACCAAGATATCTTTTGGCAACTTGAAGGACGAAGTGACCATCCAGAATATAGGGATGAGAAATATAGCTACAACCAATATGGCTGCAATCTGAGTGACAGCATCGGCAACAAACCGTCTCGTGGCAAATTTAGATCTGGTACTCATTGCAGCGCCTCCGATTCGTCAAGACCGGCCAGCTTGCTCATGAAGAAACCGAGAATAATGACGATGATGAGTGACAACAAGGCCAATGCCGACGCGTACCCTGGCCTGAGCCATTCGAAAGCCAGGTAGAAGTTGTAAAGATTCATAGTCTGCGTGGCGGTTCCCGGCCCCCCTCGAGTCAACATGAAGATGATGTCGAAGGTTTTAAAAGATTCGATAGTGCGCAGGAGGACGGCCACTAATAAAACCGGCCGCAGCATCGGAATAGTCAGATAGCGGAACGTCTGCCACTTGCTAGCGCCATCCACTTCTGCGGCTTCGTAGGGTTCAGTGGGAAGAGACTGTAAGCCTGCGGTGATCATTAAAAACATAAAGGGTGTCCACTGCCACACGTCGGCTATGATCAAAGCCGGAAGAGCTGTGGAAGCTCTATCCACCCAGGCTCTTGGAGCAAAGCCAAGCAAACCAGTAAAGTAGTTGATCAAACCGAAGGTGGGACTATAGAGCACTCTCCATACGAGTCCGGTGACGACAGGTGTCATAACCATGGGAAGAATAAAAAGAGAGCGCAGCAAGCCTCGGAACTTAAGGGGGCGGTTGAAGAGCATGGCAATGGCCAGGCCCAGCAAAAACTCCAAAATAACTGCACCGACTGAGAATAGAAGCGAGATCTGGAGGCTGTGCCAGAACCCCGGATCCTCAAAAATCAATCGCTCGAAATTGCCCAGGCCGTTCCACCCCGGTTGGTAGTTGGTGAGAGACCACTTGTGCAAGCTGTAGTAGATGAGACTGGCGACAGGAAAGCCAGTCAGGACAATCATGATGAGCAGGGCCGGAGTTACAGTTACCGCCAGAAAGTGCTTCTCGAGCCAGGTTGAAACTAGAGATGATTTCTTGGGCCTAACTCTCGATTGTGTAGCGACCACTTATTACCTCTTGAATTTGGAATCGTGTCTCGAAAAATCCTGTGTCTAGATCCCGGGTGCTATTGTCAGTAACTCCCGCCAGGTTTAGGGGCAGATGGGGAGGGTCTGAATAGACTTCGACCCTCCCCTGAATCTGCCTGCGAACGACTTACTTGATGTATCCCGCTTCTTTCAGAAGGGTCTCAATATCACTTTGAGCTTCGTTCATTGCTGTTTCGGCATCCTTCTCGCCGGCAATGACAGATTGGACGGCGATACCCAATCGGTCACCCATCTCACGCCAGTGAGGGAAGCGGGGGCGATAGTCTGCAGACGCGATGCTAAGCGACTGGGCTAACATATTCATCCACTGACCGTCGCCAATGTACTGGAGATTCTCCCCCAGCTTCGGGTCATTCCAGACAGACTGGCGGACTGAGGTCCCGGTCTGCATGGCCCGGTCCTGAACAGTTGGCTTCGAGCTGGCCCACTCCAGGAAAAGCCAGCTTGCTTCTTTGGCATCAGAGTCTGCATTGATGGTGAAGAGGAAGCTGAAAACAGAAGGGTAGCGACCGGCCGGGCCTTCAGGCACCAGAGCGTAGCCCCACTTACCAGCCGTGTCGGACTTGGCCGGATCGTCGATCTGGAAGCCGAAGTCGGAGGCATCAATGGCCATAGCGACTTTACCTGTCTGTTGAGCTGCGAGAACCTCGGCCCAGTCCCAGTTGGCAACGCCAGCCGGGCCGTACTTGGAGAGAATGGTGGCATAGAAATCGGTTGCTTTTATACCTTCCGCGCTATTGACGGTGGGCGTCATATCCGTCGGGAAGTCTTTGAAGAATTGTGCGCCGAAGGCACGGAAGAAGCCAGTCCAGACATAGATGTTCAAACCCTGACCCCTGAGGCCACGCATAGCGATGCCAGCTACCTCGTCACTGTTCAGCGCTTCGGCGGCAGCCATCAGTTCATCCATGGTCTGGGGCGGGGTGAGGCCGGCCTTCTCCAGAAGATCCTTGCGATAGTAAAGCAGCGTGGACTCCTGAGATAGCGGTATACCCCAATATTCACCATTGACCTGACCCGCCTCTTGCAGGGCCGGGAAAATGTCTTCGATGTCAAACCACTGTAGATCGGTCAGATCGGGATTGCTGATGTAAGGTTCCAGTTTCTCGATAAAGCCGGCCTCTGCATATTGCGGGAGCAGCATAAAGTCGGCCAGCAGGACGTCAAAGGTGCCAGCCGTCGAACTCATGTCGACCACCGACTTTTGATTCCACTCCGCTTCGGGGTAAACCTGGTAGTCGACTTTGATGCCAGTGAGTTTCTCAAACTGAGGGATCTGTTCTTTCAGAACATCGGTATCTCCAAAACCTACCACGCCGACGGTGATTTGCTGGCCCTCAAATTGCTTCCAGTTGATGTTGGCGTCGGTATAGGCGGCCAGGTCTTCACTAACCGCCTCTGTGGCGGCGGCTTCCGTGGCAGCCGCTTCTGTCGGGGCGGGCTGGGTCGCCTCCTCGGTGGTCACTGATGTTGGCGCAGCCGTCGGTTGTTGGGCAGGCGCGCAGCTAGCCACAAATGTCAGGGCAACGATCAACACCAGCGCAATGGAACTTCGCTTGGCCATGTCTCAATCCTCCTTTGTGATTGATAGTGCTGGAAACCAGAATAGAAAAGATGTTGTTTCCATCGGTTTGACAATTTACCGGATGGTTCTTCACCAATGGAAGACGCGGGTGTGGAATATGCCACCTCCTCTCTAATTGTGACCCATTGACTTAAGATAGACGTTGACGAACGTGGTCAATTAACTCGTCGGAGACTTCTTTTTCGTTGATAACGGTGTACCACAGCTCCTCGGCTTCTGAATACTCGCGTGTCTGCTTCAGCGCTGTGGCGACATCGTCCCAACTAACACCCATCTCTTCGGGGCGGATACGCACTCCGGCTTCCTCGATGCTTTTCCAGATACCCTCGGGATCGTTATCCTGAAGATAGGACATAAAGATGATACCCAGGCTGACTGGCTCACCGTGAACGAACTGCTTGCGTGTCAGGTGCTCCAGGCTGTAGAAGAAGAAATGCTCGCAGCCTTCAATATAGCGAGGATTCCAGCCTGCGTTGTGGAAGGTTGGCCCAGTCCACCAGTGTGCCTGCATCACGGCGCGGATCCCTTCCTCGGTTACATTGTAGATGTCCTTGGTTTTGGCGCGGGCGTTTTGAAGGACTTCCTGGGCCTCGGCGGCCAACTCGGGGTCATAAGGCCAGGGGCCGGCTTTACCCCTTTTAGTAGCCAGCTTCCAATCAGCGTGGGCCGTGTGGATGCAGAAGATATCGCCAACTCCGGCTCGATTCAAGTGTGCGGGGGCCGCCTGGATGATGCCATAGTCGACGTAAACAGCCTCGGGGGTCTTGAAACCCACGTACCGCGCTCTTCCGTTGAACCGGATGCCCGCTCGTTCAGTGAATGGAGCATTAACCGACATGATGGTGGGTACCTGAAATAAGGGCAGGTTTTTTCGCCACGCGATGTATTTAGCAATATCCATCGCCATGCCGCCACCTACACCCACGACGCTCCCGATTTGAGGCAGCTCCTGGATGTTCTTGTTGACTTGATCAGACTCGAGCGTCTTCACCAGATACAGCCGGGAGTCCTCTGTTTCGAGATCATTCTTGAACTTGGGCCAGAGGTCTTCCATAGTGACCACCAGATAAGGCCGCCCGGCAATCTCGGGTATGTTTTTCAAGAGATTGCGGCCGTATACTACGTGGAAAAAGCGGGGATCAACGACACCCATTTTACACCTCCTTTAGCAAGGCGTTTGTGTGGATAGGACCTTGCTTTAATCCAATTGGGATGACTTTAAGCCTAAATTGCTCGTAAAGAACCTGTCGGCGTGCGACTCCTGCCGAGAAACCGTAGTTGACTGCTTTTGTTCTCCTATCATCTCCTTCCAATGCAGTAAGATGTGCGTCCCACAGGCCGGGCCTCGCGGCGGCTACTCCTCAGTGGTTACGTGCCTGGACTTGGTCAGTTTACCCGGTTCGATTCCCTTGGTCTCCGCAATCCGGTGGGCCAAAAGCTGAAAGGGGATCAAGCTTGGAACAGGAAAGAAATACTCACTACAGCGGCTGGTCAGCCAAACCCGCAACCTCTCTTCCCGGGGCAGGTCGTTCAAGTTGGTGACTACCAGGACTTCACCTCCAAAGTCGAGAATATCATGGACCATACGCAGGCTCAGTTCGCGGGTCGGACCCTCTGGCGCGAGCACGACGAAGCGATAAGCCGGGCTGACTATCTCAAGCGGGCCATGCCGGAACTCGCCTGTGCTCATCGCTTCCGTAGGAATGAGGGCTGCTTCCTTGAGAACAAGCGCGGTCAATAAGGCGCTGGCAAGAGAGGGACCACGCCCCATGACGACAGCGTACGGCGCACTGGACATCCAGTCCACTAAGGGGTTTATCTGTTGCTTCCACACGGATAAGAAACGAACCATAGCTTCGACCAGGGAGTAAATTTCTTGAGCCTTCTCGGTCAGTGGGGATTGCACGGCCGCGTAGGCCAGCAGATTTAGTAGCGCGATGGTTACCGTATTGGTCTTGGTTCCCACCGTGGTCTGGGTGCCGGCGTGTAGGGGAACCACCAGGTCGCTGTTGCGAGCAATGAAGCTGTTCGTTTGATTCGTGACGCCCAGAATGCGCATGCGATGACGTAACTGCCGCACGACCTCTACCGTTTCAGCACTCTCACCCGACTGGGAAACGGCGACCAAAAGGGCATCGCGCGGTAGACCCTCGAGGTTATAATGCAGCAGTTCAGAGGCGTCCCAAACCGAGGAAGGTATACCATGCCGATTCAGCAGGGTAACGGCCGGGTAACAGGAATAGGCAGAGGAGGCCATCCCTGTGAATATAACCATAGCATGTTTGGCGCCGCGCAGCCACTCCCCGGCCGTGTCGAAATCAGGATTCCTCCGTTCAACATAATGATGCAACATCTGTCGCAGTGCATGGGGCTGGTCCATAATTTCCTGGTAAAATGCGTCCATGGTAAGACCTCTATTCTTACTTATCGGGTAACTGCTCAGCCACCCTTGCGAAGGTTGCGAATAACTTTGCTCACAGGGCAATTTTCGGTAGGCCAAGGCCCTTTCGCTCTGAAAACTCTCACCAACCCTTCGCAAGGGTTATCTGGCCTGAGTAGTAACCTTATCGGGTACGGTGCTCAGCGGGTGAGGATGCGCAGCACGTCATTTAAAGAAGGAAACCGATCTCCACGGCGTGAGATAAGCAGTGAGCAAAGCGCATTGGCAAAAATGAGCGACAGGCGCATCTCCCAGCCTTGCACGAAAGCATAAATAAGAGCAGCGTTGAATGCATCGCCTGCTCCTGTGGTATCGATGGCGGTGACCGGGCGACCTGGTTCGAGGACGGGCTGTTGACCGTCGAACCACAAGCTGCCATCAGCGCCAAGTTTTATCGCCACCGAGCCTGCCCCGTGGGTTACCAGCACGCGTGCGCAATCCAGGGGGCTGTCCTCACCTGTCAGCGCTTTTGCTTCATCCAGGTTTGGTAAGAAAACATCCACCTCTGTCAAAAGCGAAAGGACTTCCTGGCGCGATTCTGGCGGCCAACTATCCGGGTCCCACCCGGTGTCCAACATGGTCACTGTTCCTCGCTCTCGCGCCCGGCGGAGGAATGTTTGCATGGAGACACCGCGCAGGTGCGGCATGAAGAAGTATCCGCAGACCAGGAGGTACGAGGAACTCAGAAAGTGTTTGTTATGACGATCCAGGAAAGCGGCATCCACACTGGCGGCTGCACCGGCATGGCTGACAAAGGCGCGATTGCCCACCTCGTCGACCAAAGCAGCGCACACCCCAGTTGATGTGTCTGGCACAATCTCCACTCCGGACAGATCGATGGATTCAAATTCTGCAAGGGTATCATAGATGGTGTGTCCCCAAGAGTCATCGCCGACTGCACCGGCCAGCAGATGAGCCACGCCCAGTTGTGCCAGAGCTATCGATGTATATCCCGCTGCCCCGGCCACGCGTGTCTCAGTGGATGAAACCAGGGACTCCTGGCCCCAGTTGGGTAGCCGCCGAAGCGGTTGAAAGATGATATCAATATTAAGATTTCCGAGGATGGACACCGGAGGCATCAACATTGACCCTGAGCGTGACGTGGCGTGTAGAATAGACGGCTATACAGGCGGCTGCTCCTAACCCGGCCGACTTTTCAGGCCAAAATGACCTCGATCCCCAGTTTTCTCAGTTCCTCTACGGTCCCTCTGGGGGTCTTGTCGTCGGTCACTATTTTGTGAACAGCGGTGATGGGAGCTACCCACGCAGTGGAAGACTGGTTAAACTTGGTATGGTCGGCCACCAGGATGACTTCTGGGGCGAACTTGATAATCGATCTGTCGGTGAGAGTTTCAGGCAGATACTCGCTGGTCAGGCCATTCTTGAGGTCAATGGCCCGCATGCCCATAATGACCTTGTCGGCGCGGAGCTCCTGCAACGTCTGCTCGGTTAAGTGACCAACCATCGACAACTCGGACTGCCGCACCAACCCCCCGACAATGACCAGGGTGATGTTGGAATTGCTTACCAGTTGGTTGGCTACGTTGAGGGCATTGGTAATAACGGTCAAGCCCTGCTTGTCGTCGAGGTTGCGGGCGACCTCGAGGGTGGTCGTGCCTGAGCCGATAAATATCGTCTCATTGTCCTTGACGAGCCGGGCGGCTGCTTGACCGATCTTTCTTTTCTCTTCTTCGCATTCCGCCATCCTACTAACCACTGGTGGTTCGGGAGTGGATCGTCTGACACTGAGGGCACCCCCATGGGCACGGCGAAGATGTCCCCCATCTTCCAGCTTTTCCAAATCGCGCCGAATGGTGGCGTCACTCACCCCAAAGCGCTCAACTAACTCGGAGACAGTGGCTCGCCCATTGCTTCTCACATACTGTGCTATTCTCTGCTGACGCTCAGTGTTAAGCATTTTTGCAATCCTGGAAAGTGGCGTTGGCTGGGTTTCTGCACATGTATACACATGTAGACTTGCGTTCTGTCAAAAACAAGCTATAATTTGATTGTTTATGATCACATTATAGCATGCATCCGCTCAAAAGTCAACATGTTTTTGCCGGTTTCACTCATAAACGATCGGGGGCAGCGGAGGGCTGTGAGTCTGGAATATGAAAGCACTTTCAATTGGCAAACTGCGCGGCTTACAGCAATGTGCCACGCGGCGTGGCGCATTGAGCGTTCTCGCTCTGGACCATCGCAACAATCTGCGGCGCGCGCTGCGCCCCGATGCTCCAGACACCGTCGTCCCGGCTGAAATGTCGGCCTTCAAACGGCGGGTCATCGGCGCGTTGGCTCCAGCAACGAGCGCCGTGCTTTTAGACCCGGAAGTGGGCGCGGCTCAGTGCATCGCCAGCGGGACGCTGCCGGGAAATATCGGGCTGGTGGTGGCAGTAGAAGCCACCGGCTATACCGGCGAGTCCGATGCCCGCCAGAGCCAAATCCTTCCCGGCTGGAGCGTCGCAAAGGCCAAGCGGATGGGAGCCAGCGCGATCAAGTTGCTGGTTTACTATCACCCCGACTCCCCCACCGCTGCCGATATTGAGGCACTGGTAGCCCGGGTTGCCGCCGATTGTGCTACCTGGGATCTACCTCTTATGCTAGAGCCGCTTTCCTATTCCCTTAATCCGACGCACAAGAAATTGTCGTCGGCAGAAAAACGCCGTGTGGTTATGGAAACTGCTCGCCGGCTGTTGATCGATGGCGTAGAAGTGCTGAAGGCTGAGTTCCCTCTGGACGTCACTGCCGAACCGGATGAGCAGGCCTGGTTCGACGCATGCGCTGAACTCTCCGCAGCGTGTCCCGTCCCCTGGGTTCTCCTTTCAGCAGGTGTAAATTATGAAACCTATTTGCGGCAGGTCGTAATTGCCTGCGAAGCGGGAGCGTCTGGCGTGGCTGTAGGGCGAGCTGTCTGGAAAGAGGCAGTTGATTTGACCGGACAGGCACACATGGATTTTCTGAGGGGAGAGGCATACGAACGTCTACGACGCGTGACCGCCCTGTGTGACGCCCTGGCTCGGCCCTGGACGGATTTCTTTACCTCTCCAGTTATCGGCCCCGATTGGTATAAAAGATACTAATGTTCACTCTGCCTTTCTACTTCATTGAGCTATTTACTGTGGCTCACACCTTCTGTTGGGGTGGCTTTTCACAAGGGTTCGACCTGTTCACCGAAATCAGGGTCAGGTTAAGAGCATGGATCTTGGTAA
>CAYTNQ010000062.1:7841-23139 GCA_964439175.1 uncultured Anaerolineales bacterium | reverse complement strand
AGGGGAGCAATTCCCCCCTTCCCTGGCAGCCTGTCCCTGCCAAGGGAGGAAGGGGGCCGGGGGTTAGGTCTGGCCCCAAAATTGAACCACACTTCCTTGGATAGGTCTGAATAGACAACCGAAGAGAGCATATGTATAATGACTGTAGGAGTGAAGCTTACTGGCTTCACCCAACGTTTGAGGTGACAGCGGTCCGTGAAACGGATCGCACAATTGTATAATTCTATTTTCCCCACCTGAAAGGAGGCAAAGCTATGTTAGTCTATGAACGGATGAGCAGACACCCTATCACAGTTAAACCTACTACGCCAGTGGATGCTGCGCTCAAGCGAATGCGAGAGGAGAAAGTACGTCGATTCCCCGTGGTTAATGACGAGGGCAAACTGGTAGGGATTGTTTCGGACAAGGACCTCCTTTACGCTGCCCCATCGCCAGCCACATCCCTCTCTATTTACGAATTACACTACCTCTATTCACGCATAACCATTGAGCAGGTGATGACGCAAGAAGTGATTACCGTGGAGGAGGATGATCCTCTCGAAGAAGCAGCGCGCATCATGGTGGATAACAAGATTGGGGGATTGCCGGTGATGCGCGATGGCAAGCTGGTAGGCATTATTACCGAAACCGACATTTTCAAAACGTTTATGGAAATGTTGGGCGCTCGTGATCAGGGGGTACGCCTCACAATGCTCTGCCCTGAACAGCGAGGGGAGCTGGTAGCTCTCACCAGCGCCGCGGCGGAGCTAGGTGGGAACATTATCAGCCTGGGTACCTTTTGGGGAGAGGATGCTTCCAGTGCGATTGTCACGATGAAGGTCTCAGGTGTGGATAAGGATGAAATCGTAGAGAAGATAAAGCCGCATGTACTCGAAGTAATAGACGTACGTGAGGTCTAATCCCCTTGTAGAGGCAACATCGACAAGGGGACTAACCGGCAGATGCAGAGTCAAGAATCTGCACCAGGCCGGTACTCCCATCAAGCAGCACCAAGTCGCCGTCGTGAAAGCGGCTGGTGGCGTCGGGGATGTTGGCTACGGCCGGCAGGCCAAATTCCCGAGCGATGATGGACCCGTGCGACAAAAGCCCTCCCATCTCTATAATCAAGCCACGTGCCTGGGGAAAAATGTGAAACCAGGCGGGGTCAGTAGAAGGGGTGACGAGAATCGCCCCTTCTTTCATGCCGCCTGAATCCTCGGGCCTATGCAAGACAATGACCTGTCCCTGTACCTGACCCGGACTGACAGGCAATCCTGATAACACCGACGACAGCGCCGTTCCCACTAGTCCGCGGCCTGGCACCAATCGCGCCACGTCCGATTCGCGCAATGTATAGGGCATCTCGGTCGCGGCATAAGTCTGGTAAGTGTCGTGACGGGCCCGCACTAACGCCGGCAGGGTAGACCCCACCTCTGCCTCGGCTATCAAGGCCCGCTCCACCTCCTCCATTGTAAGCCAGAAGTAATCCCCCGGCTCAGCCAGCCAGCCGCGGGCAGCCCATCTCGCTGCCAACTTCAGATCCCACGTGCGGCACTCGGTCATAGACTGCCCGTATCTCCTGCGTAGTCGCTGGCGCATCAACGCCAAGCGGCGCAACCGCCTGACGGACAGGTGTGCAAGCCAACGACGCCAGGGCAGCAGCATCTGGAGGCCTTTACGGGAGCGCAAATTTGCCCATCGTTTTGTGTCGCTTCCCGCATATCTGCCGGATGTTTCACTGAGATAGTGATTATTGCTCCCAGCCTCTTGCGGATCAGGCAGCACTTCGGCGCTGGCCATTTGAGCCACCGTTGCCAACAGCGGTGATGGGTCTTCGCCGTGGCGCGGCCAGCCTGGGTCGGCCTCAAAGGTAGCATATCCTCCATAGTGCGCCAAGAACTCATCGAAGGCAGCCAAAAACGAAGTGCCGGTGAGCGCCTGACGATAGTCGCCAAAGTCGTCGTGCGAACGAGCCAAATAATTCTGCGCTTGCTCGTCGGTGCGGGCGATTTTTGCCAGTTCCAGCAAGGCACGCCCCTGCTGGACACTACTCGTCTTCAGACTTGTACCGATGGCATCTCTGATAAATTGCCCCACATCGCTGATGAGGGGGCTCAGGGCCCAGGCAGCAGCAGTATACGCGAAAATTGCGGCTGCTGACAGCACGAAATCAGCCTCGGTCATACGGCTATTCAACTGGGTACGGAGACGAAAGCGGGTCAGCAGGTCGGTGGATGATGCCCTGGTCCAATCGGTGGCAGCCAGCGAGTGAGATACCTCAACAGAGAGACGTTCAAAGCGGTCCAGCCAGGCTTCAACTCGCAGGCCGCGCAGCAGCAACCTGGTTACGACACGACGAGCTTCCCACATCTGTCGCCAGTCTATGGCCTGGGCCGGGTCCAAGTCACCTGATGGCTCAGCATGACCGATGATCCACAGGGTACCAACTGGATCCAGCCCGCTTTGTGCCAGCAAACGACGAGCCAATGTCAGGTTAAGGTAAGGCCGTCCATAGATGATTTTAAGATAAGGCCCTGTGTTCTCCACAGTGAATCCCAGGTGCTTGAAAAACGATAGGGCGCGATCTTGAGTACGTTCCAGCAACGAGACACACAATGGAGAGGGGAGGTCGGGTAAAAACTCGCGGTGATTGGCTCGGCTCCATTCCACGTCAAAGGAGGTAGCGACACTGGGCAGCACAGTGATAGGACGAGTCTGCAAAAAGAGAAACCGTTCATCCTCCCCCAGATTCTCCCTGGTAACTGCCCATTCCACATCCTGCGGGGCAGACATCAGGGCTTCGATCTGCTCCAAGTATTGAGCCAGCGTTCGCAATTGTGATGCTGACAGCGGGCCGTGACCGTCGCCGGCAGAAGACGCATCGCGGGGCCTCCTGGCAGTGCTCACCGGGTAAGGGATATTACCCGGGGTCCACTCCAGCAAAAGGTAATCGGGCGAGCGCTTTGCCAGTCGGTAGCGAGCAGGTGTGACCTGACCACTGACAACTGCGTCGCCAGGTCCAAAGGTGGCTTCAACCACCAACTCATCCCGGGCGCCAGAGAGGGGGTTGAGGGTGAAGGCGACGCCGGCCCTCGTTGGTTGGATGAAGGGCTGGATGAGTACAGCCAGCCGGATGGATTGAATGGGAAGACCGTGTTGCCGGCGGTATTCCAGCGCCGGTCTGGAGAGAGCTGACGCCCAGCACCGGCTCAGGCTGACAGGCACCATATCCTGAGGAACTCCCAACTCGGATAGATGAATACCGGAAAAGGCGTGATCACGAGTGTCTTCGTCTATGGCAGAGGAACGGACGGCGAAGGACGTGACGCCAGGGAAGGTCTCAGCCATCTGGGTACGCAGAGCGACCATCAGTTCCCGAGCCAAGGGGCTGATCTTAAGGGCATCGGACAGCCAACAGAGAGCACTCTCGGTAACGGCTACATCGGGGGAACCGGCCCAAATGGGAATAAACTGATGATGCCGAAGTTGTGCCTCAAAGAAGGCGGTCGTTACCACCAGCCCTCGAGGAACCGGAAGTCTATGTCGGCGCAGAGTCGCCAGACTAAAAGCCTTGCCCCCAACCAGAGGCAAATCGCCACCTTCGATTTCGTCCAGCGTTTTAAGCCAGGGAGCGGTCTTGGATAATTGCATATGTTTCAAAGCCGGTCATACTGGCTAGAGTGAGCAGTACAGCAGCGGCTGGCATCAAGCCGGTACACACAGTGGCCAGATAATTAGGCGGTTCCAGAACCAGACTGGCGCTGGGACCCAGGAACATCAGAACCATGCCAAAAAGCAGGCTGCCGTAGTAACCGCTAGATCGGCGGTGAGCGAGTTGCCAAGCCAAACTAACGCCGGTCAGCCCAAACGCGATGAAAAACAAGCCCATAGGTAGCCACGCGATTTGAATGGGACCCAAGTTTTGTATCACGCCTCGGGCGTGTAACAATATATCTACGAACTGAAGCAAAGAGGCCACACCACCGCCGATGAAAAAGAGCGAAATGCTGGCCCAAAACGCGACGACTGGCCAAAGGGAAATAGGAGCCGGCGGACGTGAAACGGACGAGATGTTAGCTGGGGCCGAATCTGACCATTGTGCCGGCTGATCGGCGGGCCGACTGGAAGGAGTCAACGACGCTCCACATTGATCGCACGTCCGGGCATCGCTCAGATTAAACTCGCCGCAGGCAGGACAACGAACAAAGAAAGCGTAGCCACAAGCACTACATTGGCGAACAAAATCGCGGTTGCCCGCGCCGCACTGGGGGCAGATCACTGTACTCGACGTGCTGTTATCCGGCTGCGTGCCATTGGTCGACAGCGCGGCAAAACGTTCCCGGGCGAAGGTGTTATTGGGGTTGATGGTGAGAACATTTTCCAGGCAGATACGTTGGTCGTCGAGGTTGTCGGTTAGTGTGCTGAGCCATAGCCAGGCCAGCTCGTTGTGCTGGTCAAGCTCGACGACATCAAGCAGCACGTTATACGCCTGTACGCGCTGACCAGCCTGGGCGAACGCCACTCCCTGGGCCAGCAAGCGGCTAACCTCAGATTCAGTTGACAATTCTAATCTCCCCTGTGCCGACACTATACCACTGAGGCGAGGGAGCGTCAAGGGGCCATTGGTCACATTCGGCAGCTTCGTGACCTGGTACCCCATCACAGGGATTATGATATGATACAGATTACGCCCATGAGGCCGAATGTAACTTATCAAAATCACTTTGATGGGGCACTGGTGGAATTCCAGCGCTGGGGTCTACGCCGCTATATGAGAGAGAACTTTCCCCAGATCATCGCTTTGATAGATTTTGCGTTCGATGGTAGCGAAGAGAGCAGGGCGACGTTTCACATCCTGGCCTGGATCGCAGTAGGTGTCGGAGATTTCCCACTTGACCAACCGAATCTCACCCTGATCGATCTCGATGCCAGTGATGCCGTCGGTGTGGACGCAGGAACCGTCGTTGAAATAGCAGGGAATCGGGTCATCTTCGATGCGAGAAATCTCTTTGTCCTCTTCTAATTCTTCGGAGGAGGCCTGGATGACCTGGTTGATACGCTCGATGGCGGCCGGCAACAAATAGCGCATATACGGGTCGGTGGTGGATTTGAGTAGCTGTAGTAACTCGTCACGAATGAGCTTAAGTTGATAGGTTTTGGAGAACGAACGGAACATAGCCCGATGGGTGTGTCCCGCGATGAGTAGCAATTGGTTAGCTTTGGCCCATTCATAAAGATACTTATCGCGATTGCGACGGATCAGGTTATCTTCGGCGGCACGCTCACTTCTAAGTCCGAAGGCACGTTGCAGCGGGCGCCAGAAGTAACGGACGACGAAGCGGCTACGCCGGGCAAGTCGATCGGAGTCGAGATCACCCTGGTGTCCGTGGACGATGAAAATATGGTCGCCCAGGAACACGCCGGGATACACCCGGATAGGACCCAAGACAGGGGCCAGATACCTATCTACCTGTTGGGGATCGGCCCAATCGTGGTCGTGGTTGCCGTAAATGCGAATGTAATAAGCTTCTCCCTGGCTGGCAAAGTGGCGCTCCATCGCAAAGGCTGTGTCCTCATAGGCGTGAATGATGGCCAGATATTCGGCTTCCCAGCCTTCTTCCACGTCGCCATTCAGGATCAGCCGGTATTCGTGGTCCAAGTAATATTGCAGCGCATAGCTATAGATCATCTCGTTGCGCTGAAAGTCGTCGCTGCCTTTCGCCCGGTCTCCTTTGTGGACGTCGCTGAGGATGATGTAGCGATCAGATTTGAGCTGGTAATCGGAAATACGCAGTGCATCTCTTCGGGCTACGTCGAGGGACTCAAAAGTATAGTCGCGTTCACTCCTGATGGCCATACGTCCCTCCTATACACAGTTTCCACTTACGTATTTCCTCAAAAACCAATAGCGATTTGCTGAGGGTCTACAAAATCGTTAAAGGGGTCAATGCTAACCTCTTCATGGATGAGCCCGGCCCAGAAGTCTACTACGTCTTGGCCGCCTGCCGGCACGTCTACGATCTGGATGGCGCCGGTGACGACTACTCGTTGTCCGGGCATCAAGTAATAAAAAGTCTGCCCGTCAATCACACGGCTTTCCAGCTCGTCCAGGTGACCCAGTCCCCAGCGATAGGGGTAAGCATAGCTGGGATTGCCTTCGTAGTCGATGCCGACACGCCAGGCACCAGGCGACTGATAGGCCTCCAGAGTGTTGAAGTTTTGGTCGCTGCGGTAATGGGTGCCAGAGTCGGGCCCGCTGGTCCGTATGGGTACGAGGCCTGTATTTTCAACTGTTAGCGTAAAGGCCAGTGTACTCCCCAGGGGAACCACTTTGTCACCCGTGTCAGGATTGTAGAAATCTACGTCGGCGTTGACGATGTCAGCACGAGGACGGCCGCCATCCTGGATAGTGAGGGTGTCAGTGACGACAGTACGGTTGCCTACCCGGTCCACAGCCTCGGCACGGACGATATAGTCGCCATCGGGGGGCGGGTCGGCACCCAAGTCAACGCCTCCTTCATAGTCATAGGTGTGGAAGCCGGGTTCGCCGGGCTCCACGTCCCGTTCCTTTTCAGCAACGGGATATTTCGCCCTGGGGTTGTCTTGCTGGTCGCCGGGACCAAGCAGATAGACGCTTACATCGGCCTCTTTGTTCAGATAGTAATTAATGGTCACCCGGTCGTGTTTGCCATCCTGGTTGGGGGTGAAGACGTGCGGATAGACGCTGAACCCCCTCAATTCTGGGCGCTGGGTGTCGGCATTCTGGATAGTGAGTGATCCTTCGACCTGAGCACTGGCTCCATCGTCGGTGACTGCCTCCACGACCCAAGTGTAGCGCCCATCAGGTAGCATACTGCCCGCTACCACTCCCCCGAAGTCTACGCGATAGGTACCGGCCGACCGACGCTTGCTCTCGCGGAAGTAATGGCGCTCGCCGGACTCGTCCAGCAGATAGATAGAAAGATCTGCACTGCGCGAGAGATTGTAGGCGACACGTGCCACGTCCTCCAGCCCGTCGGCATTGGGGGTGATCACCTCGGGCTGTACCACCACATCATAGAGCAGAGGACGCACCGCACAGGCCGGCACCAGGGCGAGCAATGGCAGGAGTAGACAGTAAATCATCCAGGAAAAATGAGAAACGCGAACACGGGAAATAATCTTCAAGGTTATTTTGGCCTCCCTACTCGCTAAGCCTGTTTTCGACACTTAAACGTTTTTGGAAGGTAACTACTCAGGCCAGATAACCCTTGCGAAGGTTTGGTAAGAATTTTCAGTGCGAAAGTGCCTTGGTCTACCGAAAATTGCCCTGTTAGCAAAGCTATTCGCAACCTTCGCAAGGGTATTTGAGAATTTTAGTGGCCACTCCAGGTTCCTTGTGCTACTTCTTTTGCCCGACGTGCTAGCGTACCACAGGGGTGCACCTCTGTCAAATCATCTCACAATCTCGATGCCAGCCAGGGAGACTTGGGGCGAGCCATCGGCCAGCGGTACCTGTACGCCTGACGTATCGCGCAAGCCCACAACCAATGTGTAGCGCCCGGGAGATGTAATGGGATTAAGATTCACGTCGAAGTCAGCCCTAACGACTTGACCTGGCCGCCAACGAGCGGTTGGGTAGAAGTCGAAGGCGTCGTTAGGGCGATCCAACGACGTTCCCCACACCTGACCCAGGTTGTCAATCAGGTGAACAAAGGGAGCATAGTCTTGGGTCAGGGGCGCCCCGCCAGTCCAGTACAGGATGACGTGGACCCAGCCGCTGGGCGGATGAAAGAGATCATCGGCAGCGTGAACCTGAGTTTGGGGCACGGTGTAGCCTATTAGATTCAGCCCTCCCTCGAAGGCCACGTTCAACGGTTGGGCACAGTCAGGCAGGTGATCAGATAAGTAACCAGGTGCATACGCTCGCACGGCGACCAGTCCTGGTGGATAGAGTTCGGTCACTTCAGGATAACGAGCAGCCAGCCACGCGTTAACCCGGTGGTCAGGATCCGCCAGTTCGGTATGTGACTCAACCAGCCAGACGACAGGATGCGCGCTGCTGATGGCCATCAGCGGACCTTCCAGATCGGTGCCGCCTTCCACCGAACCAAACACGGCGTAGGTCTGGCCCGGGCCCCGGAAGTAGTATTGAAGCGGGTAGCGGGTCCAATTAGGATGGATGAGGATCGCGTCCTCGGGGCGAGCATACATCGCCAGGTAGCCAACTGTTTGGCGCCAGGCCTCTTTGCGAGCGGAGGGACTCCACTGACCGGGCAAGGGGATCAAGGTGAAGGTGAGAGGCAGCAAGTAGCAGAGAGCAGGGAGTAGGTGAGAGATAAGGAGTGACTGACAACGAGTTTCAAGTTTCAGGCCAAGGAGGGTACGCAGGCGGCGGGCAAGGTGAATAGCACCAGCGGCGGCGGCGATCAGCAGCCAGGGGAGGACAACGATGAAATACCGCTCGCCGAAGAAGGCAACCTGGTTGCGAAAGAGCAGTATGGTAGCGATGGCGACGGGGGTGAGAAGCAGTAAAGCGACGAGAAGCTGGGGGCTGGGGGCTGGGGGCTGGTCGCTGGTCGCTGGTCGCTGGTCGCTGGTCGCTGGAGGCTGAGAGTTGAGGGTTGATGACGGGAGGGTGGGGCGATGCGGCGTGAGAAGGCCCACTACGGCCAAGCCAGCAATGACAGCGGTGATGACGGCACTCAGAAATGACGGCAGGGAGGCTTTCCAGATGGTGAATGCGCTCAGCAGCCACCAACTCCGCGCCCAGAAGCCAGTCAATGGGTCACCAGGGCCAGCCTCGCTGCTGGCACGCCAGGCGGCCAACGCCAGCGGGGCAAATAGCAAGGCCACGGCCAGCATGGTCAGGATATATGGCAACCAGGCCCGGCGCGACTGGCGATGAGTCAGCAGCAGGTAGAGAGCATGCGCAGGCAGCAGAAAGCCGGTGTAAAGATGTGTATAGAGGCCGACCAGGGCGCACAAGCCGTAGGCGAGCCAATAAGGGATAGAGGTATAACCCGTTACATCCCTATTCCTCCTTTGCGAAGGCACGAAGGTTGTGGCTCGTAAGAAAAACCATGTACCCAGGGTAGCCAGGAGTACCGCCATGGCATACATGCGCGCTTCCTGCGAGTACCACACCAGGAAGGGATTGAGCGCAGCCAAGGCAGCAGCAAAAGAGCCAACACGCGGATCAAATAGGTCCCTGGCCAGACGATAAACAAGTGGGATCAACAATGTGCCCAGCAGTACGGAAGGGAGACGCACGGCCACTTCGCCGTCGCCGACAAAGAGCCGCCAATAGTGTAGTGAGAGATAATAGAGGGGCGGCAGCCGGTCTTCGACCAGGTTCATACTGACTTCCAGGATGCGGGGGATGCTGGAGCGCGCCCAGTGCACGCTCATCGCCTCGTCGAACCATAGGCTGTGGTAAGTGAGATTGTGGAGCCGGAGGGCCAAGGCCAGCAATGTGAGGGCCAGCGGCAGCCAGGTACGACGCAGCCTACTCAAGATCGTCGGCCTCCAAGCGTAACGGCAGTACGACCCGGTCGCCGGAGCCACCTCCCAGCGGCAGACGGTTCAGGGCAGGATCACCCGCGTCGTACAGGCCGACTGCGATGCGGTAGTCACCGGGGGGCAGGTCGAGTGGTAGCGCCAGTCTCACCCGGTCGGGGACGATTTGCCCCGGTCGCCATTCGCGGGTGGGACGCGGCGGCAGGTGATCGGCGTTGGCCAGGGTCTCCCCATCGGCGTCCAGCACATGCACGAAAAGGGTATAGTCGGTGTCCATGCTGGCCATCGCCTGCCAGATGAGGATCAGTTCTGTGCGGGAAATCTGGCGCATACCCAGCAGTCGCACCTGGTGGCCAAAGTCGGCGTCGGCGGGTTGGGTGATAAAGCTGGCCAGATCAAAGTGAGCGTCGGGCGGCAACCTATAATGGAAGAGTTCCATATACCAGAACTGGCCGTAATCATCCTGAGTACCCACCGTCCCCAGATAAAGAGGGAGCACGTCGAAAGGGTCGGTCACCTGGTTCTGCCAACGGACCAGCCATGCGCCCCGCTTTCCCCGCAGCAGACGGTCCAACTCGTCGCCTACCGACAGGTCAAGCGCAGCGTTCACGTCCAGGATTTCAATGTCGGGCAAGCGCTGCCAGCCCTCCCAGCCGTAATAGTAGGCCCAGGCAGGGAACATATGGCCGGAACTGAGCAACACCGTCTCGTCCGGGTGGATTCGGTCGCGGACGATCTGGGCGGTGATACGGAAGTCGGCCTTGTTGAATTGGTTGGTGGGATAAGGTGCGAACCAGTTGCGGAGGGAGTAGGCAGAGGTGGATAGGATGTAAATGAAAGCAATGGAAAAGATGAAACGTGGAGCGTCAAACGTCAAACGTGAAACGTCAAACGTCAAACGTGAAATGTAAGACGTATCCATTAGGTTCTCTTGGGGGGGACGTGGTGTGTGATGCGTGGTGCGTGGTGCGTGGTGAGAGATGAGGGATGAAAGGCCACCGGCGATGAGCAGGATGAAGGATGGCGAGGCGAGCATGGCGTAACGCGGGTTGAACTTGGGAGTGCGGTAAACTGACAGCAGGACCAGGGCTAGGGGGACGAGAAGGTACAAAAGCAGGAATACCAGGCTATCTGGGTGCACAGTACGTACTGCGTACTGCGTATTGCGTATTGGACGATTAGCCGGCTGGTAGATAGTTTGCAGAAGTATAGCCAGACTGATCAAAAAAATCAGCCCATAACCAACTGCCAACCACACACCGACTGCCTCGGTCACCGTTTCGCCCAGGCTGAAGGCGACGAATAGTTTGCGGGCCACTTCGCCCAGCTTGAGTGCGCCGGGCCAATAGCTGGTGTCCATTCCGTAGCGGGTGAGCAGGAAGGGGAGCCAGGGGAGGTAGAGAAGAAGGATGGAGATTAAGGCTAAGGCTAAGGTTGAGGTTGAGGTTGAGGCGTGTGGTTTTAACGGGTGGCCGGAGCGGACTTGTCGCCCCCATTTGTAGAGAACGTAAAGGACGTGGGCGGCCAGCAGAAAGAAGGCAAAGTAGTGGGTGTAAAGGGCGGCGACGACGGTCAGGACGTAGGACCAAAGATAAGGAGATTGGAGATTAGTGGATTGGTTATTCAGCAAACGCAGCAACAGGTAGCTGCTCAGCAGGCCCAGGAAGGCGAGCAGGGTGTACATGCGCGCTTCTTGGGCATAGTAGACATGCAGTGGCGACAGGGCCAAAAGCAGGATGGCCAGCCAGGCAGCACGCCGCCCCAGCAACCGCCGGGCGGCGATCCACAACGAGGGAAGGGTAAGCACCCCAAAGAAAACAGAGGGAAAGCGCAGCGCGTATTCGCTGGTTCCGGCCAGCCGCACCCAAAGCCAGAGCAGGTAGTAATACAGAGGCGGCTGGATGTCGTTGGCGGTCCACACTGTCAGCGCCGGGAGGGACATGCGGGTCAGGTACCAGCTCACCCCTTCGTCGTACCACAGGCTCTGGGCAGGCAGGCGGTAGACGCGCAGGGCGAAGGCAAGCAGAAGCAGCGCCAGCAAGGCCAGGAGAGGCCAGATCGTGCTGCGCCGGGCAGGTTTAGGAGAGGCGATTGAGTCGTTCACAGCGAGGGCATGTTACCACACTCGACGAGGGGAGACAAAATACGTGTGGCTGGCGCATGGGGATGCGTCAGCCACACTTCCTCAAAATAGATCAACTCAGTGAGTATATGTTAACATCTTCAAAGTGGTTACCTCAAGATGATAGGCAGATAAATAAGATTCGGCACATCTCCTACCAACAGAATGTTGTTACCCACATCTCGGTCTTCTACCTCGCCGTTGATTCCTACCCCGATGTAGAAACCCGACTGTGAATAATGACCCAAATTCAGCGTTGCAACCGGACCTTCGCCAACCGGAATGTTCAGTGTGGTAGAAATCAGGGGTATGACACCCGATTGCGGCAATTGATCGTAAATGCCCAACGTCACTCCGTTGGCATCTCGCAGCCCTTCGTTGGGAACTGACACGTTAACCAATAAGCTCCTATCGGCATTGATACTGGTGATTACTCCTGTCGAGCGTAGGACCAAGTCAGGCAAAATGCCCACGCCAGCCCACTCATAGTTGTTCATTTCATCAGCTTCGATGATTGCGTCCTCAGGGTCAGCCACAGCGAAGATTTTGTGGCGGCCTGTGGGCGTACCAGTAGCGTCCCACACGGCCTGAACCTCTGTCTCTGTCCCAGCGGCGAGATTCGGCGTGGTTCTCATCGTTACCAAGGTGCCGCTGACCGGGTCATCCAGCCGAAAGGCTACTGTAGCCGGAGCAGATGCCACCACACCATTGTTGCTCAGTGTTGCCGCCAGTGCAATAGCCTGGCCGCTATCGTAGGCCACTCTCACGTTTTCAATGGTCAGGTCGGGCACAGCGGCGAAAAGACTCGCTGCGTTGTTGCTCTCGTTTAGTTCCGTGACTTTCTCGTCAGGGTCGGCTATGGCGTAGACGGCAAAAGGACCGCCGTTCGCAGGTACTACCCAGTTCACAGAAAGAGTAGTTGTCATGCCTCCTGTCAGGGTGAGATAAGCTACAGCGGTGCCGATAGGTGCTCCACCAGTGACCGGGTCACCCAGATAGAAAGTCACCTTGGGATTGATCACCCCTCGGTCGCCAATGTTGTGCAACGTTGCACTGACACGAGCCAGACTGCCCGGCGCAGGATTGCTCGGGGCTATTGCCAGATCAGATGCCTCCAACGCCAGGTCAGGCCCGAAAGTATGACGCAGTACATAGAGGTCGGTCTGGCCAAAGGTAGTCACATTGTCGACGGTCAGCGTGGGCGAAACCGTGACCATCCCTGTCACCAAGGCCGTCTTGTTGTAGGCCATGACCATTTCCCCTGTGGGTGCGAAGGCGGGAGCCATGAACTTCTCCAGCGGCTTGTCATGGGTGAGCTGCTCCACCAGACTGAAAACGCCGTGAGCCTGGTCGTAGGTGGCATAGAAAACATCCACCCCCTCGTCGGAATAGCCTTGCCAAAGCAATACCAGATTTCCACTGTTGTCCTGGGCTGCTACGTAGTCTAGCACCGCAGTTGAACCCTCCACGGTAACTGCTTGGGGCACTCCTGCCAAGCCGTTTGGCAGGGCGTAGAGCATATAACCTTTAAGCCAAAGCAGGCGCAGGTCACCACCTTGATTATAGAAGGGCGTAGGCCTATTGTCAGGTTGACCGTCATTCGTCAAGCGGGTGGGGCTGCTCCAGGCACTGCCATTCCAGGTCAGTAGATAGAGTTCTTGGTCCCCAGAGGTGCTCAGATCACCGTCAGTGTCCCGGCTGTAAACTACGGCCATTGTGTTGGCATCGCGACGAGCCGCAGCCAGCCCCAACACTCCCCTGGCGTTGCTGAGCAAGACCTGTGGCGTGCTCCAAGTTACGCCATTCCATAGGGCGTAGAAAAACGTATCGGGGTTCGCGGCCGTGCCCATCAATTCCCCGGCGACATTCTGCCGCCAGATCAACAGCAGGATGCCGTCGTTCCCCCGCACCAGTACCGGTCCGTGGTCGAGTGCATCATTGTTCGTCAAGAAAGCTGGTGAGTTCCACCTGCTACCGTCCCAGACGGCATAGGCAACCTCAAAAGTATTGGCATAGCCGGCGTTGAACTCTGATAACCCGGATTGCACCACTTTATTGCGCTCCCAGACAGCGATGGCATTGTCGTTCCTATCAAAGGCCACTTGCGGGGCAAAGTCCTGCAGGTCATCATTGGTGATTCCAGATGGTGTACTCCAGGTTGCGCCGTTGTAAATGCTGTAGTAGACTTCCTCTCCCTGCATAAGAGGTTTACTCACGTCGTCGTGGACCCAGAGAAGCAGAAGGGAGCCATCGGCAGCGATGGCCGGATGGCCGTCGGGGAAGACGTTAGTGGCGATGGTGTTCTCTTCAGTAGCCAGGAGACCGACGCCGCTCCCCAGCGTTGCCAGACTATTGCCCAGTCGCAGCGGACGCTCGTTGGCCCGGAAGACAGCATAGGTAGCCGGGTCCGCCAAGTAGTCGCGGGGGATAGGTTGCCAGCCACTGACGGTGAGGGTACGGACACCCGGAATTGCTGAGGCGTCCAGCGAAGAAACACCGCCGGGAGCATAAGACCACTCGTATGAGGCTTCAAACTTCCGTTCCCAACGCCAGACTTTGAGTTTCAGTCCAGCGAATAGTTCGGTAGCGACCCTTTTCAGGTAAGAAGGGTTAGGCGGGGCCTGGAGCGTAAGACTTGGCTCACCACCACCATACGTTTCAGCGGTGAGGTAGTTCTTCAGAGCCTGGAGGATAAGGGAAAGAGTGAGTCTGACCTTGCCTGTTCCCGTTCCGCTCTCCCACTTTAGACCGGACGGATCACCATAGAAGTTCAAAATCAAGTTCAGGCCTGGCTGGATCTGGGCCTGGGCAACAGCTCGCTCATTGAACCAGCGGATGACCGCTCCAACGACGGGAATTCCTTCAGCCTCCTTCAGTGGGCAAGTCCCACCCGTGATGGTTTTACAAATGATATCCACCAGGGGACGTTTTGCTTCTATCGTCCCTTCTAACTCAAGCCCGAAAGAAGCTCGATCGAGTTCTATCCCCCTACTCTCGCGGATAGTCCCTTCCCCTTCGCCAAAGAGTTTCCCGGTTACGACATTGCCCGCTGCATCAAAACCCGTTTGGCCGAAGAGGTTGGCAGTACCTTCCCCATCCCCGGCGAATTCGGCCTTCAGGCCGGCCTGAGTCTCCTTAACGCCGAAAGATTGTCCTCCAATAAAGGGGAACCAAGAGGGAGGTTTGACTTCTCCTGAAAAAGATGGATTGGGGTAGAGAATGTCCCAGGTGGCCTTCATTGGCGCACCCGTGCAGCCCAGCGGGATCTGCTGCTTCATCTTGCTAAAGGGCAGCCAGGGAGGGTTGTCAATTCCGATAGGATGGAGGACGTAGGGTGACGAGGCCGCCTGGTTGCCAGCCACTGCCTGTACCTCCAAGGTGTTGCGCGTACCTAGAAGGTTGAAACGCAGATCCTGGCCCAAATTGTAGGTATGGGAGGCTGTTTCCCCGTCGGGACTCTCCCGCGCTCTGGCACCGTTCAGAGTGAAGTCCACATATGACGGCGGGGACCCTCGCCAGTCCACCTGAGCTTCGTAGCGGTGAGAAACAAGGGTAAGCCAGGGTTTGAGGTAGAAGGGGCCACCAATACAGGGTTTCACCTCCCTTACCGCGGGAGGGATCAACTCACTGACGTGGACGTAGTTGGTTTTGGTTTCGGTATCCGAGCCGCCAGGGCCGGTGACTGTCAGCGACACGCTA
>CAYTNQ010000062.1:0-7741 GCA_964439175.1 uncultured Anaerolineales bacterium | reverse complement strand
AGGTAGGGTTGCCTGTGAAGTTGGCCACCGGTGGCTGGGCTGGCTCGCTGACGTGAACGTAGCCGGTTTTGGTTTCGGTATCCGAGCCGCCAGGGCCGGTGACTGTCAGCGACACGCTAAAGTCACCGCTGGTATTGTAGGTATGGCCGGGGTTCCTTTGCGTGCTGGTGCCGCCATCGCCGAAGTTCCAGGACCAACTGGTGATGTCACCTGTCGATTGGTCACTGAAGTTGACCACCAGGGGCCTGGTGCCGGAGGTAGGGTTGCCTGTGAAGTTGGCCACCGGTGGCTGGGCTGGCTCGCTGACGTGGACGTAGCCGGTTTTGGTTTCGGTATCTGAGCCACAGGAGCTACTGACTGTCAGCGACACGCTAAAGTCACCGCTGGTGTTGTAGGTATGGCCGGGGTTCCTTTGCGTGCTGGTGCCACCGTCGCCGAAGTTCCAGGACCAACTGGTTGGATTGCCGGTTGACTGATCTGTGAATTGAACAGTATGCGGCCTGGTCCCACTGGGTTGATCAGCAGTGAACGCAGCAATTGGTGCGGCCGCAACGGTAAATGGACCGTAAGAATTTCTATTGTTGTTCTCGTTCTCTTCTTGCAAATCGCCACCATAATCGCCCCACACATTGATGTACCGAGTGCCCACGTCGGAAGCAGTGAACGTGTATGGGTCATATGCAGTTGTAGAACCACCGTTCGGGGCCAACGTACCGGTGGAGTCACTGTCGAATCTATTGCTAAAGTCACTTGAACTGGTGCCGATGTAATACCCGACGTCGGTGCTATCTGCCTCGCCACCACCCTGGTTGGTGACTGTTGTGTACCACTCAATCGTCTGCCCCGCACAGAACGGCGGGCTGCTCGCCCCATTGTTGGGGCTCGGCCTGGAAGCCACTAAATCGGGGTACACTGCCTGGAGCTCAAATTCAGCTCCCACTCCACCAGCCCAATTACCATCGACAATGGCTGAGTAATAGCCTTCAATTGGTGGTGGAGGATAGAACGTGTGTGAGGTGCTCGCGCCATTCCAGGTCCCATTATATCCATTATTGTTCCTGAGTTGGTAGTACCAATCTGAGGAGCCACCCTGGGCGTAAATCGTCACCGCCACGCCATAGGCAGCATCAAAGTTGAGCGGCAAGTTGTACCAATTACCGTTATTGTACACCGCCACGTCATTGGTCGAGCCATTCAACGTGCGTCGTACGACTACTCTTTGAACAGTACCGCTCACCGCTAGAGCTGGAGGTGGTCCAAATAGGGGGGCCAATAGGATGGTAATCATCAGTAGAGGCAAAAGCTTTTTTCTCATCTTGCCCTCCTGTGGTGTATGAGGTTGTAGAATAGATGCCGATGTGTGGGCTATATGGCACCATTGTACCACACGGCACTTACAAAAAACTTAACTGGCGGCCCTTTTTAAGGGCCGCCAGTTGTTTTTGCAAAAATTCTAATGATTTTCTAACAATTTCTAACTTTTGATAGCCTTTTTACGTTTACACCAGACATACAAACCGCTCCGGCGTCACGCCGGAGCGGTTGGGGTTTCAGCGATTCCTGGGATTAACCAAGCGTGGCTGGCATAAAATCACCCGGCCGGGTGAAGAGCACGTGGTCGTGGTAATAATGCACCAGCAATACCGAGAGAACCGCCATGTAGTAGACCTGCTCCAGGGTGATCCCAAAGCGAGACACGTCGATGACGATGAAGAACAGAATGATGAGGACGCTGATGGCGGTAAGCCCGATGTGGAAAAAATAGTATTTGTGCCCATCTTCGGTGCCGAACAAACCCCGCAAGAGATTGGATTTGTAACCGACGTATTCGGCCTTGAGGCGATTGGCATACCAGACTAACGCCAGATACTGAAAGGAGTGCCAGGTGTTGAAGCCCTGGAAGGCGATGTCGAGGTTGGGCAAAGCAGGTAAGATGAAGGCAACTAATACTGTCAACGATAGGAAGAGGGTTTTGGGCCAGTTGACGATCCCCTGCCGAATCTCCCTGGCTGTCTTGGCTATGAAGGCCACCAGCGCGATGAGAAATGCAGTTAACGCCAGCGGGAAGAGAAGCGGCCAGTCCTGGAGCCACAGAGGCAGTACGTTCGAGATGTTCACCGGCCCAATTTGGAAGGTATCTTGCGACACGCGATAGGCTGCCAGCGGGTACAGACTGGTGAGCACAACAGCATAATCAATGGCGCGCGAAGTGAGCGATAGCGTGCCCTGCTTCCGATTATACGCCTCCATGATGTAGATAATTTGATGCAGGACGTGAACGGAAGCCCAGGCGAAAAAGCCTGTTACCAAAATGGGGAACGTGGGCCCCAGGGTATTGGTCCCCAGCAGAACGACGACGACCGGAATAACCATGGAGGAAAGTAAAAAGGTCCGGTACCTGGCGCGGAAAGAGTCATCCAGGAAGGTACGGGTAAAGGTAGCCCACATATGTGGCCCCCCAATGAAGAGAGTTACCACCAGGTTGACCGCCTGGCGACTGGCATCAGAGCCATCCGCGCCCAATCCCCATGACGAGTGGAACACCTGGCCCAAACCGGACTTCCAAAGCAGCAGATAGGCCAAATAGGGTAACATAGCCGTCACTGCACTCAAGCTGACGAACGTCAGATCGAAACTCCGGCTGCGCAGCCAGAGTGATGCCCTGGCCCATGGTACTTCTCGCCCAACAAGACTTGCAGTAGTCATTGTAAAATACCCCCCTTTTTCTTAATTTGGCCCATTATAGCATAAGTCGATCCAAAGAGTCCAAAAATTCCTCCCCAATAGGATAAAATTCATCCGTTATCAAGAACTTAGTAGGGCGCACGGTCGTGCGCCCTACTAAGTTTAAGCCAGCAGCTTATGGACGATCTCAAACCCTGGCCGATGAACCCGATGGTCGTCGTCGAGAGTAAGGATGAGGGTCAAAAAGACACTATTCGAAAATCTACTCTACTCCATAAGAATTGGACCCACCTTCAAGATCGCTCGACGAAGGTCGGGCGATCACAATAAGGCGATGGCTAGCGCCGGGGTTGGCGCAGGTTATGAGAGTGAGTCGCTCGTCCTGGGTCGGGGCAATCAACTGTGCGTTTTCAATACGTGCCTCCAGAGACACATCTTTTTCCTTCACCGAGAATTTCTGGGTGACGATGTAGTGGTAGTCTTGCTTGCCGGAAAAGACCGTGATTTCATCGCCGATTTCAACATACTTCAAGTTGCGAAAAACTGCGCCATTCACATTGCTATGCCCGTTCAACACCGTGTTGCCTGGTTGGCCCGGTTTGGCCGAAAGGTTATGCCAGCCTACCAGGTTATCCGTGGTACTCCATTGCCGGTAGGTTGCACCATCAATGAGGACTGACTCCCAACCTACTGGGGCAATCTTACTTTCCAGGGCGATGGCAGGAATTACCAGCCGAGTAGGCGTGCCGGCAAGGGCATCCTGGATCTCTGGCTCCGCGACCAGGTAATCAACGGACGATTCAGATGCTTCGGGAAGCAAGTGATCACCGTCGGCTCCAGCGGGCACCTCCAAGCTGGAGGACGAGACGGGCGAATGGGTGGAGTTGATCCCGGCGGATAAATCTGCGGCCGGCGTTGGGTCCGGGCCCGGACCCAACTCAGCCGCAATGACGTTACCGGTAAAGAGGCAGTAGTCAATGCTGACATCGGCGCCGTTGAGGACGCGAATGTAGTACGTTTCGCTGTCCACGACCCAGCCGCTCCAAAGCAACTCACCGGTGAGGGGATTGCCATCACGCGAGACGACGCCACCCGATCCCAGGTTTTGCATGTGGCCCGCGCCGTCCCCACGCCAGCGGGTTATCTGGTCAGTAGAGAAGATCTGGAAATTGACCAGATGAGTCCGGTTACCATCGTCTGGCGTGAAGAAGAGAGTCAGGTCTACCTGCCGCTGAAAAGCAGCCTCACTCCCGCCCAGGACAAATGTGTACCACCGGGCCTCTCCCGGAGCCAGGGTACCGGTGTTCCTGCCATCATTGAGGGGAATCGCCGTGAAGGGACTGAGACCGCCCCCTGCGCCAGCGACCGCCTTCGACGCCAACAGATGGATGACAAGGATCATCTGGCCTATAAAGATGAACCTGCCGGTGCCAACGATCATCCTTTTCATCAAATAGAGTCTTTCCATGAATGCTATGAATTATGTTAAAGAACAACTTGAAGTCACGATGTAATCAGGTTACACGATCACCGGCTCAACGGATCTTGAAAAAAAGCAACCACCACACTCTCTACTATAACACAATTTAGAGAGTGTGGCGGTTACAGCTCAATTACAGTGATCGCGCGAAGCACGAGGAGATTCTAAAACCGTCAGGGTAGTTCGATCTCGCCCAGCGGCACTGCTCTATCGCGGAAGATGAGGGCATCGGGTCCGGTGGCGGCGACCCGTCTGAGGTTGAAGTCGTACATACCGGCCACGAGGCGGTAGCTGCCAGGCGGCAAGTCGGCTGGCAATTGGATGAGGTGAACGTCGGCATAGACGCGGCCAGTTACCCACGTCTCAGTCGGCGCAGCACCGTTGGCCGGGAAACTGTCGTGGCCGGCGACGAGATTCCCGTCGGCATCGACCACGTGAGTGAAGACGGTATAGCTTTGGGTGGGAGTCCCCGCCGCCCACCAATACAAGGTGACGCGCACCTGGTACCGCGCTGGCCGATCGAGCGTATAGCCGATGAGGTTGGCAGCGTTTGCCAGGCGAGCCGGAGGCGGCAGGGGAACCGCCCTTCCCCGGCTGGCGAAGAGTTGCAGCACATCTTGCTCGAAGTCGTAGGTCAGCAGCGGCTGGCCCTGCGCGTTGAGGGTACGTTCCACACGGCCGGCGGCGTCACCGGTAGCAACAACCCATACCTTATCGGCATCGGCAGTAAGGTCGGGCACGCTTGGGGCAGCAGCATACAAGTGATCCCCACCGGCCAGGCGCACGTCGTACTCACCACCCAGGTAAGGCCTGACCCGGCGCAGGAAATCCTGATCGGTCACCAGAAGCACCTTTGTCTCGTCCTGTGCCTGCTCGGTGCCCAGGTAGCCGATAAGCGCGGCAGCCGGGTCCTCGCTCAAACGACGCTCGGCGTAGGCGCGTCCCATGGCTGGCATGGCCACGACGAGTCCCAATCCCACCAAGGTCGCCAGTCCGGCCGGAGCGTAGCGCCGCAGGGAGGCTAACCGTCGCAATGACGGCCCCCACAAGACGGTGCCAAACTCCACCAGCAGGGCGCCCAACACCAGCCAACGGGCTAAGACCACCGCCTCCAACAGCCAGGTAGCGTCGGGGACGAGGACAAAATAGACAGGCTGCTCCAACACGTTGAGTAAGGTCAGCAGCAAGCTATAGGTCACGCCCCGCGCGTCGGGGAAAAGCAAGATGATAAAGGGCAGCAGGTAAACCATGAACTGGGGGCTGTAACCCTTGGAATAGAGCAAGAAGAGCGTCAACGTGAGACCGGTCAGGGCGACGACATTGCGCGGCTTGCGATAGTCGGCGCGGCGAGTCCAGAAAAACAGATACAGCAGGCCAAAACCCAGCGTGATAAGCCACCACGGCATGCTGCTGGCGTGGACGGCAAATGCGGTCTCGGCCGGATTCAGCCGGTCCCCGCCGACAACGCCGTAGCCAAAGTAGCCCTCCAGCACGGCCCACACCGTCTCCCACGAGGAACGGCCGGCGATGGCCCGGACCGTCGTCAACAGCCAGGCGGGTTGGGTCAGCAGAAAGGGTAACAGCAAGGCCAGAATGGTCAGAGCGGTTGTCACCAGGTAGAGCGCGCCGTCTCTCAGTCCTGCGCGGTGGGTTTCCGCCTCGTCCCACACCTGGCGCAGGGCCACCGGCAGAAAGACAATCGGCGTCAGCTTGACCAGGAATCCCACGCCGACCGAGACTGCCGAGCTGAGCAAGCGTCCTTGGAGAATCAAATCCAGTGCCAGCAACAGGAAGAAGAGAGCGATTGCGTCGAAGAAGCCCAGCATGGCGTAAACCGGCACGAAAAGGAGGGCGTAGAGGACGACACTGCGTATTGCGTATTGCGTATTGCGTGGTGCGTGATCTGGGGGCTCCTGTTCATTTAAACGGCACGCGATGCGGTATAATAAGATGAAGTTGCCGGTCTCGAAAAGGACGAAGACGCTCCCCAGGATGAGCGTGAACCACAGGCGGTGGTCGGTCCAGGGGGGGAAGAGCAGGCTCAGCTTGTAGGCCCCTACTGCCAACCAGGGGATAAGGGGAGGCCACTCCAGCCAGTAATGCAGGAAAGGATAGAGGCCATAATCGGACATAGCAGTAATGCCCAGGTAGGTGTCAAAATCCGACCAGTCGCGGATGAAGCCACCCGGCCGCAATAGTAATAGCGTGAGCAAGCGAAAGGCAAGGAAGAGCGCCAGGAGCAGGGGGAAACTGGGGCCGAAATTGAGGTTGCCCGCCCTGCCTGCACCTGTCGGCGCGGCACAGGTGGCTCGCGCCAGCCCTGGTCCCGTCTCGGTCCCACCTGTGCCTGCGTCCCAGGTGCGGGCAGGACGGGGCGGGCCGGGGAGGCTGGAGGTTGGGGGTTGCTGCTCGTTCGGCAGCGGCTCGGGTACCACATTCTCCGTCATTTTCTTTCTCCCGTGGTTCGTCACGTGAAAAAGTGTCAACCAGATCATGAACCATTCCAGTCAATTATAACACATAATAATGGGATGAATAGAGAGAATATCGTACCAGCGACTCTCACCGCATGCGCCCCGTCCATAACTTGAGCCATAATTTGAGGATGGCGCCGGTGTACAGAGTGAAAATGCTGAGAAACTGCGTTTTACTGTGACCGTGCATGCGCAACCGGTAGAAGACAGGGATCTCGAGCATACGCCAGCCGCGCCGCCAGCCGACCATTAACAGCCGGATGAAATAATCGCCGTAACCATAGAAGATCTGATCCAGGTCCAATTCCAGCAGTTTGTCCCGATAAATGGCGAAGAAGCCGCTGAGGTTGTCCCACACGCCTGTCCCGAACAGAAAGCGCAGGACCAGGTTATAGATAAAGCTGAAGATATAACGGACTCGATCTTCCATTCCCCCGCGCATCACGAAGCGCGAGCCGATGACCACGTCGTAATACTCCAGGAATTTGACAAGCTGGGGGATCATAGCCGGGTCATGGTTGAAGTCGGTGTCCATGAAGACGAGCACTTCGCCCTGGCTGTGCTCGGCACCGTAACGCAGCGCGGTGGCCAGCCCGCGTTCTTGAGTACGGACGTACAGCTTCACCCGAGGGTCGCCGCTGAATGCAGCGCGCACTACATCGGCGGTGCCGTCAGGGCTGCTGTCATCCACGATGACTACTTCGTAGTTAAACCCGTCCGGCTCCAGATGGCGATGAATGGCCTGTATCAACTCGACGATGTTATCCCGCTCTTTGTAGGTGGGCAGGATGATGGAAGTTTTAGCGGTAGGTGGTGGGTGAGAATTGTTATGTCGCGGCATAGCTCTTAACACGCAACACGCAATACGCAGCGCACAGTTACATGTACCGCATTAATTCAAAGATGGTGCCGTAATCGCCGCCACACTGGCGGAAGCGACGCTGGTCGGCAGGCCGGGGCCACGAATAGTAGGTGGCCTGGCTGTTATCCTGCGGGATGCGGGGTGGATCCCCGGCTTCGATGAGGTCTACTCCTCGGATGAGCATGTCGGCGCCAACCTGCGCGCTCCTGTAGGCGAGGGAGGTGATGGTATCACCCGGCT
>CAYTNQ010000061.1:0-23163 GCA_964439175.1 uncultured Anaerolineales bacterium | reverse complement strand
TCGGCGCCAACCTGCGCGCTCCTGTAGGCGAGGGAGGTGATGGTATCACCCGGCTGAATAGGGATAACCTCTTGCAACAGGATATCGCCGGTGTCGAACCGCTCGTCTACCCAATGCAGGGTGATGCCCGTCTCCTGGTCGCCGTTGGCGATGACCCAGAAGTACGGAAAGAGCCCCCGGTTGCGCGGCAGCAGCGCCGGGTGGATATTCAAACAGCCCAGGGACGGCAGGCGAATCAAATCAGGCTTGATAAGCTGGTTGAGGTAGATAGAAATCACCAGGTCCGGTTGCCAGCCGCGGATGACCGCCATGGTCTCGGAGTTATTCACGTTTTCGGAGCCAACGACGGGGACTTCGTAGCTCGCCTTGATCTCGCGCAACGAGGGCACCTTTCGCGGGCGGCCGATGACCCGGAAAAGGATAGCCATCGCCCGTGACTGGAAGAGTTCCAGCGCCTTACGGCCCACGAAGCGCAACCCGGTCCGGCGTAACAGATACCACAGGCCGCCCGGCAGCGACTTGCCGTAGATGAGGCAGTCGGAGCGGACGATGCCCACCACCTGGCCGGGCCGGGCCTGGACGAGCCGGTGAGTCATGTAGTTGGCATAGAGACTTTCGTAGGTGAGGATGACGATGCGCAATCTTTAGTCTCCTCTGGGGGAGATCTCCACCAGCGCGTCGCACACTGTATCCACCTGTTCCGGCGTAAGGGTAGCCCCGGAGGGCAAGTTGATGCCCTTGCGACCCAGTTCCTCGGCCACCGGGAAACGCTGCCCCCGGTCATACATGGGTAGGGTGTGGATGGGATAGAAGGCAGGCCGGGTCTCAATCCCCCGCTGGCGCAGACGGGCCATCAGCGTATCCCGATCCAGGCCATAGTCGTCTTCCACCAGCACCGTGTACATCCAATAGACGTTCTCAGCCCATTCGACACAGGGAGGCAGGCTGAGCCCGGGCAGCGCCGACAGCCGCCGCTGGTAGTGGGCCGCGTTTCGGGCCCGGATGGCGATAAGTTCGTCGATACGCTCCAATTGCGCCACCCCCAGCGCGGCCTGCATATTGGTCATACGATAATTGTAGCCGATTTCGGAGTGCCAGTAGGGGTTCTGCTTCTGTTTTGCCTGGTTTCCCAGGAAGAAGCAACGTTCGGCCAACGCGGCGTCGTCGGTGAGGACCATACCTCCTTCTCCAGTGGTGATAATTTTGTTGCCGTAGAAACTGAAGACGGCCACGTCGCTCAGCGAGCCCACGCGCTGACCTTTGTAGCGCGCGCCGTGAGCCTCGGCGGCGTCCTCAATGAGTGTCAGGCCATGCTGGTCGGCCTGGGCGCGCAAGGGATCCATGTCGGCCGGATGGCCGTAGAGGTGCACGGCAATAATGGCTCGCGTGCGGGACGTGATGGCCCGCACTACCGCCTGCGAGTCTATATTCCAGGTATGGGGTTCCGAGTCCACGAATACCGGCGTGGCGCCGGTATAAGCCACGGCATTGGCCGTGGCCACGAAGGTGAGGGTGGGCAAGATCACCTCGTCGCCCGGTCCAACCCCCAGAGCGGCCAGCGCCAGGTGCAGAGCAACGGTCCCATTGTGAGTCGCCACGCCATAGCGGACGCCACAATAGGCAGCAAACTCCTGCTCAAAGCGCCTGACGTACTCTCCCAGCGACGACACCCAACCGCTGCGGACGCAGTCGGTGACGTATTCCAGTTCTTTCTCCCCCAGCAGGGGTTCGGCGACGGGTATCATATCACCTCGAGCGAGTGAGCGAGTCAGCGAGTCAGCGAATCAGCGAGTCAGCGAATCAGCAAATCAGCAAATCGGCAAATCGGCAAATCAGCGAATCGGCAAATCGGCAAATCAACAAATCAGCAAACACCTGCCCCATACCACACCGGTGGCGTGGCACCCTGGCCCGCTGGCACAGACCAGGGCGGGCAGGGGCCGCAGGTACGGGCCAGCAAACCTGTGAATTACGAGGCCGGGGCGATGAGCCTCACAAAGAAAGAGGAGAGATTGAGTTCTCTCCTACCTGTTATGCAGACGACCAGATTATAGCGACGATAGCCCAGGTTGGCAAGTGGAGCGAGTCAGCGAGGCAGGGAGTCAGCAAAGGGTGCGTTCGGATTTGGGGGCAGACCTCACCCCCAGCCCCTCCCCGCACCGGGGAGGGGAGCAGTTCTCCCCCTTCCCTGCGAGGGAAGGGGGTCGGGGGGTTAGGTCGTCAGGACAGTTCGCCCCCAAATCCGAACGCACCCATCAGCAAACGGGGTATTGTCTCACTCCGCGAGACGTGATATACTCAGGGTATCCAGATTTCGAGCATAAAGGCCAGCCAAGATCTCTGTATTGACTACTGAAACACAGGAGCCAAAGCGATGGAGCCCATTTCTACTGCCATTGCCGTTGCCCTGGTGGGGGGATTGGTCCAGGTAGGCGACAAGCTGATTGACAAAGGTGTGGTGGAGCCGGCCCTGGAACCCGCGACCGACCGGCTGAAAAAGCTGGTGCAACGCGGTTACCGGAAGGCCAAAGACGACGAGGCCTTGCTGAAAGCGGTGCAGATCGCGTTGGCCCAGGCTGGCGCGCCGGCCGATGACGAGGACGCCTTGGTCCGCTGGCTTAAGGGAGTTGGGCTCGACCGGCTGACGTCGCAGCGCAACGATGCCTTGCGTCGCCAGGTTGCCCGCGCAGTGCTGGCATTCACCGATCCTGAGGCCGACCCGCCCTATGATCTGATGGTTGCCCTGGGCTGGCCCCGCAGCCGCCGCCGGGAACTTTCCCACCTGCTAAGTGCCCTGCGCGCCCAACTTTACACTCTAGAAGACTGGCGCGCCCCCATCGAATATGTGAATGACGCCGCCAGACTGGGACTATTGGGCGAAGTTCTGAACTACATGGCCCGGCTGGACAATGTCTTTGTGGAAACGTCGGCTGGCGAGGCACTGCGGGTAGTTGCAGCCCAGGAGGGCCTCACTCCCGAAGAAGCGGCTGATATTGAAACTCGCTACCGGGCGGATCTGGTGCGTGAGTTAAGGCTGCACGACTTCCGGGGCATCGTCCAAATGCGCCGGGACATCCGGCTGCCCCTGGCCGACATCTACCTGGAATTGGGGTTGCTCAGCTTGGGGGACGAAGAGGAGCGCCGCCGTGCCCACGAGCGACTGCTGGCCCTGCGCGAAGCGGAGCGGCTGACCGAGGAGGAGCGCCGATTACAGGAGCGGGTCAGCGACGCTTTGGCCCGGGCGGGACGGCTGGTGATTCTGGGCGAGCCCGGAGCGGGCAAAAGTATCTCTCTGCGCTTTATCACCTTGATGCTGGCCCATGGCTATGGCGCGGCTCGCCTGGGTCTGGATGCTCCCTATATACCCTTGATGGTTCGTCTGGCCGACTTTGCCCGCGAGTTGGAAAAGACCCACGCTCTCTCCCTGGATAACTTTCTGCTGGGAGTCGTCGAGCAAGCCTATGCCAGCCACCCTCGTCTGGATGAGTACCTGCGCCTGGCCCTGGAGAAAGGGGCCTGTATGGTCCTTCTGGATGGGCTGGACGAGGTGGGCGACGACCCGGTGCGCGGCAAGCCCCTACGAACCCAGGTGGTGAGTCGGGTGCAGCAGTTTGCCGACCGCTGGTGTACCGACGGCCGGAAAAACCGCGTAGTCGTCACCAGTCGCATCGAAGGTTACTGGGACGAAGCGCTGCACGGCTTCGCCCATGTTCAGCTCAGCCCACTTAGCCCGCCTGACGAAGTGCGTGAGTTTTTGCTGCGCTGGTATACCGCCCACGAACGGGCTCACGATGCGTCGCTACCAACGGAAGTGGCCGAAGCGCGGGCCGAAGAACGGGTGGCCGAGTTGTTGCCTCGCGTGTTGGAATGGCCCAGCGTGCGCCGACTGGCCACCAACCCCCTGCTGCTAACTATCCTGGCCCTCATTCACGAGAATGTAGGCAGGCTTCCCAACCGGCGCATTAAACTGTACGAAATCGCGGCTCAGACTCTCATCGAATCGTGGCGGCAGGCCCAAACCGGGATGCCCAGCGAGTTGCTGGCCGAACTGGGGGAGGAGGCAGTGATCCGGGTAATGGCTCCTTTGGCTTACTGGCTGCATCAGGAACATCCCGGCGGCACCACCTCCTTCCAGGAATGGCGAGAGCGACTGCTGAAGGTACTGGCGGAGGAGGGCTATGAAGCCGAGGCTAGAAAGGAGGTTGCCGAGCGTTTTCTGCACCATGCCCGCTACCAGGCGGGATTGCTGGCCGAACGGGGATTGGGACAATTCGGCTTCTTCCACCTGACCTTCGAAGAATACCTGGCTGCCCGGCAAATCGCCCGCCAGCGGGCCGAGGAGCGACGGGAGATGCTCAAGACCCACTGGGAGGACCCTCGTTGGCAGGAGGTGATCTTGCTGGCTGCCGGGCAGTTAGGGATTGTGGAAGCGCGCCGTGATGATGTGAGCGACTTTGTCGAAGACCTGTTGAAAATGGAAGCGGCCGATCCAACAGTCGCCGGCCGGCCGGCTGTGCTGGCCGGCCGCGCCCTGGCCGACATTGGCGCCCGTAGCGTGACTAACCCCACCCGACGCTGGGTCCTGGACGCACTGCGCCAAACGATGCAAGATTTGGATCCAGAGACGGAGCGCCCCAACACCTCACCGTACATCCCCATCCGCACCCGCTACGCCGCCGGTGAAGTGTTGGATGAACTGGGCTGGCTGCCTCCTGATCTGAACACCTGGGTCCGCTGCCCCGGCTGTGCTGAAAATGGCGGCGCTCCTTCGGCAAGCTCAGGGCAGGCTCCTTCGGCAAGCTCAAGGCAGGCTCTAATGGTGATGAAGTACCCCCTCACCAACGCCCAGTACGAGCGCTTCATCCGGGCCGGGGGTTATAAGAACCCCGATTACTGGGGCGGTAAAGACGCTGAGGGCTGGCAGTGGCAAATAAAAGGTGAACGATGGCTCTCATCGGTAGGGACTGACGAACCAGAATACTGGCAGCACCCCCGCTTCGGCAAGGGGCGGTGTGGCTACCCGGTGGTGGGCATAAGCTGGTACGAGGCGGGGGCCTACGCCGCCTGGCTGACGGACGTACTGCGCCGCGCCCGTGCCGGCGACTCAAGCCTGCCTGCCGAAGACCGGGACCTGGTAGCCGGTTTGCTGGAAGTTGGCACTGCCGAGGTACGCCTGCTCACTGAGGAGGAGTGGGTAGCGGCCGCTGGCGGGACAGGGAGTGAGAACCGCTATCCCTGGGACCCGCCTGCTGGTCCGGCCACGGAGGACAAGGCGGCTATCCTGGCCCGGGCCAACACCGCCGAGGCCGAGCTGGGTGGTACCTCGCCGGTGGCTATGTACCCCCTGGGAGCCGGCCAACCCTGGGGGCTGATGGACCTGGCCGGGAACGTTTGGGAGTGGACCGGCTCGTGGTCTGATGAGGAAAAAACAGCCCGTGTGGTGCGGGGCGGTTCGTGGTACCGCGATGGAGGCAATGCCCGCGTCGCGGTCCGCTACGGGTACAATCCGAACAACTCCGCCGACTTCGTTGGTGTGCGGTTGGCTTCCCCCGTCCTCTCCTCCTAGTTCTGGTTTCTGAGATTCTGATTCCTGATTTCTGAATCCTGAATCCTGGGGGGGTGTGGCTTTCATGGGTAGGTTTTTTGGGGCTGGCGAATCTCTCCCCCCCTCAGTCCCCCCCACTAGGGGGGAAGCTTAGCTCCTCCCCCCAGCGGGGGGAGGTTGGGAGGGGGGAGAGCCCTGTCTCGCGCAAGCGACCCGGCTTGGGGATTAGGTTCAGGCGCTGTCCAGTTTGCTATCGTCTCGACCCCCAAAAACCTACCCATGAAAACCCTCAGCAATCGCCTGAGAATAAATCCTCAGGCTGAGAGTTAAAGCCAGCTGAAGCAGGCTGAGCCTGTACAAAGCTAAGTAAAATAGGGCGCTTTAGCGCACTTGAGCTTTTAGCCTGGAGCTTTAGCTCGAGGCGACCAGGCGCTAGGACCCGGCTTTATACCCCAAATAAATTCTTAACCTTCATTAGTGGTTGGCACCTCGTGTTCGGAAAGCGCTCAAACCACTAAAGTGGTTACTACAAGCCCGGATGCGGACTTTTTAAGCAGTCTCCGCTGGGGAGGGAAGCTTAGCTCCTCCCCCCGCTGGGGGGAGGTTGGGAGGGGGGAGAGCCCTGTCTCGCGCAAGCGACCCGACTTGGGGATTAAGTTCAGACGCTGTCCAGTCTGCTATCGTCTCGACCCCCAAAAACCTACCCATGAAAGGGGGGCATAGCCCTCCACGAATCGGGCTGGTCGGTGTGCGGTTGGCTTCCCACGACTCATCGGCCCTTGCCGGAAATGTTACGCCGCAACCCACGCGGCGCGACCGAGGCATTTGAGGAGAGACGGCTCAGCCTGTTCCCGGCCGGCGGCAAGTAGCTCGTGTTGGCCGTCGGGCAAATATTAAAGCGCCCTGCTCCTCGTGGTAGGCCTGTGAGCCGAAGCCCGGAGCAGGGCATTTTACTTTCAGATGATGCAGGCGACTCTCAGTTAGTCAACTTCAATCTGCGTCAACTCCAGGGCATCGCCGATGATCGCGCCCGATGCGTCGCGTATGGGCAGGCGCGGTCCGTCGGGAGCGAGGTAGAGCCCGACCATCACGCGATAGATGCCCGGCGGCGCGTCGGAGGCCAGGGGCACCGGGATGGGGTCTACGACGACCTCATTTGTCACCCAACCGGTGGTGGGCTGCTTGCCCCGCTCGCCCGGCACCTTGTCCCGCTGGCCGTGAATGCTCCCATCCGGGCCGACCAGGTGGACGAAGACGGTGTACGACTCACGCATGTCTGAGGTAAGGCCCTGCCAGGCCAGGGTGAGGGGCAGGGAATCCCCTGGCGACAGGTGCGCCGACGGCAGGTCGTAGCCGAGCAGTTGGATCTTGGCGTCAAAATTGGCGCTGGCGACGTGCTCCAGCGGCGGCGGCTCAAAGAGGCGGTCCTCTTTCTCCACCACCCGCACGCCAGGCAAGGCCACACTGTCGCCTATGGGCAGGAACCAGCGGCGGGCTGGCAAGCACGTCCCGTCGGCCCGTTCCCACGAGAGGCGCACGTGCAGCGTGTCCTCGCCCGGCGGCGCGTCGGCCGGGAGTACCAGGGCCACCTGGTCGCGCACTGGCTGGCCAGCGGGCCAGGTGCTGGTGGGTGCGCGCCCGCCGGCGGGGATGTGACGCCAGTCGCGCCAGACCTTGCCCTCGGCGTCTACCAATTCCACCCGCAGTGTGTAGTCGCCGGCAGGAGGGCGGATGGCCTGCCACAAGAAGTGGGCGGCAAAGCCCTTACCCTGCCCGGCGCGGGTCACACTATAATCATAGCCCACCAGCCGGATTTCGCCGCCGAAGTCGATGCCCCGCAGCGGTTTGTATTCATCCCACGGGTCTGGGGGTTGGGATGGATCGGCCGAGGTCAGCGTTACTTGACCCAAGTCGAAGGTTGGGCGACCGTCGGCCAGGGGCCAGCCCCCCCGGTGCGGCTGGAAAAGGACTAATTGCAAGCCATAATCGCCAGGCAGGGTGCCGGCCGGCAGCTTGAAACGGTGGAAGCTGAGCATCACCTGGCCCGGAGGCAGCGAGTCGGCAGGCAGCCAGCCGCTGACCAGTGCTTCGTCAATTTGAGCGGCAATCTCTCCATCGTCATCAACCAGGCGTAGGGAGATGTCGGCATCCGCCGGCAGATTCCCGGTCGTTTGCCAGGCCAAGGTCACCGGCAATATCCCCCCTGAGGGCAAGTGTGCCTGAAAGCCGCTTCTCAGCAATCGGATGCGGTCGCCAAAAACGGCATCTTCGGACACGGCGGGCAAGTCAGGCAGCAGCGTCAGGGGGTCAGCATCGAGGGGAGCCAGCCGCACCAACCGGCCCCAGGGCATGAATTGATAGCGTGTCTCCACGCCGGCTGCCCAGCCTTGCAAGGGGCCGGCGATGTATAAATCGTGTCCGGCTGCCAGCCACCCCACGACGACCTCCTCCGTGGGTGGGTAGAGTCCGTACAGGTCGGGGCGCAACCCTTCCACGTGTTGCAGATACCAGAAGGAGGTCAGGTCGCCCCAGTGAGCCAACATCCCCGCACCCGGCTCCATCGGATGGGCCAGCACATCGGTCCAGTACTGGTAGGCCGCATCGTCCCACTTGTGGGTCAGCCAGTCCACATTTCCTTGTGCCTGTCGCACCGGCAACCAGGCCACGGCTGCCATCAGTCCCAGAGTCAGAGCCACAGAGAGCAGGGGATCAGGGATCAGGGAATCAGGAAATGAGGGATCAGGAGATCGGGGATCAGTCCGCATGTCCAGATTTCCTGATTCCCCGATCCCTGATCCCCTGACCCCTGATCCCCCAATCCCCGATATCAACCGCTGTCCGCCAGCGATGGCCGCCCCGCCAAAGATCGCCAGCATCAGGCTCGACGGCAGCAGGAAGGCCGATTGCTCTCCCTGGCCATAGGTCAGCACAAAGGGGATGAGAATCACATACATCAGGAACAAGGGCCAGAAGCGACGCGGGCGCCAGGCGGCGAAATAAACCGCGCCGACCAGGGCGAGAGCCGCTCCCCAGAGGGTGAAATCGTCTCGCACCAGCGGCCAGTAAACGGTGACCAGTTGGCGCGGCACCAGGCCCCAGTTGGTGACCACGCCGCGGGTGAAATCAGCCGCGGTGAAGTAGCGGACCAGCCCCCCCGGTCCAGAGTGGTAAAAATCGGCTACCAATCCGCGCGCCACGGCCACCGGCACCGTCAGGCCAGGTAGCGTCCCGTCGCGAGCCAGCAGCCATTCGGCGCGAATCGGGACGTACAAATACAGAAGCAGGGGCAAGAGGACGATGGGTAACAGGTAACGGGCAAAGTGTAAAACGTAACGTGAAACGTAAAACGTAAAACGTGATGCGTCATCGGTACTACGTGAAACGTAAGATGTCAGGTAAGAAGGGCGGCGGTTGAGCCAGAAGAGGAGGAAGAGGCCGGGAGCCAAGAGCAAGGTAGTGCTGTGGTTACCTAACGCCAGGCCAAAGAGGAGGGTGGCAAGTAGAATGTAGTATGACCTCAGTCCCGGCTCGTTGGTTTGGGGGTTTGGTGACTCGCCCCAACGGGTCAGCAAGAACAGAATCCCACTCAGGAACAAAATGTGTAGGGTATAAATCTTGGCCTCGGTGGCCCAGCGCCAATAGGTGGGCAGGGTGGCGAAGATGAGAACCGCCATCAAGGCGGCCAGGCGACTTTCTAGCAACCGGTGCAGGGCCGGATAGAGGAGAGTCAGCGCCAGCGCTCCGCACACTGCCGAGAAGAGGTTCATGCGGTAGGCGACGGAGCCGATGGGAACCAGCAGCGTCCACAAACGGCCCAGCAGGATATAGGTCGGGTAGCCGGTGGGATAGGTGACTCCCAGCACCGACGGCGTGTATTGAAACAAGGCAGCGTCGCCGTCGAGAAGGGTGGGCGCCAGGGTGGAGACGTAAGCGACCAGGCCGCCGATCAATAGAGAGGCTGCGATTAGCCACTCCCAGGCGGACTGGAGGTTGGAGATTGGGGACGGCGAACTACGAATTGTTGATCTACTGAATCGCTGACTCGCCGATTTGATTAAACTAGCGATCATCGTCCGTCCTCTACCTTAACCTCAGCCTTAACCTTAGCCTCAGCCTCAACCTTAGCCTCAGCCTCAACCTCATAAGGTATGCCAGCTACTCTCTCGAATCTCGCCAGCGGCAATAAGGTAGCGCCGTTAAGGGGAGCAGGGCCGCCGTCATGCCGCGTCACCGGCAAGCGGGTTGACACTTCCCATGGCTGGTCACCGCGCACCACTCCAACCCCATAGCCAAAACGGCGCCGGTCGCCGGTCCACCAGGGGAAGGTATTGGCCAGCAGTTGGACGGTGCGCCCCGGCTCCCAGCGGCTGGTGGGCAACCACACCGTCAGCGGCTGCTGGTAGAGGGTCACCCCCGCCGGTTCGCCAGATTCATCCAGCAGGAAAATAGCGATGAAGTAATCCTCGGCAGGAGGTGCCAACACCTGCCAGTAGAGCGTGATGAGCGGCTCGGCCTCACGATCGGCATAGTTGCGCTGCGTCTCAAAGGCGACCAGTTGCAGCGCATCGCCAAAGGTGGCAGCGACAGGGGTGGCACTGGCCGGCGGGTTGATATAGGCAAAAGTGAAGAATTCCGGTGTGGTCGGCAGCCGCGGCGCATCTCGCTGCAGCAGCAGGTAGCCGTCATTGGAAGCGATGAGTCCCACAGTGGGATCCTGGGCAATATCCGACAGCAGGCTCTGCTGGGCGCCATCCCGGTTGACAAAAGCGGGGTGTGACACATCCAACAGAAAGTAATCCGCCCGCTCGTCGAAAGGCCCCTGCCAGATCTGAATCCAGGGCCGGTGGCTGACCAGCGGCACCAGCTCGGCCTGGGCAACGACAGGCACCTCAGGCGGGATGGACGCAGCCAATTCGTCTCCTATACGCTCGTGGGCAGTGACGTCAGGCCAATGAAATGGCCGCGCCAGCGGCGTATAGCCGCGATAATAGTGGTAAGTCAGGGAGACTACTAGCACGACAATAGATAACAGGTTACAGGTTATTAGAGATTGGAGATTGCCTGCCCTGGCGGGTAGGCCAGGGGAGATTGGATGATTGGCTGCTTCCCTCACACTTGCTCCTGCGCACAGTGCGGGCATTCGCTTATTCGTCATTTTGAGGTTTGAAAGACGTGATATTCCGTCCACCGCCGCCAGTATCACGAAGGGGATGGCGGGCGCGGCGTAATGGTAAGTTTCCAATTGATGCATGAGCGGGTTGCTGCTGAGCAGAGTGATCGCCAGCGTGGGCGCAGCCAGGATAAAGAGCGGCAAGCCTACCAGCGGCGTAAAGGCCAGGGGCAGGGTCAGCATCTTCAAAGCTCGAATGTTGTCGGGCGTGGCTAAAAGTGCTACGACTTTGCCAGGAGTGCGGATGGGCGAGAGGGCAATTTCCAGAGGCGTGCTTCCCAAGGCGGCGAAAAAGCCAGTGTAGGCCGAGCCAGCACCACTGGGGCGGCTGGCAGGGATGACGATGTAAAATGCCACATAAAACCAGGCCAGGCCGGCTGCGATCAGGACCAGGCCAGGCCGCCAGCGACGCCGCAACGCCAGTAAATAGAGGCCAATCATAAACACGTTGAGCGAGATATCCTCTTTAGTGCCCAGCGCCAATAGAAAGAAGAGGCCGCTCCATACCCATGGGGAAATTGGAGATTGGGGATTAGGGATCGGAGATTGGGCGGGGCCGGTCCAGAGGCCGCGTGGATCGCCGGGCGTGATCAGCGCCCGGTCCAGGAAATACAGCGCGGCCAGCAATAATGTTGGCGCGAGGCCCACGGCGTGAAAGTCGAACAGGTTGACCGACTCGAGGGCAGGCAGTAAGTAATAGGCAGCGACGATCACCAGCGCAGCCCAGTCGCTGCGTAGCCGTCGCCGGCCCAATCCATAAAGCGGCACTCCACCCAGGGCGATTACCACCGCTTGCAGCCACAACAGCAGGCGCGGATCGTCGGTGACGAAGCGATAGAGGGGGACGATGAGGTACAAAATAGGTTCGACATGGAGCGCGAAGCGGGTCGGTCCCAACTGGGGAAGCAATGTCAAGCGCAGACCCCGCCCCTGAGCTGCGTTCCACAGAGCCTGGTCGTAATTGCCCAGGTCAAGGGCGCCGGTCTCGTGCGCAGAGTAGGCTCGTGCTGCCAATAGGCCGAAGCCCACAGCATACAGGCAGACCAGGATGACGAGGACGATCGTGGGAGCGGTTGGTCTGTAAGTCATCACGGCCTCACAACTCGAACAGTCGTCAAAATCAGACTATCGCCGGCCGATTGCCCTTGATCATCCAATATGGGCAGACGCTCCAACGTCGTCGGGTGATAGAGACCGACGACCAACGGATAATCACCTGGAGGTGTCTCGGGAGATAGAACTATACGAAAGTGTCCGATGGCCGTCTGTCCAGCCCGCCAGAGCGTCATCGGCAGGCGGCAGGCAGGATCGTCATCGTGCTGGCCCCATACCGGGTTCTCCCCCAAATGGACAAAGGCACGATAAGCCACGTCCGTCTCTGCGACGCTCTGCCAGTAAAGATAGACTGATAATGCCTGGCCAACTATGATCTGTTGGTTTGACAAGGTGAAGCCAGATAATTTTGCCACCTCCCCAAATTGAGTATCCAGAGGTTGGGCCGGCAGTCCTCCGCTGGCGAAGTGGTCTGGAGTAGCTGCTATGTCAAATCCCGTCTCGATATCGGCCAGATCATATCTGTCGGGTGGTAAAGGCGATACCTCTATCCCCTTGACAAATAAGTCGATCCGAGGTTGGCCCTCGCTATAAATAGTCGCTGCCTGACCGTACCCGGACGCCAATCGCTGGCGCAAATCATCACCCAACGTGTCCAGGGGTTGAGCTACGAGGTAAAGCTCGGGGTCATCGTAACACGAACGAGGTGTTTCAAAGGTGTACCAGATAGGCACACTAAAATCCTCGCCGACGCTGCGAAAATCCCCAGGGAAACGCCCCGTGTCCACGAGCCAGCCAGCGGCTTTCCAGCCTGTGTGTCTTGGATAGCCAAAGTAAGTGCGCGGCTTGGGCAAGTTACCGTAGAGAGAGCCACCGATGGTGCTATCCCATTGTGCTTGCACTCTCAGCCATGCCGACTCGGTAGGGAGAAAGATCACAGCCTGGTACCCGGCCACCAACAAGGCCAACACTCCGCCCATTGCTGGCAGGAACGCCCGAGCGAGGCCAGCTTTTCCCCAAAAGGGAGATACACCTTGCCACAAGATGGCTGCCCCTAACCCGGCGACCAGCGCCCAGCCAGGATAGGCCACGTACAGATGGGTGCGCGGGTCATCTACCAGGAAGAGATAAGCCAGCATCGGCACGCCCCACCAGATCCAGATAGCCTCGTAACCAGGTTGACGATGGCGCAACCCCACACCACCTACTGTCAGCAGAACCGACCAGGGAATGAATGCCAAGCTCAGCGAACTCAATTGCCAAATGCCGGGCCAGCGCATCGTGGTCCAGGCGGCGAACAAAGCCGCCCCTATCACTATCCACCATCCACGCCCAGGCGGGCTGTAACGCACTACCACGACCAGGCTCAACATCCATAAGAGGGGCAAGTAGAAACGGGAGGAGTAATCCACGTCGAGACGCCTCAGTGTTTTCAGATTGTTATAGAGCCAGTTCGTCCCCACCCGGCTTTGCATCAGGTAGGCCTGGGTGTGCTCAAATTGGGGGTCACGCAGATAGGGCACGTAAAAGCTCAACAGCACCCCGGCAGCCAGCAGACTCCCAGCCAGCAAGGCCAGCCGGCTGGCAGGCCAACGTCGCCAGATACGCCAGCCCAGGTAGGCAGCCGCCGGCAGGTAAACCAGGGCATCGTAATGAGCGAGCAAGCTCACCGCCAACCCCAACGCTGCGGGCCATATCAATGCTGACCGGCCCTCTTCCAAAACCTGCCAGAGACAGCCAAAAGCCAGGGCAACCAGAAAGAAAATAAGGGCCTGGTATTGTACCATACGTCCGAAGGCGATGAAATAGCCGTTCAACGCTAACAACAGGCCGGCCGTCAAACCACCCACCCAGCCGGCAACACGATGGCCCAACAAACTGACTGTGAGAACGCCCAGCAGACTTGCCAGAGCAAAGGGGAGTCGCGCCCAGCCTTCGTTAATACGGCCAGCCAACAACCACCCGGCCAGAGGTACCAGCATCTGCACCGGACCTTTGCGGTGCAAGAATACAGCGTAATCCTCCCCTTTGAGAGTCCGCACCGCCAGACTGGTCACCTCGACCTCGTCTTCGTGAAATTCTGCATAGCCCAGGCGAGGTAAGCGTATCGCCCCGGCAACCACCAAGACCAGCACCAGGAGTAGCCACAAGCGGCGATTGGGCCAGCTAAGGGATGGGTGTTGACGCCGAAATGCTATGAACAAGGGGGGCAAGGTAACAATAGCGCACAATCCCAACAGATAACGCTCGGGAAGGGGCCCAGGCAAATAGGACAGATAGAGAGTTCCCAGGGCGGTAAAAGCCAGGCTTAGGCCAGCCGCAACGATCCCGCGCCATATCGCTTCCTGGGGTCTCGATGACCAAGCTTCCAGCCAGGCCCAACCGGGCAGGAAGAAGAGAAGCAAGACCGATGCTATGCCTCGTGCTTCGAACCAATCGGTCAACAGGATGGTGAGAGCAGCCAAGCTCCACAGCCACAGCGGCCACCAGCGCCGGCTTAAGAGCCAGGCAGGCCATGGGGTCTGGTCAGCGGTCAAATTCATCGGGTATCACGCCTATTGATGTCAGTATATCACCAAATCGCCAATATAAACAGCTATAGCACCACTCCCAGGGTCAGCCAGCAGTCACGGACTATTCAGCGTAACAGGGAGTGATAGACACTCAACAGGCTCAGAGGGGGCGGCCCGAGCGCCAACCACCGGCTGTCCGCTGGCTGCAACGGTCAGGCACACATCCAACGAATATTGACCCGGGAGCAAAGTCGCCGGCAATGACAAAGGATAACGGGCTGACACCACAGCGCCTGCTGCCACGTCCCGCGCAGCAACCGGCTGAGGGAGAACAGCAGACGTCACCGACAGCACAGGATCAGGAGCCTCGTCTGGTACTAAGCGTAAAACCAACTGAAAAGCATCGACCAGCGACAAATCGAACTTGCGGTTCAACTCCCAATAGAGATGTAGCACCCCGGTGCTACCCGGCTGCCAGGTAGCAGGCTCAAGCTGATAGCCAACCCAACGCGCCGTGCCCCCAAAAGAGATGTCTAGCGGAGTAACCAACTTCCATTCCTTCAATAGTTCCGGGGCAGTTGCCTGGTCGACAGGGGCAAATTGCCCGGTTGAGTCAACAGACAAAGCCAACCGCCCATCGGGAAATCCAATGGGCGATACGGACCCGCCATGGCTTAAACCAAGGCGCAGGTCATAAAAGTCGGGCCGGGGGCTTGCCTCTGGCAGAGGACACAAGCTCTCCAGTATGGCACCGGGGGTATCAAGTTCGGCGGTAAAGCCAGGGGCTGATGTACAAGCCACCCAATCCGTCTCTCCACCGACAGCAGGAGCTAACCCCAACCATAACTCTTGCTGCGCTTCAAGTCCCAGGTTCTGCCAGAAAAGAGTGAGCATGCCGTCGGCTGCCAGATTATAACCAAATGTCGTGATTACGCCAGGTAAGCTATTGTCCTGCCAATGCACATGATGTTCGATGGGATTGCGATAGACCAGCGCATAATCCAATCCCTGCAACGTGACACGATGAACAGGCGTGTAATGCCTGTCAAAATAATGCCACACATTCATATCTTGCATACGTCGCTGTAACTGGTGTTGATAATAGACCAGATAGTCGGCTTTCATCACCTCACCCACCTGATCGGAGAATTCGCCTGCCTCACCTACGAAAAATGGGGTGAACGTCAAATCATAGGCTGCTGCGACCTGTAGCGACTCAGCTCCCGGTTGCTGGTTGAGATAAGCGGCGGCTTCGCTCATCCCCTCACCCCAACCAATACCCATCACATGCGCTGCGCCAGGAGCGCCACCAAACAGGGGGTTGTAATAAGTGAAATAGTAGGGATAATTATCCAGCACTAACCAGCCTTGTGTCAGCAGAATGACCCCACTCGGCAAAACTCCCCGCCAGCGATGAACGGCTTTGCTGCGGATGAATCCTGCCAGACGATCCCACAACCAAAGCAATCCCAACGCCACAAAAATATCAATCACGGGAAAAGCCGGCAGAAAATAGCGCACCATCTTTTTACTGGATATGGTTTCAAACAGCAAAAACATCCCCAGGAAAAGCGCTAATGCCATACACACAGGACGAAGGGTCACCTGATGGCGCAAAGAAGGACCAGTTCGCAGCCGGGCGGATCGCCAAAGCGCCACCGGCAACATCAACAGACCTAACACCTCCAGCGGCGACGACTGCAAGAGCCAGCCGATGGGGTAAAAGAGAGGGCCAGGATCAGGTGAAATGCGACCCAGAAAATAGAGGTTATTTACGTGCCCTTCCTGGCTATAGTGGATGCTCACATCAAGAATACCACGGATGACCTGAACAGGCATAACCCACATCGCCGGGAAAAAAGTGACGAAGGTCAGCCAGGCAACAGTGCCCCACAAGATCCCTTCCCCCAGCAGTCGCCCCACCTCGGACCAGCCTCGCCACTGCCCACCTCGCCAGCGATAATACAGACTTAACAACCCCAACAGCGCAACATAAGGCATCAGGAACCAACCAACCGTCTTACTCAAGAAGGCCAGGCCAGCCATAACCGCCGAGATGGGCAGCCAATACCACCTCCAGCCCTGTAACCAGTACCCCACCATCGCCAGCAATGAAAGTACCATGAAAGTAGCGACCAGGACATCGTGATGGAGCACACGCGAGAGGGCAATATGCAAGGGATTGAGAGCCAATAGCAGTGTTGCTACCCATGCCACCCGCTCAGCAAGCAATTGGCGCAACAACACGTAAAAAAGGGGGACGAAAAGAGCTGCTATCATTACCATTGGCAAGCGGGTGGGGATAATAAGCGCCGGGTCTAGAGGCTCCAGCTTTTGTAAGAAAGTGCGCAGATCAACGCCGGCAGGGCGTGCGATTTGCCAATAATAGGCCATCAGGCCCAAGCTTCCTCCCCACGTCGTCGTGACGCCAGGTTGCCCTGCCTGAAAAGTGCACCCCAACCCGACAGTGGCAAACTGGCGTCCGTTCCGCACCGGAGGGCACTCGTGATCAGGGAAGAGTAACCCACTGGCAAACTCGCGGGAACTATGCACCCAGAAAGGTTCATCTATGGTGAGAAACCCACCTAGCCCCGGAACACGCACCAACAGCGCCAGCACGAAAATGGCTATAGGTATAGCCCAGCGCGTCAACAAAGCAGATTTACCTTGAGTAGACATACGCCATCAGTCGTAGTTCACAATCAACGCCCAAGCTCATCGAGCGTTACCCACTGATAAACATCCCAGTGGGTTAATCCCTCCGGACGATTCGCCCTAAACACATGCTGCGCCTGCGGAAAGGCATCGGGATTCAGGATAAAATCGTCAAGCCCTTTCTCGTGGGCTGTATTTAGTATAACAAAAGTAGGCCGACTGGCGGCCATGCTATTCAACCGACCTATGGCTCCACCTTCAAACGGGTCAAACCCTCTAAATTTGATATTTGGCGGTGGATCAGGCAGGTAATATTCCAATCCCTCGCGTGCCATTACGCTTCCCTTATCATTGTAAGCCACGTAAATCTCTGTGTTTTGGTCTGCGAGACCGCGTATAAAGGCAGCTACCTCTGCCAATCCATAACCTGATGGCCAGCCAGTGACGTACTGGCGGCTCTCTTCGGGATGTAATGGAGCGCGAGAAGGATCCGTGAGCAGCCAGAAATCGGTAGAAAGGGCAGGCCATATCAAAGCAGCTAAGGCGACAGCTAACGCCGCACGCCACACCCCACCGGAAGATAATTCAATGGCCTTGTGAACAGCATACGCTGCCAATAAACTCATTAAGGGAACGACAGGCAACAGATAACGCGGATACCATATTTCAGATACCAGTGCAAAGAATAGCCACTGCGCCAACACAGCCGACACCAGATAAAGAGCCTGTCGCCCGGTCCGTTTCGAGGAAAGGGCAAAGGCAAGTCCGGCGAAAGCCAGGAACGTGATGGACAGTGAGAGAAGGCTGACCAACCAGCCAGCCGAGACGATCAAGTTCTGTCCAAACCGTTGCCCCAAATCAACCCATCCAGCAATATTACTTACGCCAGCCTTCCCCCATAGCATGCTCTGGGTGTCGGGCAAGAAAGGCGCCATCAGAGCCGCTGCAGCAACGCCTCCGATCACCAGCGGCAAGGCGCTGTTTATGATGCGCTTTATGCTCAGGGGATGTTGCCTTAAGCACACATAGCCCAGCACAGGGATGGCAAAGAAGAGAAGACCACTGGGTTTGGTCAGGAGGGCCAGGGCCAGAACTACCCCCATCCACCCCATAGAGCGATTGTCTCCCCTTAAAAAATAGGCTGACACTCCGTATAATATCCACACGCCACAAGCGGTCAGCAGGCTGTCGGCTAAGGCCATCCGGTCATAAAAGAGCAAGCCCGGAACAATCATGTAGAATATGGCCGCTATCAATCCGACTCGGCGCTCGGAAAAGAGCAATGTCCCACTTTTGTAAATGCCAAGCCCGCCCCAAACTCCTGCCAAAGTTGAAGCAAAGCGTCCGACCCACAAACGATCCGGGGAAAGGGCCCACAACGAGGCGATGACCCACAGATGTCCTGTACGCAGATCCTCGCGCAATCCTATGAAAAAATCATGCCGCGAGACGATGCGACTTACCCGATCCAGATAAACGATCTCGTCAAAGTGAGTGGGAAGCAAAGTCAAATGATACCAGCGTGTGAAGCCATAAAGCAACAGGTAAATTACAGCCAACCACCAGGCATAACGATACCATAAGTCGCCCAGACGTCGCTCACTATTCATTATTTCCATCCTGGATAGTGAGACGATGCAAGGGTATTGCGTCGTCAGGGACAGGCAGCCCATCGCTCACAACAGGCACACGCTCGCCAGTGTTCAAATCGTAGAGTCCCACCAAGACCACATATTCACCATTGGGTGCAACGTCACGAACCGGTATCACGAACTTATCAACAAATTCCTGCCCGGGCAACCAGCGACTGGTGGGCCACTGCCCGTATATTGGCTGGCGGTCCACCTGGCCATACAACTGCCAGTCTGGGCCGAGCAACTGGGTAAAGACAGTATAGTCGGTAACAACGGGCTGGAGACTCTCCCAGTACAGCGTAAGCGTGAATTCCCCACCCGGTCGAAATTCATCAGCCACTACAGCGTAGCCAGCCAGACGAATAGCATCTCCTAAGATGAAGTCCGAGGCATGAGTTGGAGGCCTGTTCACCATCCGGCGAAATACGCACCATTTGCAGGGCATGTCAGGATAGGCAAACCCCAACGCCCAGCCGACCGGCAACGCGCCGAATACGACCCGGTCGCCCATTGTTTCACGCACCCCCAATAAATGATTGGCCACCTTGCGGCCACGTTCCGCCATGCTGGCATCTACGATGATATATTCGACGTCCCTAGCAGTAAGGAACGCCTCGAAATCTTCTGGCGTGTCCAGATCAATCGGGAGCCGCACAAAACGCAGGCGGTCGGAATGACGCCACGCCGGCAAAGAGTTTCCCGGCCCGACTAACACGCCAACCGAGCCGGTGGGATGTCCAGAGCGCACCCAGAGCAACGGTTGCTCGCTGTCGCTGTTAAAAGCGCTATCGGCCTCGAAGGGGCTTTGCCGGAATGCCTGTGCATTGGCCAGACCAGAGAGTACAAACCACCGGCCCACAAACAGCCCAAGAGCCAGGGTCCCTAAACCGACGACGACCCTGCCCCAAACAGGCAGGCGTGGCGCAGTAAACGCCCGGCGACCTATTCCAACCAGGCCAGCGGACACAAACAGCACCCCTATAGGCAACAGTGGGAGCATGAAGCGAATAGGGATAGGCACAATAGCTATATACCAGGCAAAAAGCACATAGAAAACAACGCCCATCAATGCCGTGAGAATCACTGCCTGCCTGTGGCGGCGGACAAAGGCCCACACAGAGCGGCGAGCTACGAGTATCCCCCCCAACCCAGCAGCCAGTGCTGCCCCACTCCATCCGGAAAGAAGGAAGTGATCCAATGCCACGCTGCGAGTGGGCCATAGCATTTTGACCAGGAAGAAACGCATATCCATCAAGCCTTTCCCCTCACGTCTTAAGGCTTCTTGCCAGGAATGATTTTGCCAATAACTCCACAGTGTGGGCAATGCATTGATGTCGCGAACAAAATTCTCTTCCCACCTGTCCATCCACATCTGATGCGTGATGGCAAAGTTGAAGGTAGGGCTACCGAATACTCTCCAATTATAGATCCACAGCGGGAGTGCGAGCACACTGTAAGCCGCCACAAAAGCCCACACGCTCCGGTGCTTCGCAAAACGCAGGCCGTGCAGCAACAAAGCGGCCAACACAAAACAGCCGGCCACCAGTTGCCCCGTTCCCTTTGCCAGGTAAGCCAGGCCCATTAGCCCACCAGCTACCCCCCACAACAACGTGGAATCGGGGTTCCGTAAGGAGCGTACCATAACGAACCAGCCGCCCAAAATACACAGCACCAGCAATGACTCAGCCAAGACAAACGTGCTGTGCAAAATAAACTCCATATTAATGCTGAGCAAAAAGGCTGATAATAGTGCTGTGGGTAAATCGAACAGGAAGGAGCCTACGTAATAAATCAGCAAGATGCTGGCCAGACCAAAGACCAGACTCAAGAATTTAGCATAGGTAAAGTAATGCCATTCCCGGTCAGCAAAGGTCGCCAGCAGGGTAGGATAAAGAGGGTTACGTGTCCCATCGGTCAGCACTCCATGCTCCCGCAAGTCAAGCCCCAGTTGCAGATAAGCACCTTGATCGCCCTCCACCGAGTTGGAGTTGAGCAACATACGCTGCCAGCCCACGGCTACAAAGCGTGCCAGAAAGAGGGCAAGCATCAAGGCGACAAACGGTGTCAGCAAAAGCCGCGAGCTGAGACCTGGCAACCAGAGCTTGAGCTTATTTCTCATCATCCTCCAACGGTAGCAACACCCGTGTGTCACTCACCTTGCCTGCTCCATCAACCACTGGCAATCGTTCGCCAGTCGCCGGGTCATAGATACCCAACTCAAGCTGCCTTGCAACCATTGCTCCGCTCTCCGGCAATGGCAGCACAAACTCGTCGGCAATTACCTCGCGCGGCAACCAGCCAGTGGTGGGGAAGGCACCATCCCCCGGCACGTGATCCACCTGACTCACCACCCGCTGCGACTCGTCGAGCAGGTGGACGAAGGTGGTATAGCTGACGTCCATCTCGGAGCGCGCGCGCCAGTATAAGGTGATGCTCAACGTTCGTGGCTTGTTGTTGGCTGGGGGCTGTATATCATAGCCCAGCAATTCGATCTGGTTGGCAAAGTTGGCATCGGCGGTGTGTTGCATCGGCGGTGCCGCGAACTGGCGGGGCCAGCCCTGCACATGCAATGTGCCCAGCGGTACCCTGGTCACCAGCGCCCCGGTGGCGTCGGTGATGCGCACGCCCAAAGTGTAGTCACCGTTGGCCATGTCCGGCGGCAGGCGCCCGTCGAACCAGCCGCGCACGACCTGCCCCGATGCCCAACGACTCGACGGGTAGTCTATCCCGGCCAGAGGCAAGGAATTGGTGAGGGGCCAGGCATCCTCTCCCCGGGTCGCCCACAGCGAGGCACGATAGTCACTGGACAGGGCTCGTCCTGCCCGCCAGACCAACGCCAGCGACGCCCGCTCGCCGGGACGCAGCGTGTCACCAGCAGTAGTGGCGAAGCCCAGCAGGGTCAGATCGTCGGTCACCGGTTGATCTAAGATGAAGCTCAAACCCAGTGCGTCGGCGGATGGCGGCGACAGGTCAGGGCGCACGGCGACGGTCCCGAGCGTCACCACCTGGGTCGAATCGCCAGATGAGGCCGGCAGGCGGGTCAGGCTGTCGGCGCCATAAACGGCTACACCGAGATGATAGTCGCCGGGGGCTGTGGCGGGGCTGACCGGCACCAGGAAGTAGGCATCCACCTCGGTACCCGGCTCCCAATAGGTCGAGCCCTGATGCAGGACGTTGTTCAGCAGCAACTTATCAATCTGACCGACCACGTGACCCGCGCTGTCGGCCACGATGACCGAAGCCTTGAGGTCTTCATCTGAAGGTGCCGCCAGGCGGAAGCGAAGACGAGCCCACAGCAAATCTCCGGCGGGTACGGCAGGCTTGGGATACGCCGCCGCCGATTCCGCTCCGGAGGCGTCGCCAAAGGCGTAGGCAGTCAGCGTGATTTGCCGGCCGAAGTCAACGTCCGCAGGCGTTAGTGGGCCATCGGCCAGGTCTGGCCCCAGGCGTTCCAGGCGATAGGTTTCGATGTCGTAGTATTCAAACGACTGCTTTCCGACGAATCTCCCGTGTTTCTCCAGGTAATAACGGATAATCTCCTTGGGGTCGGCGCCAGTATGTTTGGATGTCTTCCAGCGGACGACGTGAACCACGTCGCGGCCCTGCACGGCGTCGTTGAGCGACGCCTCCAACGTGTCTTCGTTGTCCACCACCCAGGCATAGCCGGCCTGGCCGGTGTAGAGAAACATGACGGTGTAATTGGGATTTACGTCGCCAGCGGCAGTGTCACGAGGCAACAGGAAAGTTGCTTTCGGGTCGGTTTCCTTCGACATTTCTGCTGCCAGCTCCACCGCATACACGTGATAGCCGGCCTTGGCGTCGTTCGTTTCGGGCCACTCGACCATGTAGTAGTGGAAGTCCTGATAAAGAGGTCGAGCGACCAGGCCGCCCAAGGCTAACAGCACAACGGCGGATAGGAGATGGCTAAAGGCTGAGGGCTGGGGGCTGGGGGCTGAAGGCTGGGAGCTGCCCGTCCCAGATGCGTACCCCGTTTGGGACACTTCGTCCCGCCTACGCGGGGCTTCGCCGCGCAGGCCAGGGAGGGCTACCTGTCCCGGCCTCCTAGCCCCCAGCCTCCAGCCCCTAGCCACAATGCCGAGACCCAGGTCCAAAACCCCCGTTACTCCCACGGCGACCAGGGTGTAGGCAGCCGGGGCGGCGCCTACGGCTCGCAGTGGATGGGGAATGGAGTCAGGCGAGAGGATGCTGGGGACCAGCATGATCCCCCAATACACGAGTATAAAAAGGTAGGGAGGCCGGCGCACACGCCACAAACTGATGGCAAATCCCAGCAAGAAGAGCAAGGACACCGGGACTGGCAAGATGAGATTGGCCGGCGGCTGCCCCCGAAGCCACGCTGCGGAGAAGCCAAAGGCAGCCAGGTTGCCCCAAATGCTGCGCCAGAGCGTACCCCACGCATCTCCCTGATTAATGAGCGGGTTGGTGAAAAGAGCCTGCTGCGCCCGCCCGGTCGCCAAGTCAGGGGCGGTGAGGTAGAAATAGAGCATGGGTAGGAAGAGAAGGAAGGCCACCCCGGCGCAGATGACGAGATTCCAGAAGTGCTGTTTGAGGAGGGGGGGCGGGGGGAGATTG
>CAYTNQ010000060.1:0-23361 GCA_964439175.1 uncultured Anaerolineales bacterium | reverse complement strand
CTCGGCGCTTCGTGGTCCGCTGCCTAACTTACCCACCAGTTATTGAAAAGATACGTTATTCTTAACCTTCGCAAGGGTGGCTGAGTAGTTACACTAATTATAGAGTAAGGTGTGACACCCGTCCTTAAACTTTGATCAAGCGGCCCTTAAGAGAACTTTATGAGTATTGGCCATCGAACCATTTGGCATCGGCCAGGACGATGGACGTTTCGATCTGGCGTTCGGGGATAGACCAGTATTTCCTGAGCAGGCGCTCCTTCTCCTGCGAGGAAACCAAGCGAAACCCATGTCTTTGATAGAAACGAATGGCCCAAAGGGCAGCGGCCCAGGTACCGATTAAGATGGGGAGGGGAGTCTGCCGGCGAAGCGCAGAGAGCAATTTCCCCCCAATGCCCTGATTTTGTCTGGTCGGGCGCACGTAAGCGTGCCGGATGAGCGTCACATCCCGGACGTTTTGGATGCCCATCACCCCCACCAGTTCGCCCTCCACCTCATATCCCCAGAATACGACCCCTTCCTCTATCTCATGTCGCAGCTCGTTTTTCGACATATAAGGTGTTTTCCAACGGTCTGGAGGGATGACCTCCTGGTAAATCTGGGCTGCATCGTTGATGACCGAGTAGATCGTAGCAAAGTCGCTGTCGTCACATGGACGGATCATGATTTGCCTCCTGGAGCAGTAACGAGCGTATCATCTTTTTGGCTTTTCACAAAACCTCTCCGGCGTGGTTATACTATATGTGACTGGCTTTGAATGTTTGGCAGGCGAAAGATGAGACTCATCATTATTACACCGGATGACTTGATGACTACTGTATGATAATTGCTGAATTTGCCTAATATATATTGACAAATCAATAAATTAGTATTATATTAGTAGGTAATAAACATGAAAATCCTAATTAATTAAGGATAACTGGTATGAACAAGTTCACACAGAACTCGACCACGGTCATCCTTCGTCTCGTTCTTTACCGGGATGAAGCATATCGCCTGCCTCGAGCCTGCCGGGGGATTCGAGTCCGGTCAGGCGTGGCATGGGCAACATTTACCGGAAAAGATATCATCCTGGACTGCGGAGAGGAAACGTACGTGATTTCGGGCAAAGACTTTGTCGTGGTTTCCGCTGTTGGGCATACTCCGCTAGTTCTGGAAATCTTGGGAGACACTGGGCAGAGATCCTTTTCCACCTCAAGCTGCGTTGTTGACCCAACGCTGGGTAACTGCCCAGACAGTTTTGCATCGAGGACAAACTGAATGATGACAACGCTCGACGAAATCGATCGCAAAATACTGGACTTGCTCCAACGTGATGCACGGATGACAAACGTAGCGATCGCGGCGGAGGTAGGCTTGACAGCCCCCTCGGTGTTGGAGCGCATCCGCAAACTGGAGCAACGTGACGTGATTCAAGGGTACACTGCTAAGATAAACCCGGCCGCCCTGGGTAAAATCTTGACGGCCTTCATTCGCCTGCTCGTTGCCTACGATGAGAAGTATGCCGCTGGCATCGAAGCTCTTCGCAGTGACCCAGACGTGCTGGAATGCTATCACGTGGCCGGGGAGGACTGCCTGATCATCAAAACCCGACTCGCCACTCCCGGCGAATTGGAAGCATTGATCAATCGCATCCGAAACCGAATCAGTGTGCAGCGGAGCATCACTATGATCGCCCTCTCCACCATCAAAGAAGACACGCCCATCAACGTTTGGATCTCTGCGGCCGGATCATAGACTGAAGCCGATCCGATCCCGACGTAATTCCTGCTACTTCCGAGGCACCAACTTACTGGAGGATAAGCCGATGAAACTTAAAGAGTGGAGTATGTTTGTCTTACTCGGGCTGGTTTGGGGCTCCTCGTTCTTGTGGATCAAGATTGCTGTCCAGGAAATTGGGCCCCTTATCTTGGTGGCCTTCCGGCTGTTGTTTGGTCTGATTGGGCTGCTGGTCGTCGTGCGCATAAAAAAACAGGCCTTTCCACGCGGCCGCAAAGTTCTGCTGGCCTATCTTTTCATGGGCGTGTTTAATACCGCGCTGCCTTTTATCCTCATTTCCTGGGGTGAGACCAGAATTGACTCTGCCCTGGCTTCTATCCTCAACGCAACGATGCCTTTGTTCGCCATCGTCATCGCCCACTTCTGGTTATACGATGAGAAGATCTCCCTGCCGCGGGCTGCGGGGCTGATCATCGGATTCATCGGCGTAGTAGTGTTGGTCAGCCGTGATCTGAATCTGGCCGCCATGAGCGGCAGTATCTGGGGACAGATGGCCGTTCTGGCCGCCGCCGCCAGTTACGCCCTGGCTGCAATCTTCTCGCGCAAGTACCTGCGCGGTCAGCCGCCGTTGATGCAAGCTACTATGGTAGTGCTGATCGCGGACGCGCTGCTATGGCTCTCGGCGCCGACTTTCGAGCGTCCGTTGCATCTCCCAACGCTGCCCATCACCTGGCTCGCACTGGCGTGGCTGGGCTTGCTGGGTTCGTGCCTGGCTTACCTGTTGTACTTCTCCCTGATCAACGCCTGGGGCGCCACGCGCGCTTCGCTGGTGACCTATGTGTTCCCGGTCATTGGACTGATTCTCGGCATTGTCTTCCTGAATGAGACAGCCGACTGGCACTTGATGATCGGTTCATTGCTCATCGTGGCGGGGATCGCCGTGGTCAATCTCAAAGTTCGCTTCAAATCCGCGCCACTCACCACGGTAGCTGACTGATACCCTCATAGGAGATTAGTCTTCCAGCGTAAATCCGACTTTGATCGTTACCTGCCAGTGGGCTACCTTACCCTCTTCAAGGGTGCCGCGGGTCTCAAGCACTTCGAACCACCGCATATGCCGGACGGTTTTTGATGCTCTCACAATCGCGTTTTGAACGGCGTCTTCTATGCTCGTTGTGGAAGAACCGGTTAGTTCAATCAGTTTGTACACGTGGTCGTTCATATGAATTCCTCCCTGTAGTTAAGCATGCAATACAAAATGCATTGCTTTGATCAACCAAGTTCTTATTCGTCCGTCCTCAATCCTCTTTGCCACTCGTAGCCGATGGCGACGGATCGTGGATAGCGCGTGCCTTTGCTTTCCTTTTAGCCATCGCCCATTAAACCTCCCCGCTGCTAACTACGATGTTCCCCAACTGCCGGCCACTTCACTCCGGCGTTCGAGGAGGATGACATCCCTCCAAATGCCGTTCATCTCACCGATCCGCTCCCTATAGCCCACCGCTCGAAACCCGCATGCCTTATGCAAGGCGATACTGGCCTTATTCTCGGGGAAAACACCTGCCTGTAAGGTCCAGATGCCCTGGCGCTCTGATTCCTTGATTAGCCTGCGAAGTAGGGTTTTCCCTATCCCCGCGCCTCTCGCTGAGGCTGTAACGTAAATACTCACTTCGGCAACGCCAGCGTAAACGCACCGGCTGGAAACCGGGCTGAGGGCGCCCCAGCCAACTACCTGTCCTTCTCGCCTGGCAACGAACCTACAATCCCCCAGGTGACTCCTGTCCCATTCTTGCCATTCCGGTACGTCCGTTTCAAAAGTCGCATTGCCGGTGGTGATACCCTCCCGGTAGATGGATCGAACGGCCCCCCAATCCTCAACCTTCATCCTTTCCACTATGCAGTCCATAATTCTCCCTACTGATCCCACCCACAGATCAAACTGAGCCACAAAGATGAGTGCGACCCTCAGAATTATAAACCATGACTGTCAGCGAAGGCAACCCCAACCTGCTGCTGATTCAAGTGTCAATCTATGGCATTCCCTTCAACACCCTCTTCTCGGCAATGAACCGCGTACACGTGCAAGATTATCCCACCCGGTCGCCGGGTTTCCTTCTCATAGCGCAACCCTGCCTTCAGAGCCACGCGCTCAGAAGCCGCGTTCTCAGGATTAATGAGCGCGATCAGCCGTCTCAGGCCTAACTGCTCAAAAGCATACTCCCGCACAGCTATAGCGGCCTCGGTCGCATATCCCTGGCCCCAGGCCGACTTGCCGAATACGTAGATGAGCTCAGTTTCTGCCTGCCCGTCCACCTCTTTTTCGAGAAGCCCACAGTGGCCGACCACCTCCCCCGATGCCTTCTCGACCACTGGCCAAAGGTCAATCCTGGAAGAGGCAGCCGCTTCCGCCTCATCTTCCAGGTCCTGGCGCAATTGCTCTTCATCCCGAGGCCCGCCCATAAACCTGGTGACATCCGGGTCTGACCATATTTGGGCAAGCGGCGCAGCATCTGGCATTTGTAACTCTCGTAGTACCAATCGCCGGGTTTCGACATGCATACTTCAGCCAGTTGACCTGTCACCCCCCCCGCTGCAACCGCAAACCCATCACCCCCGTCAGTTGGCGCAGGATGCCTTGCGCGGCCACCAAGTCCTGCCCTCCGGCCGCAGCCAAGATGGCGTCAGCCAGGTCATCCAGGGCGGATAGCGCCGCCGGTGTGTCCAGGTCGTCGTCCATGGCCGTGACGAAACGGTCGCGATAGGGCGCTGCGTCCAGCGGATTTCCACCGGCGACCGCATCGGCGTGGCTGGCAGCGGTGTAGCACTCCACGCGGATGGCTGCCTGGTGCAGCCCGGTCTCGTCGTACTCCCACGGCGCGCGGTAGTGATGGCTCAACAAGTAGGCACGGATGGCGTCGGCGCTATAGGTTTGGAGCAAATCGCGAGCCATAACCAAATTGCCCAGGCTCTTGCTCATCTTATCCCCCTCGTGGCGCACCATGGCGATATGCATCCAGAAGCGGACGAAGGGCTGCACGCCGGTATATTGCTCCGATTGGGCGATCTCACACTCGTGGTGAGGGAAGATCAGGTCACCGCCGCCGCCATGGATGTCGATCGTCTCGCCCAGGTAATGCAGCGACATAGCCGAACACTCGATGTGCCAGCCAGGCCGGCCCGGCCCCCACGGACTGTCCCATGCCGGCTCCCCCGGTTTGGCCGCCTGCCACAGCACAAAGTCGAGCGGGTCTCGCTTGTTGGGGTCATCGGGAATGTTGCCCCGCTCGTTGGCAACCGGCAACATCTCGTCGCGAGGGATGCGGCTGAGTTGTCCAAAGCGAAGACAATTGTCTACCTGGAAATATACCGCGCCGTCCTTTTCATAAGCATAGCCCTTACCCAGGAGCACGCGGGTCATCTCGATAATTTTGGCGATCTCTTCGGTAGCCCGCGGGTAATAGGTAGGGCGCAGGGCATTGAGAGCGTCCATATCCTCGATAAAGCGCCGTGTCCAACGGTCGCCCAGCGTCTTCCAGTTTTCATCCACTTCCTTGGCTTTACGCAGAATATCGTCGTCGATGTCGGTGACGTTTTGCGCGTAGCGCACCGGCCACCCCTTGAACTGGAAGTGGCGAGCCAGGGTGTCAAAGACGACGTAGGTGAAGGCGTGGCCTAGGTGGGTCGTGTCATAAGGGGTGATCCCGCACACGTACATAGTGACGTGCTCCCCGACCGGGGTGAAGGTTTCTTTTTGGTGGGTCATTGTGTTGTACAGTCGCATCAGGTATGGCTCCGTCCATTCGTCAGGATTTCACTAGGATGCGTAACTGCTCAGCCTACCCTCCCGAAGCGCCTCATAGGCAGATTACATTGAATGGGTATTCCGCGTCTGAATTGCCGAGTGTAGCAACGGCTTTTGCCTAAACCTGCGGGAGGTTGAGCAATTACCAGGATGCTTGATTTTACCATGAACGCTGAGAATTGAAAGACAGAGAGCGTGATCAACCCAAACGGCTCAAATGACGATAAAGTGCCCGGTTTGACATTACGTAAGTGCGGAGCGAAGCCACCCTGTGGGGCCGCACCTCACATCAAAGGGTGCGTCCCAAATTTCTGGCAGACCCTAGGGGTTTTCTGAAACCCGTAGGGTCTTGCACCTAAAATCTGGGACAGACCTCACACCAAAAGAAGCGTTGACATTCCCTCAAGCTTAGTCTATACTGATGAAGGTAATTTAGTTTCAGCAGTCTAGTATAGTAAGGAGTTAACCAACAATGCCCCATAAGTTTACACCTGAATGGAAAACGTCGAAGACGCCACGCCCGAGCATCTGGGCGGACGTGCCCGACGAGCAATGGAATGACTGGCGTTGGCAACTCAGCCACCGCCTGAACACTTTGGAGGAATTGCAGCAGATCATCCACCTCACTCCAGAGGAGGTGGAGGGGCTCTCGGCCGAGGGCAAATTCCGGGTGGACGTCACCCCCTACTTTGCCTCGCTCATTGACCCGGATGACCCGCTATGTCCCGTTCGCCAGCAAGTGATCCCCAAGGGGCGTGAGTTGGTCGCTTTCACCTCGATGATGGAAGACTCGCTGGCCGAAGACGCTCATTCGCCGGTGCCGGGACTGGTCCACCGCTACCCGGACCGGGTGTTAATGCTGGTGACGACGCAGTGTGCCAGCTACTGCCGCTATTGCACCCGCAGCCGCATCGTGGGCGATCCGACGGCCACCTTCAGCAAGCGGGATTTCGAGGCCCAAATTGCCTACATCGAACACACCCCCCAGGTCCGGGATGTGCTGCTCTCGGGCGGCGACCCGCTGACCCTCAAGCCGAGCCTGCTCGACTGGCTGCTGGGTCGTCTGCGCGAGATTCCGCACGTTGAGATCGTGCGCATCGGCAGCCGGGTGCCGGTCTTTTTGCCGCAGCGCATCACCCAGGAATTCACCGATATGGTGAAGAAATACCACCCGCTGTGGATCAACATCCACGTCAACCACCCCAACGAGATCACGCCCGAACTGGCTGCTGCCTGCGATCGCATGGCCGACGCCGGCATCCCGCTGGGCAATCAAAGTGTGTTGCTGGCCGGGGTCAACGACTCGGTGCACATTCAGCGCCAGCTCGTGCACGAGTTGGTGATGATGCGGGTGCGGCCCTACTATCTGTACCAGTGTGACCTGGTGGAAGGGGCCGGTCACTTCCGCACCACCGTCAGCAAGGGTATCGAGATCATCGAAGGCCTGCGCGGGCACACCTCGGGCTATGCCGTGCCCCAGTTTGTCGTGGACGCGCCGGGCGGCGGCGGCAAGATACCTATCAACCCCAATTACCTGCTGGCCCAGTCGCCGGCCCACGTGGTCTTGCGCAACTTTGAAGGGTACATCACCACCTACGCCGAACCGCTGGACTACGACCCGACCGCCATCCGCCACCTGGAGGCCCAGGTGGCACGCCGGCCTGAACCGGGGCAGGAGGGAGTGACGGCCCTGCTGGAGGGTCATAAGCTGAACATCAAGCCCGAACACTTCGATGAGATTCACCGCCGGGGCCGCCAGGGTGAGCATCGCCTCAGCGCCGACGCCCATAAGTGGCAGCCCTATGGCGTGGGGGATGAAGAGCCCCCGGAGCCCGTCGTCGCGGAAGAAACCCCTGAAACCGTCGTCAAGGAAGAAACTCCTGAGCCAGTCTTGGAGAGGAAATAGACCCAACCAGCCGTTGAGGTTGAGGTAATGTAATAGCTCAGGACTTTGGGATTGGTGGTGCTGGCAACCGCACTGTAAGGCAATGTCACTTTCCTCGTCCTGGCGAGCGGCTGAATTCGAGGGCGTTGGCCAGCTAGTTTGCTAATCCTGTTGTTTACGAGGAAGACAATGAGCCCGAAAATTCTAGAGGAGGGCAACCTCATCTTTTGGTTTCACAGCTATGATGCCCTCCACGAAGATCGAGCCAGTGTACACGTCGGTAAAGGTTCGCAGGATGACTACAGTGACGCCAAAATCTGGCTAGAGCCAGAGGTCGAAGTGGCCCGGCCTGGTCGTACGCTGAGGAAGCACGAGTTGAACCGAGCACTCGAAATTACCGAGCAGCACCTCAATTATTTGGTGGAGGAATGGTATGGCTACAGAGGCAGAGCAGGTTAAGGCACAGTTTGAGGTCAAGCGGTATAAGATACAGTATCCCATTTCGGCTTATACATTTCCTCGTGAGGCGCGCATCCACCAGGTGCATTTCGATGAGGAGTATCTGCACGTGGAATTGACCGATGGGCGTAAGCTATCCGTGCCGCTGTGGTGGATTCCTACGTTGTACAATGCACCCCCTGAGGAACGAGAGAAGTATGAAATCAATCGAAGCCGAACTATGATCATTTGGGATCCAGATAAGTGTGCCATCAATGACGAACTACGAATTGCGGACTATTTAGGGCCCACAAGCGACTGAAATCTATCGTTAGACTCATGCACAGGAGACTTCGTCTGGGGATAACTTCCTGTGTCAAGAAAGTGTACACCGAAGTCAACATGCGTGAGCAAAAAAACGATTTTGCCTATTGGCAGAGGCAGCTCTATCAGGCTCGCCTGGCGACTTTGGAGTAAATCCGAAGAGAGCTCCATTGGTGTTAGATTTCTACAGCTCATCTCAATTGAGGAGTGGCATAACACGCGCATGATGCGACATGAGGCTGCTTGTGTCGCTGTCATACTTTGATGCGACCCAACGCCATCGTGAAGAGAGGGGGAGTTGGTTATTTGCGTATCTCTAGCCGCTTAAGGCTTGTGTATCCAGCTTGAAATGCCGTTTCGCCAGGACGATTACGCCCAGAGTGAGGAGAAGCGGTATTCCAACCAGAACGGCAAAATGATAGCCCGGGATAGGCAATCCCCCCAGAAATTCCATTTCTGTTGGGGGAAATTGCATCTTGGAGAGGATATCGGAGTAGCTGGATTTGAGGAGTGTTAGAAATGAAGAGAGGGTCATCAAGACGAAGTAGATCAAAGAACCCCACCACGCCCAGGTTCGTCGTTTTAGGGTCCCCCAGGCCAGACAAACCAAACACGCGATCGAAAAATCCAGGAAGAAGATTCCTTCGAGGCCAGATAGAAAGCGGCCAAAAAGCGGAAACATGCCGTTGAAAAGAATGGGAATATGTAACACAACGATGTAAAATAGGTACAAAGCGCCCAGCACCAGTATGGGCATAGGCACTTTCTCAATCCGATACGAGTTGGGGTCCTTGGCCTCAAAGGTCAATCTGACGTCTCGACTTTGGTAGAAACGAATCAGCACTCCCGGGACTATCAGGTAAGACGATGCCAATACGACAATTGCGACTATGGCAGCAATCGGAGAGATGTCCTTGCTCGCACTGAGCACAAAGAATCCCACGACCGTCAAAGGTGCACCGACGACAAGCCAGGCCCAGAGCAAGCTCAAAGACAGAGTCCTGGCCCAACGGCGTGTTTTCAGGTGCCCGTAACCGAGAGGGATAAACATTATCGCGATCAGGTAATAGCCAATAATCTGGGAGGCGATGTTGCCGAACATAAAGGAACCAAAACCAAAGCCCTCGTAATGGAAGCGACCACCTTCAGAGAAGAGGTAGAAGCAATACATCTCGACTGGTCCCAAGAAAGCAGTAGGGATACCGATCAATAGGAGCAGGACTCCGATAGCAGCAAGAACAAGAGTTCGGTCTTTGTAATCCATGAAGCCTCTTGCGTTAGTGTGAGGTAACTACTCAGGTGCCCGGCACTTTTGCGGCCTTCAAGCTGTAATCTGGCGTCTGACAGCAGCCCGGCCATGGCGCATCTCCGTCGATGAAGTGCCGGGCACCTTCAGGCTAAGTAGTAACAGTGTGAGAAGAAACGTCTGAGGACGTTCGTCTAGCCAGCCAATGTTACTTTTAGGCAGTATTACGTCTGCATAATTATATTAGGTACTGGTGAAATTGTCAAAGGTGTGAAATGACGACACTTACGCTTACTTCCTGCCAGGCCCCTATTGCGGATAGCGTGTGCCAGAGTATTGCCCATTACCTGACCCCACGATTGGACATGCCCACAGCTTTTATGGGCGATATCTCCTGGCAAGTCCGCGAACGCCTTTTTGATGCGGGGCAGATCGATATCGCCTGGATCTGCGGCGCCCCGTATGTCTGGAAGGCCGATCGGCCCGATGCCTCCCTTGAGTTACTCGTTGCCCCGGTTATGGCCGCTGCGCGCTACCAGCAGCGGCCGATCTACTTTTCGGATGTCGTGGTACACCACGCCAGTCCCTTTCGGCAGTTTGCCGACCTGCGGGGTGCGTCCTGGGCGTATAACGAACCGGGATCGCATTCGGGCTATCACGTCGTGCGTTACTACCTGGCCCGGCTGGGTGAATCCAATGGCTATTTCGGCCGCGTTATCGAGTCGGGAGCACACCAAACGTCGCTGCAGTACATCCTGGACCGGCAGGTGGATGCCGCTGCCGTCGACAGTACTGTCCTGGAGCTGGCCTACGAACACCGTCCGGCGCTCCGCGCACAGCTACGCGTCATTGCCACTTTCGGACCCAGCTCGATGCCGCCGTGGGTAATTGGACGCCACATAGCCCCGGAGCTCCGCGAGCGGGTGCGTACGCTGCTGCTGCACATGCACGAAGATCCGCAGGGGCAGGCGATCCTGGCTCGCGGTCAGATCGCCCGCTTTGCAGCGGTGACGGATCGGACGTACGATGCGATTCGGCACATGCTGCGGGTGGGAGCGGGCGTGACCCTCGGCGCATCACCATCCGATTCAAGCGAGGTGGCAGACAAGAGCGATGGCTGAAAGTATCCCTGGACCGGCCTATCGTATTCATATAATCATCCCCCTCAGGAGGTATTATGTCCCCACATATCCTGCCCATCGACACCACCCACCTGCGTTTGCAAGTGCTCAGCGATGACGACGTGCAGCGTATTCACCAGGCCACTCTGGACTTGATTGAAAGTGTCGGCGTGCGCTTTCCCTCGGAGCGGGCGCTCGACATCCTGCACGGCCATGGAGCCAGCATAGACCGGGAGAAGCAGATCGCGCGCATTCCCGGCCACGTGGTCGAGGAAGCAATGAGCAAAGCGCCGGCCGAATACGTCCTCTGCGCACGTGAAAATCGCGACCTGGATCTGCCGCTCGATGGCCGGCACGCCTACCTGGCCGTGGATGGCACCGGCATCGAGGTGCTGGACCCTTACAGCGGCGAGAAACGCGTCTCTACCAAGCAAGACGTGGCCGACTCGATGCGGGTGGCCGACTACATGGAGGAAATCGCCCTCGTCTGGCCGCCTGTCTCCGCCCAGGATTGCCCCGCAGAAACGCGCGGGCTCCACGAACTGGAAGCCATCTGGAATAACTACACTAAGCACGTGCAAACCGAGACTCTGGTCACGGTGCACGAGATGAAAGCCGCGATCGAAATGGCGGCTGCCCTCGCCGGGGGACGCGACGCATTACGCCAGCGGCCTCTCCTCTCCATTATGCAGTGCACCATCAGCCCGCTGGCCCAGGACGGCGGCAGCATTGACGCCTCCTTGGTCGCCGCCGAAGCGGGGCTGCCGGTGGCTTTTATGACCATGGCAAGCTGCGGCTTCAGCGGCCCGGCCTCGCTGGCTGGCAACCTGGTCGTGGGCAACGCTGAGGTCATCTCAGCGCTGGCGCTCATGGAGATGGCCTCCCCCGGCTGCCCCGTTTACTACGCGGCGGCCCAGACGGCCATGGACCCGCGCACCGGAGCCTACACCGGCGGTGGCCCGGAGGATTATCTGTTCGGTGCCGCCACCAATCACCTGGCCGACTTTTACCACATTCCCCTCTCGATGGGCGCCTTCGCCACCGGCGCTAAGCAGCCTGACTGGCAGGCCGCCTTCGACAACGTCTTTGCCGGGTTCATGCCTGTGCTTACCGGGTCAGACCTGTTGCAGGGAGCAGGCATGCTCTACGGCTCGCGTATTTTCTCCTACGAGCAACTGCTGCTGGACTGCGAAATCTACAGCGCCATGCGCGCCGTGGCCAACGGCATCCCGGTCAACGACGAAGCCCTGACCCTGGACGTGATCAAAGACGTGGGCGTGGGCGGCAACTTTATCGCCCATAAGCACACCCGGCAGCACGTCCCCGAGTTCTGGCAGCCGCGTTTCATCGATCGCCGCCCCTACTCCGCCTGGGAAGCAGACGGCAAAGGCCCCAGGGAATGGGCCAACGAAAAGGCGCACTGGATCCTGGAAAATCACCAACCCCCTCCGTTGGATCCCCAACTCTCCGCCGAATTGAGTCGCATCATCACGTCGGTGGAGCGGGAATTGGGCGTTGGGGATAAATAACTTACAAGAGGCCAGCTATGCAATCCAAAATCGACCTGCTTGACGAGTTGAAAGTGGATATATATCATCTTTCTTGTTGACAAATGCCCTGAAATCTGGTAAAATGAATCGTGACTTCGTGGCCAGGGTGTTTTCTAAATTAGCCCGAGAACTAGAGATTCCACAACAAGAGGAGGTGATTGGGTGATCACTTTGACTGAAGCGGCTGCTGATAAGCTGCAGAACATTATGCAAGAGAAAGGTCTGGCGGACTACGGCCTGCGCGTCTTTGTGTCAGGTGGTGGTTGCTCCGGGCTGCAATATGGCATGACGTTCGCCGAGGGTCCAATGGATGGCGACCAAATCTTTGAGGATCGGAACGTGAAGCTGATTGTAGACCCTGCCAGCTTGATGTATCTGACGGGCGTCGAGATTGACTACATTGACAGCTTGATGGGCGGAGGCTTTCGTATCGAAAATCCTAACGCCGTGCAGTCCTGCGCTTGCGGCAGTTCGTTCCGCACTGCCGCTGGCGAGCGAGGCACTCCTTGCCACCACTAATTAAGCCAGTCTATTATCAAGTGTAAAGGTTAGCTGAAGACTGACCTGCGGCCCGGTATGAGTAGATTTTTGAAGGGCACCAAAAGCAAAGCGGATTGCTGCTGGATAACGATGACCACAGCAATCCGCTTTAGCTATTGGAGTCTGATATGCTTGATTAGTCACGATGTGCCGCGCATAGCCAGGTGACGCACAGCCAGCAAGCTTGAGGCGAAGGCCAGGCTGCACAGCAGGTAGACCCAGCGGAGCGAGAGGCTGACTGCTATGCCAAGAGGAAGGAGCAACCGCGCCTGTCGCCGGCTGAGAATCATGGCCTTCAACCCGCGCCGGACAGAGGGGAGATGTCCATTTCGACGGCACGGGCAGCGGCGTCCAGACACGCCTTCAGACCTCGAATCGAGTTGGGGGGATAAACGTAGCCGTGGTTGGCAGCGTGGTGAATTAGCAGAACGGGTGAATTCATCTTTGGATTACCCGCCGTCCGCCAGCAGGGCCTCCACGTCGGCTAGGCTGCCGCGCCAGGGACCAGGATGCTCTTGCTTGAGGGTAGTGACGGCAGCGGCCAGGCGTGTCGCCTCTTCAGCCGAAGCGGTGAGGCGCCGGCCTAGATAGGCGGCAAAGCAGGTGTCACCACGGCCGGTGCGCCCGGCCAGCGAGCGCGGAGTGAAAGGAGCCTGGTGGATTTGCCCGCCAGCGAAAACGGTGAGCCCCGACGATTGGGTGAGGACGACCTCTTGCGGACCGTACCCGGCCAGGCGACTGGCAGCCGCGACCATATCGGTTAGGCCAGTCAGCAATTCGGCCTCGGCGCGATCCACTTTGAGGTAGGTTACGTACGAGAGCCCTTCCTCCATGTCAGGCCATTGGCGGAAGACCAGGTTCCCGTTCTCCCGCACGCGGACGAAGCCTTGAATATCAATGGCAACCGGGCCGCGCTTTGCCAGCGACTTGAGCAATGGCAAGTCTACCTCCCCCGCAATGATGGAGGCCACCAGGTAGATGCGAGCCGGCAGATCGGGGATATCTTGATCCTGGAAAGCGCCAGCGAAGCCGATAGGCTTGCAAATGCGTCGCTCCATATCGGCCGAATCGTAAATGTTCTCGATGCCGGAAGTTTCCGGGGCTGGCGTTGCGAAGACTTGTATTCCCTCTTGCTTGAGTTCGTCCAGGCGGGGAAAATCATCCGGGTGCAGACGAGTAACGACGGCCACACGCACCCCCAGGCGACGCAAGGCTACACTCCCGTAGTAGACGGCTCCTCCAGAGGCAATTTCGCCGTGACCGTCAACCACCAGCCGGTCTTTGGCGAAGTGGCCGATCATCATGATGTCGAAGTCGATATTGGAAATCATACGTTATTGTCCCTCTGCTGCTCTTGAAGGATACTTGCCAATACGTCAGGTGTATTCGTGCAGATGCCATCCACATCGAGTTTCACTAATTCGCGCAGTTCCTCTGGACGTTCCTCATGCCAAAGGATGATACCCAGATTGTGACCTCGAATCTCAGTCAACAGGTTGGAGGTAAGCAGGCGGTGAGGTTGGGGAAGGTATCACCGTACGCAGCCGTGTGCCAACTCGATGACTTCTGACAGGATAGGCACGCGCTCACCTTGACCAGCGTCGAGACGCTTGATTTGTTCCAGGGACATGTCGGTGACCCGCCCGGTACCATTAGTCGTCCGCGACACCTGTGCATCGTGGATAGCGTATGCCTGCAACTTGCCATCTTTTATCACTGCGATGCGGTCGGCCATCGTCATAGCCTCTACCTGGTCGTGGGTAACATAGATGGAGGTGATGCCCAACTCCATTGAGCTATACTTCCACCACCTCCTTTCCAGACCATTGACAAACGCAATTCGCCGGCGCCCAAGTTCTACCAGGTGCGTAACAGCTTGTCGCGCTCCTGCGAGATTGTCAGTATATACTGAGTAGTCACCATGCCCGCTGCGGGGCACCATGAAGCATGAAAACCGTGGAGCAGACTAGAAAGTCTGCCCCACATTGTCTATTTTCAGAGTAGTCGCCATGCCCGCTGCGGGGCACCATGTCCCATGAAAACGTATAGGTGTAGGACAAGCTGTTAGCTTGTCCCGCCACGGACAAACTAACAGTTTGTCCTACGAGCATTTTCAGAACAGGGATATGTACGGCAGTTGATGAGCACAATGGGCAGTGGGAATTGGTTGCCCAATCGAAGATATCCTTCATCAAGGAGAGAACTAAAGGATACCGAAGAAAAAAAGCATTGCGCAAACGTTTGCACACATTTGCTATTATAACAGAAGACGGTTGGGGTGTCAAAGGAAAATGAAACACCCAGTGATTGAAATGCTCTCGATCGTTGGCAATTTCTATGATAAGCGAAGGGCTCAACCTCCTATAGATTCGTAACTTGTTGGAGATTGAGCCCATTTTTTGCAATAGCCCCTTACCTGCCGTTGCGATGGTCGAAGAACTTCTCTTCGACAGCGGTCAGAGCCCGGTCAAAGATGTTCAGTCCCTCATCAGCAATCTCTTGAGAGATATTGAGGGCGGGCATAAAGCGGATGGTGCTGACGCCGCACGGCAGCAACAGCAGGCCGCGCTCAAAGGCGGCTTGAAGTAAGTCTTTCAAAACCTGGCGGGCCGGCTCTTGGGTCGCCCGATCCGTTACCAGTTCCATGCCGACCATCAAGCCTTTGCCCCGCACGTCGCCGATGGTGGGGTGACGCTCCATCATCTGGCGTACCTGCTGGCGGAAATACTTGCCCATGCGGGCAGCGTTTTCTATCATCCCATCCTCCACCAGGCGCAGCGTGGTGAGAGCGGCCGCCATACAAAGGGGGTTACCGCCATAGGTATTGCCATGAGCGCCGCGGCCCCACTCCCTCATGATAGACTCACGGGCTGTGAACGCCCCCATCGGCATACCACTGGCGATACCTTTGGCGGTGAGCACAATGTCGGGTTCGACGCCCCAGTGCTCAATGGCGAACCATTTGCCAGTGCGCCCGATGCCGCTCTGCACTTCATCAGAAATGAGCAGGATGCCATACTTGTCACATAACCGACGCAACCCGGGGATGAAGCTATCCGGCGGGACGATGTATCCTCCCTCCCCCTGGATGGGTTCAAGCAGAACAGCAGCCACCTCGTCAGGAGGGACAAAGGTCTGAAAGACGACGTTTTCGAGGTAATTGAGCACTGCCAGTCCCTGATTCTCGCCAGCCAGCAGGGGGCGATAGGGATTGGGGAAAGGAACGTGCACCACGCCCGGCATCGTTGGGAAGAATTCCTGTTGCTGTGCGTATTTACTGGCGGTGAAGGCCAGCGATCCAATAGTACGTCCGTGAAAGGCGCCGATGAAGCCGATGAAACGCGAGCGACCGGTCGCCCGGCGCGCCAGTTTGATCGCCCCCTCCACTGACTCGGTACCCGAATTAGTGAAGAAGGTTTGGCAGTGTTCTTGAATGGGCACGATTTCATCCAATTTCTCCGCCAACTGGACCATGCCTTCGTGGTAGAAGTCGCCAGAGATGTGGATGAACTTATCAGCGGCGTCTTTGACGGCCCGCACCACCTCTGGATGGCAATGCCCAGTGGACGTGACCGAGATGCCAGCCGTGAAGTCTACGAAGCGGTTGCCGTCCACGTCCCATACCTCGCTGCCGCGCCCGTGAGACATCACAAAGGGATAATCCCGGGCGTAGGACTGGGAAACCGAGTAGATGTCTCGCTCGACGATTTTCCGTGCCTTGGGGCCAGGCAGCGCCATCACTTTTTCTTCAAGCAATTGAGTTTGCATGGGAGACCTCCTTGTCTTATACTACAAGTGTTCCACTCTATGTTATGTATTGTTTGATTCAATTTTTACACGGCAGGTTGACGGAGGGCTGGCAGGGGGCCAAGAGAAGACGCCATTAGTATTCCACCTTCAGCCGGAATCAAACCGCGCATTGGCCTTGCTACTGGATAAAGGCAGACAGGCCGCTCTCTGGCTCTGCTCAAGGCAGTTCCAGCTTTGAGACAGGCTCACACTTCAAGCCGTAGCCAGCCCATTTCTACTTATCCGCCATTTTTAGATTCGGTTGAGAAGACCTGCAGAGTGGGGCACTAAGTCCAGCAACCCAGGGCGCGGGGGATCATATTGCAGAAGTCAACAACCGTCCCTCGCCAGGTGCTGGCTGAAGAGGGGAGGAAAATCAAAAATTGACCGGGGTCAGGCATGGTCACAACTCTTTAGAAAAAAGATGGCTTGGGGCGACATTCCTTCCCAAAGGGTTCTACGGATATGCCGCCCCTCACTTTCAGATAAGCTTTATCCCTGCCTCACCATTTATGTCCAGGCTGGTCGCTATTCTTTAGCCACGGTTATCAACACACTGGTTCCATTTTCATCGGTGCCAACAATAACAGTTGCCGTTTCACCACCCTTAGTATAACTCAAAAACGTGCCCTCAGGCAAAATCGCGTTGCCTTCTTCGGCCGTCCAGCCGTTCTTGGGCATTTCATCCTCATAGAATTGCGCGGCTTCCTCTACGCCGCTGCCGGTTCGATAACTGGTCGTTCCAGCGCTCGAGAATTCCACCTGGGCGTCGGGCAGCATAGGGAGGTCCTCGCGTCCCCCCGCCTGGGCCTCTGCTTCGGCCGGAGGCTCGATGGTGATGGGTTGATTGATGTCGAAAACGTCGAAGGCCATAGTCATGGTGCCATCTTGAAACACCTGATCCGGGTCAGTGTAGCGCACGTCGGCGTCAACGTTGAACCTTACGACATAGCCGCCATCCACAGCCACATAGGCTTCACCCTTCGCGCGGGTCACCTCACCCTGAGTGGGGTCTTGTTGGCTCATGAAATCTTTTTCGTCAAAGGTGTATTTGTAGCATTGCACTCCATTTACTTCTTGCGGCAACAGGCTACGCTGGCCCTTGTCGGTATTGAAGTCAGATAGGAATTCTTGTGGAGCGAAGAAAAACCCTCCCGCGAAGTCAAGGCTGCCGGCTGGAAGTTGTGACCAGGTATCGGACTCACTTTCGTAAAACCAGGCGGTATCACCGACCTGGATGAAGGTGACCTTACTTGGACCCTGGTCTCCTCCCTCCGTGAAGCCCTGGCCCTCAAAATGGATCTCCTGCGCCGGTGGTTCGCGCACATAGGCACCATTCATAGATAAAAAGCCGGTGACGGGTTCCCCTCCCTTGGTACCATTCCAGTCAATGCGGAAGGTGTTGCGATAACTATTGAGGTTTTCCAGGCCGGAGATAGAGGTATTGAGGTCTAAGGGAGCTTCTTCAACGTCGCCCTCCGCGCGCTCTGTGGGCGCTTCGGTGGCTTCTTCGGCTGGGGGAGATTCGGTCTCTGGCGGCTGTGCCTGCTCCTGGGCGGGTTCGGTGGGTGAAGGCTGCCCTTCAACGCTGGATGCTTTAGTCGGTTGGACCGCCGGCTCTTCGCCACCGCTGGCAGGTCCTGTTTTGCTCAGATTGAGGCCGCAGGCCAGAGTGGCCATGGCCAAGATGAGCAGAACTGGCAAGATAATCCGTAGCTGTTTCACGTGAGTTTCCCTCCTGTTAAATTGGGTCGATTAGAAAATTAGGCCTGGACCCCTATATTATAACCTGCCTTCCCCATGAGATACAATAGCTAATTTAGCCCAACGACTACCGGCAACCTCCGGCTCAGCGTCCCCGCGACATTCAAGTGTCTGGCTTCGGATCAACCTTCTGCAGCTCAATCGCGTATACGAGCACCTCATGTTCCGCCCGCAGTTCGAAGCTGTTCGCTCCTGTGAGCAGGCTCAAGGGCTCAGTGACCAGACGTTGGGCCTGGGAATCGAGGGCAAACTCTCCCACCTTTTGTCCGTTCAACCGCAGTTCCAGCCGTTGCGGCCCGGCAGGGCTCTGAGCTTCGAAGACAATGGCTCGTTGCGACTTGGGGGGAGCGATGATACTAAATGTCGCTTCTCCCCTAAACGTGCGCGCCGGCTTTCCCGCGCGTAGCTGGCGTGGCCCCCATCCATCGCCCAGGACGAGGTATGGGACACGCTCTTCCGGCGGCCGTGCTTCGTAGACACGAAGCCGGTCATCCTCATAGGCGACGGGCCACCCGCCGAATATGGATTCAACCAACGCCAGTGTCTTCTCGCGGTAGTCACCCGGCGGCAGGTCGCTTTTGTGAACCAGGACGTAGCGCACGTTTAGATCAGCTAAGATCGTCGGCGCAACCACAGCCGGATCCTGGGCGATAATGTCTGGCCCCAGATAGCGAAAGTGTTGCAGGACGGGTGTCTTTTCAGTAATGGCCAACGGATTGGGACGAGATTTGTAATCGGGCGTATAAGCCGAAATTAATGGCTTGCGATGCACTGTCTGGTACAGCATATTGGCCGGGCGGTCCCAGTCCATGGGTAAATCCAGCACAGCATAGTCGTCTGGGTCCCGAGCAAGTTGATAGTGAAAAGGATCGGTTTCAGGCCACGAGATCGGATAAGGCACAGGCAAAAACTCGAAACACACCAGTCCCACCGAAGCTATGACGATACTTACCTTCACCACCTTAACGGTCCGGCGTTCGCTCAGAAATTGCAACACCCGGTTCAGGCCGTAGGCCGCCAGGATTCCCAGGCAGAGCATGACCATCACGTCGAAACGACTGATGGAGCGAGCCAGGAACAGCAAGGGCACCACTTGGTTGAGCAGCCCATAAGGCATCGGGATATTCTTCAGACCCGCAAAAGCAGTCTGACCGCCGACGTGCAAAACCGGGCCAAGGGACAGTAACAAGAAGACCAAGGCGCTTATTGCCCAGAAGCGAACCTGTCGCCAGCAACAGGCGATGGCCAGCCCGCTCAGTAAGAGCACACTGTAGCCAGCGAAGACGATGTGTTCCGAAGGACTGGCCGAGAAGTGCGCCCCCCACGAACGAGCCACTTCACCCCACAAGGGATGAAATTCGTTAGGAGAAAGAAAGGCCAATAGATCAGCGGAGAGCTCTATGTTGCTGCCGGGTGGAGGCAACATATAATCAGCTTTTAACGTCTCAGTAACGACGGTGGCCAGCAGTGGAGAAAGAGGTATAGCAGATAGAATACCGATGAGCCCAGCCGTTACCAGGGGAGGCCATAATGTCCGGTGTTTCCACATCGTCCACAATACGCCCAATCCCGTGAAGCAGATCAGATAGAAGGCGTAGTACCAATCGCACAGCGCAGTCAGAAAAAGAAACAGGGCAGGCTTCCACGCGAGCGAGATGTAGGATCTCAGGTTAAAGACAGGGGGTGACAGAGCGTGAGACGAAGGCGATGGGGCCCCTGCCAACCGGTCCAATGATTGGAGCAGGGAGAGGACGTAAAAAGGAAGCCATTCCAGAGAGATAAGTTGCATATGGCCCAGCAGATGGGCGAAATGATAAGGCGAAAAGGTGTAGACAACCCCGGCTGTGAACGCCACCCAGGGACGCCAGGTCGTCGAGGCGCGTCCGTGCAGTACGTAATAGGCCAAAAGGTAGGCACCATAGCCACCCACGACAAAGCTAAACAACACAACCGCGTTGTACGCCACAAACAGATTGGTTGCCAGCGAGAAAGGTAGAAAGGTGAGACCGTTGAAGATGTTAATTGTCTGAAAGTAGAGCGGGGCACCGGTTGGGTAGTAGACTTCATGCGTGAAGTAGGGTGAGGTGCGCAGCACCAGCAGAGACCGCTTAATCCACCACAGGTTCCAAACATTTTGCCATCCGTCGAAGCTGTCGCCCGGTATAGCCTGACCCAAGACGCGAACCAAAGGATAGGTCATGGCGAGGGTCAAAATCAGATAGCCTACCAGCGCATACAGGTGATGGCGATAGTATCGCAATCGGTTCATTGCTCTTCTGGGAAGAAGCGATATTTAAAGAGCACGTACACGTGGATGAGGAAGTCCTTCCAGCCAATCTTTTTGCCTTCGGCTACTGAGCGCGGTTGGTAGGTGATAGGTACCTCGTGGATACGGTATCCCCGGCGGCAGAGTTTAGCGGTAACCTCGGGGCAAAATTCAAACCCATCGTAAACTAAGTTCACTGATCGGATGACGTCGGTTTTGAAGAGCTTATAGCCGGTCGGCTCGTCCGTGATGCGCGTGCCATAAAGCAGGTTAGTGACGAGACTGAGCATCAATCCACCCAGCAAGAAATGGACCCCGGCGATCTTGTTGCGGTGTCGCAGGCGCGAGCCATAGACCACTTCTGCGCCGTCGCTGAAAGGGACAAGCAGGGAGGGGTAGTCGGCAGGGTTATACTCCAAATCGGCGTCTTGGACTAGAATGATGTCGCCGCTAGCAGCTTGAATGCCGGTGCGCATAGCGGCTCCTTTACCTCGGTTTCGCTCATGGAGTAATACGCGCACGTTTTCGTTGGCCGCCAGCAGGCGCAACATCTCTCGGGTGCCGTCTACCGAACAGTCGTCTACGACGATGATTTCTTTCTCTACCGCACCCAGGTCAATCGCTTTTACGCGTCTTAGTATCTCAGCGATGGTCTGCGACTCGTTGTAGCAGGGGATGATGACGGATAATTTCAAAGTGCCTCGCTTGCCCGGCCGTTTAAAGCGCACGAATCGAAGTAGACGTGGTCAGGAACCAGCAGGCCTGGAACGCAGCCCAAGTCCAGCGAGCTTTTAGCGGGACATACTTCAAAGATACTCGCATAGAGCCACGAGTGCGATCAATATCTCGATTATATCAGCAATTTGCCTCTGTGACAATCCTGGTAGGTGAGGGTGAAGTGTTCGATGCAACCGCCAATCGGATTCAGGTGATCACCGCCCGGTCAAAAGTGGCGACGATTTGGCGCGCTTCTTCCACCAATTCGGGGACCGCGTCGAAGATGGCTTCGCCACGCATATCAGCTTCGACAGCGCGGGGATGTACCGACAAAAAACCGATAACCGGCAAGTCGGGGAGATTACTCTGAATATAATCACGGTCGGCCTGGTCGCGCACTTTGTTGCCGACCACATAGCAGCGGGTCACACCGATGTCGGCGGCCAGATGTTGGATGGTCTGGGCAGTGCCCAGGCTGCGCCGCCCCGGCTCAACCACGATAAGAAAAGCATCAACAGCGCCGGCCGTTGCGCGTCCCAGGTGCTCGACGCCGGCTTCCATATCCAAAATCATTACCTCGTCCCGGAAAAGGATAATGTGAGTCACCAACGTTTTAAGCACGGCACTTTCGGGGCAGATGCATCCACTCCCGCCGGTGCTAATAGTGCCCAATTGCAACAGTCGAATCCCGCGATGGAGTACACTGAACCGATCAGGGATATCATCTACGCGGGGATTTAGCTTGAAGAAGCCGCCAGTGGTGCCAGGTTTGGCCCCCGTTCGCTCGTAGATTAACTCTTCCATCTCGGCGATAGGCGTCACTTGGGTCGTCAATTCTTCGGGCATACCTAAGGCGTAGGCCAAACTGGCGGCAGGGTCCGCATCAATGGCGATGACCGAGTTCCCAGCTTCGGCGTAAATGTGAGCCAGCAAGGCGGCCAAAGTGGTTTTTCCTACCCCGCCCTTGCCGGTGATGGCTATTTTTGGCATGAGTCCTCCTATTCACTCCGTATTCCCGGCTCGAAATACCGTACCCGCTTGAACGGCTTGATTTGCGCGCCGACGTTATCTTTCAACAAGTTACCAGAGATGTGCATCAGGGTATCACCGTAGTCAGCGTCTATGCCCATACTGGCCAGGCATGGGTAATGATGATGCAGCAATCCCGCCTCTTGTTCAGCGTCGTCTGCCGGGACCCCCACCAAACCTTGAGCCACGTGTCGGGCGCAACCGCAGACGGTATCTCGCACTACCTCGGCAGACGTGATACACCGTGTTTGGGGGTCCACGCTGATGCGCAATTCTGGTTGGCCAAAGTAATGTGCAAATTCGGCAATGAGCGGATCATCATATTCAATCCGCTGATGGCGGCCGCGGCCGATGCGATAGTGCGTCTCGGTCAGCGAACATAAAGGCTTGGGTGTGACACAAGCCACGCCTATATCCTGAAGCCAGCCCCTTAGCTGGCGAGCCAGCCCCCGCGGCAACCAGGCTTCGTTATCTACCGCCGCAATCACGGCCCGAGCACCGGTCACTCGCGCCACATCAGGAAGCAATTCTGCGATGCCCGGGCGCTCGGCAAAGGAGAGGATTAAGTCAGCAGACGGAAGCGTATCAGGTACGTAATCCTCTGGGTAATCTATCATCAGCGGTAACACAGCCGGCGCCTGCCACACTTCCAGCGTCCAATCTGAAGGGCCATGGCTGCCGACATTGGTCACGTGCCGTTGTCCATATTCACCTGATATAATCGCTAAAATACGCATCCGGTTCTCCTGCCGGGCCTATACAGGACGCAGCGTGAAACGTCGAGCGTCAAACGTGAAAGCAATGTCTCTTTGGAGGGAGCTTCATCATGTTTGACGTTTCACGTTTCACGCTCTGACGCTCCACGCTTCACGCTCCATGTCCGCCTGCCAGACCACGTAACTGTGCCTCGCGACATAGCGCCTGGGCTATTGCCACTACATCCAGTTCATTGATGCACCGCACGTCCTCGGAGCAGGCTTCGGCCAGTATCCAGATAGTCTGGTTGGTCAACGCCGCCTCGCTGTTTTCGCGGGTTGCCGCCAAAACCTCTGGTACCGACAAATCCAGTATGGCCTCTAAGTCTTCAGCAACGTAGCAGCATTCGCAGGCGGTACAAGCGCGAACGTCCTCGCCAGTAGCGGCCAGGACGATGAAGCGCAGAGGCCCACGATCA
>CAYTNQ010000059.1:0-23361 GCA_964439175.1 uncultured Anaerolineales bacterium | reverse complement strand
GAACCTCTTGTAGTTCGACGCCCACTTCTTCCACCCCAAAGCGGGCTGCGGCTTCGGCTAACGCTGTCGCCTCGTCTAGCCCCTGCGCTTGGGCTGCGGCTATCGCTTCCTCCAGATGGGAACGAATCTCCTCCAACACCTCGTGTTCGGTCTCACGATCCAGGTCCATTCGGGTCTGAATGCGTACCAAAACTTGCTCTATGTCGGCAGTGGACATGTCCCTTTCACCATATACCCACGTGCAGGTATTATAAGAGATCGGTAACTGCTCAGCCTCCCGGAGCACCCAATGGTCACCCTTCCCCTGTGCAGGCCTGCCCCGAGTGCGGCCCTGAGGGGGGACCGTGGGCGGGGCAGGCTTGCACGGGGGAAAGCCTCCCCACCGGGCAGGTACTAAGGAGGGCGATTTTGCACCTCAGAGCTCGGACAATCTGAGGATTCCCACTATCAACCAGCTAAACCTGCGAGGGGCCTGGCTGAGCAGAGTGAAGCGCGATATTAAGATGTCTCTGTCGCCCCTTTGGGTGTATCCACCATGTGTAACAGTTTCTCAATGAAGGTCCGCCACTCGGCGGTTTGCTCGTTCAGAGCCCGGCGCCCTTTTTCAGTAATGGTGTAGTATTTTCTGCGGCGGCCAGTGCTTACCTGCCGCCACTCGCTGGACAACAACCCCTCTTGCTTCATACGGTGTAGGGTAGGGTAGAGCAGACCTTCTTTCATGTCGAAGTACCCACCGCTGCGTTGTTGTAACTCTTGGCTGATCTGATAGCCGTACATTGGCTCTTCGGCCAACAGGGTGAGGATGAGGACTTCAGTGCTTCCCTTGCGTATCTGATCTTGCAGTGACATCGTACTTCCTTTAGAAAATGCATAGCTTGCTTATGTATAAACAACTATAGTATATCTTCCGAACTTTGTCAAGGTCCTATTCATTAGAGATTCATAGGAATCTGTCGGGCCTTTTGCCCTCGCTGGCAGCAACGTCAACAACATTTTTTTCTCAACGGCTTGGCATGCCTGTCTGTGTAGATAATAACGTTTTTATGGGGTTCTCAGGTGGGGTCTTAAGCTAAACGCTCGATTGGGGCCAGCAAGTTCCATTGCTGGCCCCAATCGATGTTGTGGTCATTGAATCCAGTTGTGCCGAGGCTGGTGAGCTCAAGCGAGGTGTGCCATCGTGCTGCGGATCAACTCCGCCGACTTCTCCAGTGCCGCTTGCTCTTCATGGGTGAGTTCGATCTCAATAATCTCTTCCATCCCCTTGCGGCCCAATTTCACCGGCACCCCGAAGTAAATGTCATTTAGCCCATATTCCCCTTGCAGGTAGGCCGAACATGGTACGATGAGTTTCTTGTCTTTGAGGATGGCCTCGACCATGTGCGCGACCGCTGCGCCGGGTGCATAATAAGCGGAACCCGTCTTGAGCAGGTTTACGATCTCGCCACCACCTTTGCGTGTCCGCTCGACGATAGCTTCGATTCGATCCGGGGGCAGCAGTTCGGTGATGGGGATGCCAGCCACCGTGGAGTAGCGGGGCAGAGGGACCATTTCGTCGCCGTGACCGCCCAGCACAAAGGCATGGGTGTTCTCCACCGACACATTCAGTTCCATAGCGATGAAGGCTCGCATACGGGCGGTATCGAGTACACCCGCCTGGCCGATGACCCGCTCACGGGGAAAGCCGCTGACTTGCCTGGCAATGTAGGCCATCGTGTCCAGAGGATTGGTGACCATGATGAGAATCGCGTCTGGCGATGTAGCCTTGACTTTGGTGACCACATCGGTGATTATTTTCTGATTGATGCCGACCAGGTCCTCGCGGCTCATACCTGGCTTGCGCGCCACGCCAGCCGTAATGACGACCACGTCGGATTTAGCTGTCTCGTCGTAGCTGGTAGTGCCAGTGATCCGGGTATCGTAACCCACCACTGGCCCTGCTTCCGTCAAATCCAGGGCTTTGCCGGCCGGCAATCCCGGATGTTCGGGGATGTCTAGCAGAACAATGTCGCCCAACTCGCGCTCGGCCAGCCAATGGGCCGTAGTCGCGCCAACGTTCCCTGCGCCGATGATGGTGATTTTGTTGCGCATCTTCAGTCTCCTTGTTGCCTGACTCTCAAAGTTTACGGAATCGTTCCTCCAGTTCTTCGAGCATAGCGGCCGCTTCTACAAGCTTGTCGAGGGGGTTTTGGTCACCGCGAAAGTAGCGATAGTCACATGGCATGACGTCCAGGGTTGTGACCAGATCCATGTGATGCTTGCGCACAATAGATGGCTGGGCGCGGTACCACCCGGCAATTTCGCGCAGAGGCGCCTCTCGGAAATTGACTTTGCGAACGGTCAGGTCGAGGGCAGCCGCCCATGGGGCGGGATTGCTCATGTCGAGGGGCCGGCGTCCTACGGCAATGCGGTATTCCATCCACATTTGGATCGCTGCACCGATGACGTCGAGAGGTAGGTTGTGCTGTGTCATCACCTCGGTCAACAGAGTCTCCACCTCGTCCATCGCATTTCCAAAGAGCTGTTCAAAGCGTTCGGTCAGCGCGTGGTCGGATTCTGTGCGCAAAAAATCGCCCAGTGCGCGTAGGGTGCCTTCGTAGTCACCAAAGCGAGCCAGGGCGCGGGCCAAGTTCAGGTGATAGTCCGCCTCGTCAGGCTCCAGCTCGGCGGCCTCAAGAAACGTCCGCACTGCATCTTCCACTTCCCAGCGACGGTAATGCAGCAATCCCTCTTCGTTGAGTTGTGCAGCTCTACGTTTATTGGAAGTGGACATCGTGTTCGCCCCTTCGAATGGCGGATCAGCCGGTGTGGGACGACCCGCCTAGGTTCAGCGGATCGAGGTCTTCCTCACAGTCCCTTCAATTAAGATTGAAAGCAACTGAATGGGCGGTAACCAAGGGGCAGAATCACCCTTCGGCGGGGGCCGTGGATGTGCCGGCGACGGTCAGAGCGTCGGCCTCTGCCTCGTCAGCAGTTACCAGTTGTTCTTCGACCAGCAGACGTTGTAGTGCGGCAATCGCCACTTCGAGCATTGAGGCATCGGGTTGACGCGTAGTGAAGCTTTGCAGCCAGAGACCCGGGGCAATCAGGAGGCGCATCAACCAATGATCCTGGTGGGCTGCGCTGAATTTGATGAATTCGTAAGCGATGCCAGCAATGACCGGGATAAGCAATACGCGCGATATGATGCGTAGCAGCAGCGGTGGGCGGCCCAACACCGCAAAGACGAGAATCGAAACGACCATAACCACCAGTAAAAAGGCAGTGCCACAGCGCGGATGGACCAGACTGCGGTGGCCAACAGCCTCGGCGGTCAACTTGTCGCCAGCTTCGTAGGCGTTGATCGTCTTGTGCTCTGCGCCATGATAGCCAAAAACTCGCCGGATGTCGGGTATAAAGCCGATCGCCCACACGTAGCCCAGGAACAAGGCTAAGCGGATGGCACCTTCCAACAGGTTGCTGACGAAGTGAGAAACGATTAAGCGATCCACTAAACTCAGGAGCAACAGTGGTCCCACGAAGAAGATGGCGACAGCCAGGGCTAGCGAAAAGGCCATTGTCCCCCAGGCGATAGGGCCGGAAAACTCAACCTCTTCTTCGTCCATTGCCACGTCGGCCGAGAACATTAAGGTGCGAATCCCCAGACCCAATGTATCCCACAGCATAGTCAGCCCCCGCACAAAGGGGATCTTGGCTACAAAGCTGCCGTAGATGCGTGGATTGAGCGGCTCACAATGGACGACGATCTCACCATTGGGAGCACGTACCGCCACGCACATGTTTTTGCTGCCGCGCATCATCACCCCCTCGATGACCGCTTGCCCGCCGTAATTAAATGGTTTGCTCATTAACCCCTCGCAGATAAGATTGCTGAGATTGTACACCGAAGGGGGAGGACTGTCAAGGTAAAATTTTCTGTGATTCAGTGACCAGCCCTATCTATTGATACCTTCTGGTGATTTTAGGTGGGATTGCCCTCCGCCACAAGCCCTGAATTCCTATTGACGTTGTCTTCTTTTTATGATAAATTTTTAGTAGTTAAGTGTGTCGAGTGAAACAGTACGGCAGGTGCTAAAATCTGGCCAAATACTAATTATCACTCAATTTTCGCCAGCCGCCGCTTGGTCAAACAAGAGCGGCTTTTGTGTCTTTGACGTTGATGCCATTGACTAACTAACTCTTGAGGGTGAGCGTAGTGCATGAGGAAACCGGTGATGGTGCGTCAGCATGGAAGGCTACCCTCAAGTTATGCAAGGCCAAGACCAAAGAGGAGCTTCTGGAGGATTTGAGGCAAATTGCAGGTGAAGTGAGCACCAAGCTGTTGCCGGCTATCCGGTGGCTGGCACAAGCCGATTACTCTCAGGCTGATGATGCAGTTCTCTATCTTTTCGAGGAGGGAAAATGAAGGAGAGGGAATGCATTCTGATCGTTGATGACGATGAGGACAGCCGAAGGAGTCTGTCGCTCATACTCGAAAAGAAGGGGTATGAGATCGAAACGGCCGGGACGGGGCGAGAGGCTCTGGAAAAAGCGGAAGAGAGATTCTTCAATGCAGCCCTCCTGGATCTCCGGTTGCCCGATATGAGAGGGATAGAGTTGCTGGCTTCTTTGAGAAAAATGCATCCTGCCATGGCGTTGCTTATGGTCACAGGCCATGCTTCTCTGAAAAGCGCGCTCCAGGTCATGGACGAGGGAGCAGCGGGCTACCTGACCAAACCCTTGGATATGGATGAGGTGCTGTACAAAGTAGGGCACGCCCTCGAAATGCAGTGCTTGGTCGAGGAGAAGCGGCGGACAGAGGAAGCGCTGCGGCAGCGTAACCGCGAGCTAGAGCTGCTCAATCGAGCCAGCCGGGTGTTCATATCCAGCTTAGACCTGGATCAGGTACTGGCCACCATATTGCAAGAAGTGCGCCATTTGCTAGGGGTGGCTGCTTCTTCGGCCTGGTTGTTCGATCCGGAAACTGGTGAACTGGTCTGTCGGCAAGCGACTGGCCCCAACCGCGAGATCGTACGCGGCTGGCGACTGGAGCCTGGAAAGGGAATTGCTGGTTGGGTGGCTCGTGCTGGCCAGAGCTTGATCGTGCCTGATGCCCAGGCCGACGCGCACTATTTTGAGGGAGTGGCGCAGCAAACCGAGGTGGAGATCCGCTCCATTCTCTGCGTTCCGCTGCGAGTCAAAGGGGATGTAATCGGCGTGGTAGAGGTGGTGGATACCACGGTGGGTCGTTTCAGTGCGGCAGACCAGACGCTGTTAGAGTCGTTGGCTGCATCTGCGGCCATCGTCATCGAGAACGCCCGGCTATATGAGGAATCCGAGCGTCTGCGCGATTTCAACACCAGCATCCTCGAGACCATGGGAGAAGCCTTGATATTGGAGAATCCCGAAGGGCTGATCACTTTCGCCAATAGACGGGTGCAGACTTTACTGGGTTATTCAGAAGAAGAGCTCCTTGGCCAGCCACGCTCCTTGATTGTGTCGCTGGAAGAACCGCCGGTTGTTGCCCGACCGTCCGCACCGAGTCTCCCGGACAGGCCCAATACCTGCGAGTCCCACCTGCTCACGAAAGACGCCCGCGAAATTCCGGTGCTGGTCTCAGGTATGCCATTCACACGAGGCGGAGAATTCTCTGGTACGTTGACTATATTCACCAACATTACCAGGCTCAAGCGGGCAGAGAAGGAGATCCGCCAACTCAGCCAGTTCCTGGAAGGCGTTATTGAAAGTACCAATATCTGGTTGGATGTGCTCGACGAGAAGGCGAACGTGGTGCTCTGGAACAAGGCGGCCGAAGAGATCAGTGGTTACTCCCGGGAAGAGGTTGTGGGACACGGCAAGATCTGGGAATGGCTCTATCCCGACGAGGCTTATCGCAACCGGATTGTTGCGAATGCCTTCGCTGTCATCGAAGGAAACTATGAGGATATAGATCACGAGACGATCATCCAGCGCAAAGATGGTCAACCCCGGATTATTTCCTGGAACTCCCGGCGTCTGTTGGACGAAAACGGGGCTTCAATGGGGTCCATTGCCATCGGACGAGATGTCACCGAACGTAAGCGGGCCCAGGAGGCGTTGGTAAAGTCGGAGGCGTTCAATCGCAGGTTGGTGGAGGCATCTCCTCTGGGCATTTTTTACCTGGATGCAACGGGTACCATCACTTACGAAAACCCCGCTATGAGGCAGATGATGGGAGTTCCAGAGGAAGCAGAGTCTCCCGTGATGGGCAAGAGCATGTTTGAATTGCCACTGGCTAAGGATGCCAATATCCTATCCCTTATAGAACGATGTCTTGCCGGGGGGACAATCGTCGGGGAGGTGGTTCACTACCGCTCCCTTGTGGGGCCGGAAGTTGACCTCGAGATCCACGCCGCACCCCTGATGGACGTGCAGGGGGAATGGGATGGCGCTATCGTAATGGTGCACGATATTACCGCGCGGGTACGGGCGGAAGAAAAAATCCGCCGCCACAACCGCGAACTGGAATTACTCAACCGGGTTATCGCCGCCTCGACCTCCGATCTGGGACCGGAGGCTATCCTGGAAGCAGGCTGCCGCGAACTGGCCCAGGCCTTCGAAGTGCCTCAGGCCGCCGCCTTGTTGAACGAAGAGAAAACAACTGCAGTGGTCGTCGCCGAATATCGAGCCGAGGGACGGCCATCGGGCTTGCACAGAACCATTCCTGTGGCAGGCAATCCCTGGTTCCAGCACTTGCTCACTCACAAAGCACCGCTGGCTGTAGGAGACGCCAGGAGCGACCCGCGCATGTCCCCTCTCCGCGGCCTGCTACGCCAATTCGACCTCGTTTCACTGCTTATCCTGCCCATCCTCATCAAAGGAGAGGTGGTGGGCGGCCTGGGCCTGGCCACGACGGAGTTACGCCATTTCTCGGCCGAGGAGGTCAGCCTGGCCTGGAGTGTGGCCGATCAATTGGCCGGAGCGCTGGCCCGGGTTCGGCTGGCTCGGATCCAGCGACGCTTGACTACTGCCATCGAACAGGCTGCCGAGAGTGTGGTCATTACTGATACCCAGGGCGTTATTCTCTACGTCAATCCCGCATTTGAGCAGATCACTGGCTATAGTTGGGATGAAGCAGTTGGCCAGGCCATGCGCATCCTGAAAAGTGGAAAACATGATGCCGCTTTTTACCGGGACCTGTGGACCACCATCAGCGCGGCGGGAGTGTGGCATGGGCGCATAGTCAATAGAAAGAAAGATGGCAGCCTGTATACGGTAGATACCACCATCAGTCCGGTGCGGGACGAGAATGATGACATCGTCAACTACGTAGGACTCCAACGCGACGTGACGAGCGAATTGCAATTGGAGGAGCAATACCGCCAGGGACAGAAGATGGAAGCCATAGGGCGGCTGACGGCCGGCATCGCTCACGATTTCAACAACCTGCTGACGGCCGTTAACGGCTTTACAGAACTGGCTCAATTTCGGCTGCCGCCCGATGATCCGGTCCAGGAATTGATGAGCAAGGTCCAGTACTCGGGCCAACGCGCGGCCAGCCTGGTGCGCCAACTGCTGGCGTTTTCCCGGAAGCAGATCCTTGAGCCACAGGTGCTGGACCTTAATGCCGTGGTGAAGGATCTGGATAAGATGTTGCAGCGTATCATCGGCGAAGATGTCCAGTTGAAAATCGACCTGACGCCTGGCCTGTGGCCGGTCAAAGTCGACGTGGCGCAAATTGAGCAGGTCATCGTCAACCTGGCAGTCAACGCGCGGGATGCCATGCCGCTTGGCGGCCGACTGGTCATTGAAACCACTAACGTGGTATTCGACGAAAACTATCTTGCTCATCACCTGGAGGCGAGCCCGGGCGAACACGTATTGCTGGCCGTGAGCGATACGGGGGTTGGTATGAGTCCGGAGGTGAAAACCCACCTATTCGAGCCTTTTTTCACCACCAAAGAGAGGGGCAAGGGGACCGGCCTGGGGTTGGCCACCGTCTACGGCATTGTCAAACAGAGCGGTGGCCACATCTGGGTCTATAGCGAGGAGGGGATTGGCACCACTTTCAAGATTTATCTGCCTCGTGCCCGGGAGGCCCCTCAGCGATTTACCCGGGCAGAGGCTGAGGGGGCACCGCCGTCCGGGAGCGAGACAATCCTCCTGGTGGAAGACGACGCCGATGTACGTGAGCTGGTGCAGCGCGTTTTGCAGGGACAGGGCTACACGCTGCTGGTGGCACAAGACGGTCAGGAAGCGTTAGGATTGGTTGCCCGGCATGCCGACCTTATCCACCTGTTGCTGACCGACGTGGTGATGCCCGATATGAGCGGCCAGGCCCTGGTCAAGAGTTTAGGCCGGAGTTATCCCGATTTGAAGGTACTGTTTATGTCCGGCTATACCGATGAAATCATTGCGCATCACGGTGTGTTGGATCCGGGTGTCGCCTTCTTGCAGAAGCCCTTCAGCGCCGTGGCCCTCGCTCGCAAGGTGCGTCAGGTGTTGGATGCTCCCCATCGGGTACGGCCAATCGACGATTCGCAGAGTGCCGGATGAGAATGAGTTGGCCTGGGGGAGAACCTTTTCGAAAGAACCGCCAGCCGCTCGCCCCTTCTGTGTTGGTAGCGATAGCCAGCGCCTGACACCTCACAGCCGGCTGGTCTCCCTTCCGTTCTCACTGGTATTATAGATCGCGCTTCTCTTGGGCTGACCTATGCACGGATCGATGTCTCCCACATTGATACCTTTCTGACACCTTTTCTCGCCGCCTTTTGGTTTATAATTTGATTAGAGGCTGCGAGAGCTGATTCACGGATTTTCTCTGGAGGTATGCATAATAATGAAAAAGAAAAAGATACTCATCGTTGACGACCTACCTGAAATTCGTGATCTGGTGGCGATGACGTTGTGCATTGGTCCCTATTGCATTTTTCAGGCTGCCGACGGACCTGAAGCCATTGAACTGGCCCAACGCGAAAAACCTGAGCTGATTCTGCTGGACGTGATGTTGCCGGTGGGTGGCATGGATGGCTTCGAGGTGTGCCGTCGCCTCAAGAGCGACGAGGAGACCCGGCACTGTTTTGTAATGATATTAACTGCACGGGGGCAAGAAGCCGATATGAGAGTGGGGTTCGCAGCCGGAGCCGATGACTATTTGGTCAAGCCCTTCAGTCCTCTGGAATTAATGACCAAGGTGGATAAAGTATTGAATGCTCCCCAGCGGACGCAGCCAGCAGAAAGCTTGCAAAACGCCGGGCAGAAATAAGTGAATCTGGTCGAAGTATATCGATCAGCAAAACATAGTTAGCAGGTGAAGTATGGTTGATACCGACAAAGTCGTGAAGTCAGGGGATAATGGCGACCTGAGCTATATGCAGGCTCTGAGATACGGGCAAGACTTGGCTCGTCTCTATACTCAGGAAAAGGCCAAACGTCGCGAATTAGAACTGGCGAATCAAAAGCTACAAGCAATCTTGGGCACAGCTCCCAATGGTCTGGCTGTGCTGGACGAGACAATGGCCATCGTAGAGGCCAATCCCTGTTTTGAAGCATTGGTGGAGCAAAGTGGCGGCTGTATAGGGCGCTCCATAAACGAAGTTTTCCTATCCAGCGAACCGGCTGCCACCCTGGAGAGAGCTTCCAGGGAGGGAAGGGGCTTCGCCGAGGTTGAAGTCACACTGTCCAGACCGATAAACCGCACGCTCCACGCCATTGGTGCCCATCTGGCGGCCGGGGATCAAAGGGGGTGGGTCATTAGTCTGCACGACATCACCGAGCACAAACGACTCGAAGGGCTTAAAGAGGAATTCATTAATATCGCCGCCCACGAACTCCGCACCCCGTTGGCCGTTATTCTGGGCTACGCTACCATTTTACGTGAGGGTATGCAAGACTCCGACGACACTGTAGCCGTGGCTGCCCTGGATGCTATCATTCGATCAGCCAGCCAGTTGGCAATGGTGATCGGCGAACTGGTGGGCTTTGCCGCTGCCAGAAGCACATCTCCCGACGAAGTAGGCGGGGATCGCTTTGACCTTTGGGAGGTGATTCATGGCGTGGCCGACTCAATAACATATCAGGCCAACCTGACCCATGTGAATATTATCGTTGAGGATGGCGACGAACCGCTGAAGGTCAACGGTGACCGGGTGATTCTGGCCCAGGCCATTAGCCATTTACTGGACAATGCAGTCAAATTCAACCGTCCTGGCGGCCAGGTGTATGTGCGAGCAACTCGGGTGAGGGACGAAGCCATTGTAGAGGTTGAGGACACCGGCATAGGCATCCCTCGTGCCGAGCTGGGCAAGATCTTCGACATGTTTTATCAGGTAGAAGAACATATGACGCGCGCCGAGGGGGGCCTGGGGATCGGGCTGTCCATTGCCCAACGCGGTGTGGAATTGCACGGCGGGCGCATCACGGTCGATAGCACTTTGGGCCAGGGAAGTTGCTTTCGGGTGATCCTTCCTCTATCGGTTGAACGGATACGGATCTCCCCCCAAACTCGCCTCGATGCTGCCCACCAACAAACATTGGCCTATGGGCGTGATCTGGCGCGGGCGTTCGCCAGGCAACAAGCGTTGGTCCAACGACTGGATCACATGTCGGAGCTGGGCGCCCAATTGCTCACTTCCCTGGAACAACTGTCTCTAAGAGGGACAAACGAAGAGATACCCCCGCTCCTGGAGGAAGCCCGGGCATTAGCTCGTCAATTGATGGATGAGACAGCATGACAGGGATAACCAAAGAGAAGCGACCATGAGCGGCAATGCAGTATAATACATTAGGAAAGTATATGGATGGACAGGGGGCGAAACGTGAGCACAACACCGACCGGGAACCTGCCCACGGTTTTGATCGCTGACGACGAACTGGTGGTCCGTGAGATGCTGGCCGACAAATTGGGACGGGCGGGCTTTTTTGTCCTGTCTGCTTGCAACGGTAGCGAGGCGTTAGAGCTGGCCCGCACTTACCGGCCTCAGGTTGCGGTACTGGATTGGGTGATGCCGGTGATGGATGGCCTGACTGCCTGCCGTCAGATGAAAACCGACCCCGTCACTGCTGCGATCCCGATCATCGTATTGACGGCGCGTGGCCAGGACTCTGATCGTGAAACTGGCATGGCGGCCGGCGCCGATTTGCTGCTGGTCAAGCCGGTCAGTCTCCAGATCTTATTGGACTACGTCCGCAAATTGTCTGGAGGTAATGTCTATGGACCTCAATAACCGTATCCTGATCGTGGATGATGAATCTATCACCCAAGAGGTGTTGACAGAGATGTTCGCTTCGGCTGGCTATACCAACCTGGCTTGGGCTACAAATGGCCGGTCGGCGTTAGACCAGGTGGCGGCTGACCCACCTGACCTCATCCTGTTGGACGTGATGATGCCAGGTATGGATGGCTTTGAGGTTTGCCGGCGACTGAAGAGTGACTCTGCCACCAACTTCATCCCGGTGGTCTTGTTCACTGCACTCACCGATCGGGATAGTCGTCTGCAAGGCCTGGAGGCAGGGGCTGATGACTTTCTCAGTAAACCGGTGGACACGGCTGAGTTATTAGCTCGTACCCGCTCGCTGCTCAAAGCCAAACGGCTGCACGATGAATTAACCGAAGCGGTGCGCGCCCGTGTCGAGTTTGTGGGCCAGGTATCGCATGAACTGCGCACGCCGCTCTTTGCTATTACTGGCCTGACCGAGATGCTGCTCGATGGTGAAGTCGCTGACTCTGAAGATGTTCAACGCTACCTGCGCACGATTTACGGTCAGGCCCGGCATCTAAGCCGGTTGGTGGATGACTTGCTTGATCTGTCGCGTTTTGAGCGTGGTCGCCAACTCCTGAAGCGCCAGCCCCTGGACCTACAGCCTTTCCTGGACGATACCGTCGCGCTGATGCAGCCTCAGGCTACTGAACGAGGGGTTACCCTCCGGATGGGAGAGACCCCGGCCGGCTTGGTGGTGCTGGTCGACGAGGGACGCCTGCGCCAGGTAATCATTAACTTGCTGAACAACGCCTTGCACTATAACGACCCCGGCGGCTGGGTGGAGGTAAGCGCCAGCCGCAAGGGTGACTCGGCGATCATCATGGTGCACGATAATGGCTGGGGTATCTCCCCTGGCGACCTGCCGCACATTTTCGAGCGCTTCTATCGCGGCCACCATCCCCAGGTTAACAGCGAGCAGCATGGCGCTGGCCTGGGCTTGGCGTTGGCACAGGAGATCGTCCGGGCGCATCGTGGCCAGATTGCGGTCGAAAGTGAGGGTGTGCCGGGACGTGGCAGCACCTTTACGGTCCGATTACCGGTTGAGAAGACTTATGAATGAGCACATTCTGGTTGTCGAGGATGACCCTACAGTAATTGAAATCTTGAGCAGTGCGCTGCACCGTGCGGGCTATGCTGTGGCCGTGGCGCGCGACGGCGAGCAGGCACTGGCTCGTCTCCGCGACGAACCGTTCAGCCTGGTGATATTGGACGTGTTGATGCCTCGCATGGACGGCTGGGAGACCCTGCGGCAAATACGAGAATTTTCGACTATACCGGTGATCATGCTCACCGGTTTGGACGACGAGTTGGATCAAGTGCGCGGCCTGGAGGCCGGTGCAGATGACTACGTGGTCAAGCCTACCAGTGTGACTGTTATCCGGGCAAGGGTGCGGGCCACGCTGCGTCGGGCCAAGCAGCCATCCCGCCCGGCAGAGCCAGTGCTGAGCTTCGACAATGGCAATCTGGTGGTTGACCAGGCCCGAAGTCGGGTGACCGTGTGCGATGCACCCGCTAACCTCACTCCCACCGAATATCGGCTATTGCTGTACCTGATCTCCAACGCGGGCCAGCCTGTCCCCCATCGCGAAATACTCGCTGCTGTCTGGGGGCCAGGCTACGACGATCCAGAGGTGCTCAAGCTCTTCATCTCCCGTCTGCGGAGCAAGATCGAGCCGGACCCATCCCAACCACGTTACATTTCAACCCGACGTGGGCATGGTTACTATTTTGCGGCGGATGAAGACGTGCGGAGATAACCACTATGCTTGCACACCCGGTGGCTTGCGCTTATCTCTGTCGTGTGGCATAATCCAGCACTAGACGGGCCCTGAGCACGAAACTGTTTTGTCTGTTGTCGTGCTCTATTTGTGCTATAGTCCGTCCGTAATCCCTGGCAGATTTTTGAATATCATAGCAAGTAGAGGAGGTCAGTCCATGCTGGAGGTCACTACCAACCAGTTCAAACGCTGCGACCTGGTTAAGACAGTTGGTCGCATCGATAGTCATACCGCCCCCCAATTGGCAGATGCTTTTAACGCGATCAACGAGGCCGGAAGATTCAAAATCGTATTCGATATGAGTGACCTGGATTACATCTCCAGTGCTGGTTTGCGGGTGATGATCAATGCCCAGAAGACGTGTAAGCGGTGGAATCGGGGTGAGGTGGTCCTTGCCAGCGTGCCTGAGCAGATTTACGGGGCTTTGAACTTGACAGGGTTTGTGCCTCTTTTCAAAATCTTTGACGACGTTACCGGGGCCGTGGGAAGTTTTTGATAAGACGGCTGGCATTTTGCTGCCATACCCCGCAATTCATGCAGACGTTTACTCTCAAACTCATCTGATCTGAGCCCGTCGAAGGAGAAGATGCTGAAGCTGGCGAAGTATTTCTTCGGTGGGCTCGAAGTACGTTTTCGCCAGGGAACCTGGAGGACGGTATACACTCGATCCATATGTATATTGGCTGATGGATGACTTCCCCTACAGTTCCTTCATTTAAACAAACGATGACATTCCCTGGGCGGTTCGATAGCCTGGTCAAAATCAGCAAGTTTGTTGTTCGCGCCGCCAAATCTGCCGGCTTGGGTCCGGCTGCTGTCTACGCCGTTGAAATGGCGGTGGACGAGGCATGCACCAACATCATCGAACACGCCTACGGCGGCGAGGGCTTCGGTGATATAGAGTGCACCTGTCAGGTTGATACCTATGGGCTGACAGTGGCTCTTCGAGATTATGGGCATCCTTTTGACCCGTCGAGAGTGCCTGAGCCTGATATTAACGCCAGTCTTGAGGAACGTAGGGAAGGTGGGCTGGGGCTCTTTTTGATACGTAAACTGATGGACGAAGTTCATTTTGAGTTTGCTCCTGATTCCGGCAATGTCTTGACACTGATCAAACGCAAGGAGACGCCCTCTTGACTGATCAGCCGCAACCTACCGCTCAGGTTGGGTGGCGGCAGCTCCTCAAATTGGGTGAGCGATTGATGGCTGCGCCGACAATCGCCGCCCAATATGATCTCATCGTCGCCACGACTGCTCATCTGCTGAAATGCCAGGCCGCTTTATGGCTGTCCGAAGCATTCCACCGGCTGCCGGGCCTGGAGGAATTGGCTTCATCTCCTGTCGCTCCTTCATCCGAGTTAATGTACTCCGCCCTTGATACCCGGCGGGTGTGTCGTCGTGAGGCAGATAAAGGGCAAGCACATCCGCTTGCTATTGCAACACCGTTGTTGGTAAACGATGTCCTCCTGGGGGTGTTGCAAGCCGAACGGAGGGATGGCCCTCCTTTCAGCGAGCTAGAGGTTGATCTCCTCAATGGGCTGGCGCTTCAGTCGGCCATCGCTTTGCAGGCTACCCTCCAGGTGGAAGTTGAGCGCTGGCGAGTGGAGCAGCTCTCGCTGGTGCGTATGGTCAGCGCCCAGGTTGCTAACGTTCTCGACCTGGATCAACTCTTCCGCCGCGTGGCCGATCTCATCCTCGATACTTTCAAGTATTATTATGTGGCTCTCTTTACCCTGGAGCCCGGCCAGGAGACCTTGCGCTTCCGGGCCAGCGCAGGGCCCCTACATTCCCAACCTGATGAGGGTGGGCGCACCGAAGCGATGGCCCCTGCCGGGACGGAATTACGTGCCTGGCTGGGGCGGGGAATCATTGGCCATGTGGCCCAAGGCGGCGAGGAAATCCTGGCCAATGACGTAAGCCGCGAACCTCGCTACCGCTATGAAGACGCGCTGCCCGAGACCCGGTCGGAAGTAGCGCTGCCGCTTAAAATCGAAAACCGCGTCCTGGGTGTGCTTGACGTGCAAAGCGACCAGCCGGATGACTTTCAAGAAACCGATATGCTCGTCTTGCGCGCCCTGGCCCACAACATCTCCATCGCTGTAGAAGATGCCCGTCTTTACGGTGACCTCCGACGCCAGGCGGATCAGCTCTCAGCCGTGGCCGAGGTCAGCCGTGCCGTTGCTTCCATTCTCGACCTGGACCAGCTCTTGGACGAGGTGGTAAGCCTTATTCACCAGAGGTTTGGCTATCCTTTCGTCCATCTTTTCACCGTGCATCCTGGCCGCCAGCAAGTCATCTACCAGGTGGGCAGCGGCCGCCGCAGCCAGGCGTTGCAAGCGCAAGCGGTTGCCTACAACCTGGATGACCCCCAAGGCATTATCCCCTGGGTGGCTCGTCACGGGGAGACCGTTCTGGCCAATGACGTGGATAGCGAACCTCGCTACCGTCCATCACAATTGCCACCCACCAACACGCAGGCTGAGCTGGCCGTGCCCCTTATCTTCGGCGGCGAAGTGTTGGGTGTGCTTGATGTGCAGAGCGACCATCGAAACGCCTTCGGTGACGACGACCGGTTTCTATTCGAGGCACTGGCTGACAACGTGGCCATCGCCATTCGCAACGCCAACCTGTACCGTTCGGAACGTTGGCGACGCCAGGTAGCCGACAGCCTGCGTGAAGTCGCTGGCCTCCTTTCTGCCGACCTGGCTCTGGATCAAGTGCTCGCAGCTATCCTGACTGAGTTGGAGCATACCCTACCTTGTGATGCAGCCGCCATCTGGCTCTTGCAGGACGACCAGATGCCTCCACTTCCGGTTGCCTGGCCTGCGCAGCCAAGCCGGAACGAGCGTGCTGCGGAGCCGGGGCTGCGCCTGGCGGCTGTTCACGGCTGCACAGGCGCTGACGCGGTACGCCTCACTGATCTGTCACCCGCAACAACCCCATGGCTCGATCAGACATTGCGCGCTGACCAGCCTTCGATCCGCACCCAGCAATCCCCCTTTGAACCCCTGGGCGCCGCCCTGGAGTTCTCCTCCGATTATTCCGCTATCGCCGCGCCCTTGCGCGCCGGCGACCAGCGACTGGGGTTGCTGGTTCTGGTTCACCGTACCCCGGGTCGTTACGGGGGTGAATCTCAGGCTATGACGGCCGCTTTTGCCAGCTATGCCGCTGTGGCCATCGAGAATGCCCGTCTCTATGAGGCGGCCCAGGAGCAGGCGTGGATCTCGACGGTGCTGCTTCAGGTAGCCGAAACCATCCAAACCCTGTCCAGTCTGGATCAGATACTCGATGCCGTGGTTCGACTGGTGCCGATGCTGGTTGGTGTGGAACGCTGCGCGTTGCTCCTGTCTCCAACGGAAGGGGGGAATGGGGATGAGAGCGCCGGCACTTTTCTTCCGGCCATTGCCTATGGATTCTCTCCTGCGCAGCAGGCCTTTTTCGAGCAGTGGCATATCGCGCCCGGTGAGGTATTGGCCTTCGACCACTTGCGTCTCGTCAAGTCGCCTATCCCCATCCGGGATGCGACGCACGATCCTCGCCTGCCAGAAGGCGTTGCCTCGGCTTTGGGCTTTGAGTCGCTGCTGATAATGCCTTTGCTCACGCGGGGAGAGGTGTTAGGCGCGATGCTGGTCGACTACCCGGGCAGCCGGCCCGAATTTGAGGAAGAGCGGCTGGCAATAGTCCGCGGTATCGCCCACCAGACGGCGGCGGCTGTCGAAAATGCGCGGCTGCTGGAAGCGCGGCAGGAAGAGGCTTACGTGTCGGCGGCGTTACTCCAGGTGGCCCAGGCGGTGGTCAGTTTCAACGACCTGGACGACATCCTGAGCGCCATCGTGCGCATTACCCCTATGCTGGTGGGCGTGGAGTGGTGTATTATCTTTCTGTGGGAGACCGAGCACTCAGTCTTCCGGCCGGCACAGGCCTATGGAATTCCGGGCGATATTGAGGCAGCGCTTCTGGGCCGGCGCTACGCGCCGGGTGACTTTCCTCTCCTGGATGCCATTCGTGAGAGTGATGATCTGCTGACCCTGGATGCCTTTTCTGATTGGGGTGACCTGATCCCCTCTGGCTTCGCCGACGATTTCGTGGCGTATCTGCGTTCTGCAACCGGGCGAAACATGGCCCATCAGGCCCAGGGCGAAGCGCATTCGCTGCTTGCCCTGCCCCTTTCAGTCAAGGGCGATGTGCTGGGTGTGATGTTGTTAGAAGAATCTGCCCCCTCTGGCCATTTGCGTGAGAGGCGGCTGGAGATCATCACCGGTATTGCCCGGCAGACAGCCCTGGCTGTGCAAAACGACTTGCTGCAGCAAGAGATGGCCGAGCGCGAACGGCTGGAACGAGAATTGCAGCTCGCCCACGAGATCCAGCAGACTTTCATGCCTGGCCGCTTGCCCCAATTGCCCGGATGGGAGTTGGCCGTCACGTGGCGGGCGGCGCGCCAGGTGGCAGGTGATTTCTACGACTTTTTTGAATTACCCGGCGGGCGGCTGGGACTGGTCATTGCCGACGTGGCCGACAAGGGAATGCCGGCCGCCCTCTTTATGACCCTCACCCGCACCCTGGTGCGGGCGGCTGCGCTGGAAGAGGAGTCGCCGGCGGCTGCGCTGGCTCGGGTCAATGATTTGCTGGTGCCCGACGCCCAGCAGGGCATGTTCGTCACCATCGTTTACGCCGTTTTGTGGTTAGAGACTCGACAGTTGATCTACGCCAACGCCGGACATCCCCCACCGCTGCTATTGCGCTCCCGCACCGGGGAGTTGGAACGGTTGGGCAGCGGGGGGATGGCTCTCGGCGTGTTACCGGGAATCAACATGGAGGAGCGAGTTGTCTCCTTGGGGGTGGGTGACGCCTTGATTTTCTACACCGACGGTGTGACTGAGGCCTTTTCTCCAGAGGATGATATGTATGGCGAAGGCCATCTATGGGCGACCGTTCGAGCCGCTGGCGGCGCTTCGGCCCAGGCCGTGCTGGACGCTATCATTGACTCCGTGACCGCCTTCGTCGGCGACAATCCCCCCTCCGATGATATCACGCTCATGGTGCTGCGGCGGTTGGCTTGAGGATGACGAAGGACGATGGACGAAAGACGAATATTCTGGATACTTTGGATAGAAAGCAGGTAACAATCTTGTCTGACACAACGTGGCCCCGGAAAGAGAGCGCCTTCGACGAGCAAGACCTCTCTGCACCGGATTCTGACGAATTGCCGAATCCCCTGGAGGCCCGCCTTCTGCACAAGTTGCTGGTAGCCCTCAACGCGCCAGGTGGTTGGCCCGCCTGGCTAATCGGCGCTGTGGCGCTTCCCCCCATCCTGGCCGTTGCCGGTCTTTGGTGGTTTGTGGCAGGGGGCATCGAGGTGCTCTATTTGGGGCTGGCGCTTGGCCTCTTTACCCTCGCCGACGCACTGGTGCTGGTCAATCTGCCGCGCCGGCGCCTTTCCTTTGGCCCGGTGGGGCCACAGCTCTTTACCCTGGAGTTCTGCCGCCTGGTGGTGGCGGCGTTGGCGGTTCCGCTGGCGATCTGGTTGGGATCGTTGCCGGTCCTGGTGGCGCTGATACTCATCAACCTGGGGGCGTCGCTGGCGCTGGTCTGGGGTGCCGTTCTGGAACCCCAACGGTTGGCCCTTTCCCATCTGTCGCTGGACAGCGATCCGCTGCCCCACGACGCCCCGCCGCTCCGTCTGCTTCACATCAGTGATCTGCACGTGGAACGTTTCGGCCGCCGCGAGGAACAGCTTTTACACATGGTGCGCGAGATAGCGCCCGACCTGATCCTGTTGACCGGCGACTACCTCAATCTGTCCTACGTGGACGATCCGGTCGCTCACGCCAACGCCCGGCGCCTGCTGGCGGCGCTTGTCCCTGACGGAAAACCGCTGGCTCCGGCCGGCGTATATGCGGTGCTCGGCAGTCCACCGGTAGATCGCAACTCGGCTCCCCTCTTCGATGGCCTGCCCATCCGGCTCCTGCGTGACGAGGTGGCCACGGTAGATCTGGGGCAGGGCCGGCGGCTGGCGTTGCTGGGCCTGGATTGTAGCCATGACCTGGAGCGGGATGCCCAACGGCTGGCAGCGGTTGCGGCCCAGGCTCCGCCCGATGCTTTTCGCGTGCTCCTCTATCACTCGCCGGAACTGATGCTGGTCGCGCCTAAATTTGACATAAAATTATATATGTGCGGTCATACCCATGGTGGACAAGTGCGCCTCCCACTCTACGGCGCGGTGATCACTTCATCTAAGCTGGGCAAGCGCTTTGAGATGGGACACTACCGGTTGGGAAACACTCACCTTTACGTCAGCCGGGGAGTTGGTCTGGAGGGGATGGGCGCGCCGCGCGTCCGCTTCCTTTGCCCTCCAGAGATTACGCTCTTTTCGTTGGATGGGGTTGGGGATAAATCTCTCAGTACAGGGGCCAAATAAGAGGCAGAAAGAGAATCAGCAGGAGCCAAATCAGCAGGGTCAGTGGCAGGCCTACCCGGGTGAAATCGAAGAACTTGTAACCGCCAGGGCCAAAGATCAACACGTTGGCCTGGTGGCCGATGGGGAACAGGAACGAATTCGAGGCGGCAATGCCGACTCCCATGACAAAAGCGCGGGGGTCAGCCCCCAGGCCTAGCGCTGCGCTGATGGCAATCGGCGCGACGAGGACGGCAGCGGCCGCGTTTGACATGAACTCTGTAACAATCGTTGTTAAGATGAAGAGGCCCACCATGATCATCTGTGGACCCAGGGAGCCTACGATAGCAATGATATGATCAGCCAGGAATTGGGCTGTCCCGGTCTTGCCCATCGCAACACCCATAGGCAGCATGCCTGCGATCAAGAAGACTGATTTCCACTCAATGGCCTCGTAAGCTTCTTCCATAGTCAAGCAGCGAGTGAGAACCATCAAAATGGCCCCCAGGACGGCAGCGGCGGAGATGTGCAGCCAACCTATGATGACCGATCCCAGCATGATCCCGAAGATACCCAGGGCTAGAGGAGCTTTGTGAGTGCGGCGTGTCTCTAATTCCACTGGCTCCAGCAGCAAGAAGTTGGGATCGGTGCGCAACAGGTTGATGCGATCGCGGCGACCCTGGACCAGCAATACGTCGGCGAAGTCCAGTGGTGCGTCGGCCAATTTGCGACGAATGGGTTCGCCATGGCGCCAGAGCGCCAACACGGTCAGGTTGTACTTGTCGCGAAAGGCGATTTCCTTCAGGGATTTGCCGACCAGCTCCGAACGGGTGGGGATAAGCACTTCGGCGATGGCGGTCTCCTCTGTAGTGAGTTCGGCATCGCTCAACTCGACGTCTGGGACAATCTCCAGTCCCTGTCTCTCTTTGATTTTTAGGATGGTGTCCAGGTTGCCCCGCACGACCAGCACGTCACCCTCCTGGATGCGCTCGTCTCGACGCATCGTCAGCCGTCGCCGATTGCTGCTCGGCAATCGCCGCTTGCCCGGGTCCGGCAGGCGAAGTTGATGCCCTCTCCTGCTTACAATGTTCAGATCGTAGTCCTGACCGAGCCGACTTTCGACGACGGTTTTGTTCACCAGCGGCGATCCTGGCTGCACGCGCACCTCGGTTAAATAGTCACGTACCTGGTAGCTTCCGGTCAGGTCAGTGGTACCCTGTCGGTCTGGCAGCAAGTGCCGGCCTGCAACTACCATATACACGATACCGCTGAACATAATGATCAGCCCCATTGGGGCGTAGTCGAGCAGCCCGAAAGGTTGCAGATTCGCTTCGTAAAGAGCGTTGCTGACCAGCAGGTTAGGTGGGGTGCCGATGAGTGTGGTGACACCGCCCAGCAAGGAGCCAAAAGAGAGGGGGATAAGCAACTTAGAGGGTGAGGTTTTGACGCGGCGAGCGATGCTGCTGACAGCCGGCAAGAGCACCGCGGTGGCCCCGATGTTATTCATAAAAGCCGACATTGTGCCCACCGCCAGCATAATGACCCCGATCAGACGCGGCTCACTGCTGCCAGCCACACTCAAGATGCGCTGACCGATAAAGTCGGCCACGCCGGTGCGAAACAATCCCGCGCTGACAATGTAGATAGCCCAGACGGTAATGACCGCCGGGCTGGAGAAGCCTGAGAAGGCCTCGTCAATGTCAACCAGGCCCAGCAGGAGCAGGCTGAGCAACACCATCATTGAGATCACATCTACTCTGAGCTTTTCTGTGGCGAACAGGATAATCGCGATGACTAAAATGGCCAGTACCAGTGCGATTTCGCGTGTCAAGAGCTTGTGCCCTCCTATGTACTTGTCCAATAATATAATACCCGTGCGTTGGGTATAACTTTGCATTTTAATAGGCAAATCAGGCGTAAACTGATGGCAAAAGTACCAGGTTATTTCCGGACAAGTGCTGTGGACAGGGATGGGGACTTTTCACCTGTTTCCAAGGACAGCCTGCATTATACCCCGACTCCTCAAATTGGACGAAAGAGTTGTGACAAAACGCCACTTATGTGGTAGACTTGCTGTGTGGATAGACAAAGCAACCCGTCCTCCGACGTAGATTTCGAATGGCTTGAGGAGATCGTTCGGGCTGCCGGCGAGATCGCCCTGCAGCATTTTCGTCACGTGACGACGGCGCGCAAGGCCGATCATACCGTCGTTACCGTGGCTGACCGCCAGGTGGAGAAGTTTTTGCGCTCAGCCCTGAGCCAGGCCTTCCCGGCTGACAGCTTGTTAGGGGAGGAGATGGGGGCGAGCAAGGGGCACAGCCGGCGGGTGTGGGCGCTTGATCCCATAGACGGCACGGCTGCCTACGCGGCTGGGTTGCCAGTGTGGGGGGTGTCGCTCGGACTCCTGCAAGATTGGGAGCCGGTAGCCGGCATCTTTTATCTGCCGCTGCTGGATGAACTCTACCTGTGCCGGGGACACGATGCTTCCTTCAATTGCCAATCGATTCGCGCAGACGATAGCGGTCACATTGATGATGAGTCGCTTTTGTGCGTAACGTCGGGGGCACATCGCAAATATCATATTGATTTTATGGGCAAAACGCGTAGCCTGGGAAGCACAGCCGCTCACATATGTTATGTGGCCCGTGGAACGGCGGTTGCTGCCCTGTTAGGGCGCCCTTCCCTGTGGGATATTGCCGCCGCCCTGTCGATCTTGCGGGCGGCGGGTGGGGATCTGCGCTACCTATCCGGGCGCTCCCTGGATCTGGGCGCGATGGCCGGTGGGCGCAAGTGTTCTGAGCCGGTACTGGCTGGCGCTCCCTGGGCACTCGACTACTTTGCCCGGCACATCCAAGTCGTACAGACATAATGCATTCTGAGCTGTGTAGATGAGCGGGTCACCGATGCCCCTTATAAATAACTCCAACGAAGGAGGTCACCCATGTTACGCAGCTTTTTGATTACGCTTTCTCACAGTGAGGCCTTGCACCGCTTTGTGACCCAGTTTGGGCCAGCCCGGCGTATGGCGCGTCGCTTCATCGCTGGCGAGACGTTAGATGAGGCCATTGCTGTGGTACAGGAGCTAAATGCCCGGGGAATCCTGGCTACTCTCGATCATCTGGGGGAGAATGTTGCCACCCAAGAGGATGCTCGGCGCGCGGCTCAGGAGTATCAGGAGCTTCTGCAGCGCATCGCCGCCGAGGATGTGCAAGCCACCATCTCGGTCAAGCTGACCCACGTGGGCCTGGACTTTGGCGAGGATTTCTGCTGCGACAGGATGCGGCCTATCATTCAAACTGCCAAGTCGCTAGGGAATACAGTGGAGATGGACATCGAAGGCTCGGAATACACCCAGAGAACTCTCGATGTCTTTCATTGTCTGCTGGACGAACATAGGAATTTGCGCCAGGCGTTGCAGGCATATCTCTTCCGTACCGAGGCGGACTTGAAAGGGCTCATCGCGCGCGGGAGTAGTGTCCGTCTGTGCAAGGGGGCCTATGACGAGCCAGCCAGCATCGCCTGGAAGGAAAAGAAAGATGTGGATGCCAGCTTTGCCCGGCTGATGGATTTAATGTTGGGTGAACAGGCGCGGGAAAACGGCTTTTATCCCGCTCTGGGCACCCACGACCATGTCCTGATTCTGCGGGCTGAGCGGGAAGTGGCTAAGCAGGGTATCAGCAAGGATCAGTTTGAGTTTCAAATGCTGCATGGCATCCGGCGCGATTGGCAGCAGCGTCTGGCTGCTGACGGCTATCGAGTACGCATTTACGTGCCCTATGGGACACAGTGGTATCCCTATTTTATGCGCCGCCTGGCCGAGCGTCCGTCGAATGTATTGTTTATGATCCGCGCCTTTTTGGGGCGTTGATACACGACTGTATGGGTAGCGAAACGTATGATGGATCATATGGTGGATAAACCTTTGCAAGGGCGCGTTGCACTCATCACTGGCTCGTCGCGGGGCATCGGGCGG
>CAYTNQ010000058.1:0-23726 GCA_964439175.1 uncultured Anaerolineales bacterium | reverse complement strand
TGCGGGCCTCGCGTTATGCACGAGCGACAGAGCGCTGTCGCCACAAGAGAGCGGCAATGATGCCAGCCACCGAAAGTGCAGAGCCTACTGCTGCCGCTCCAATGAGGACTCCGCGCCGGCGGAGGAAAGAAGCTTTTGGCTTTGCATCCTGTCTTTCTGCTCGTTGTATGGCGGCCGCCAACAGGTCTTGTTTGAGACCAGCCTCAAATGCAGGCGAGGGCGCTACTGGCACCAACGCTGCTCTTACCCGTTCAGCAATGCGCAACAATGGCGAGAGTTCATCTCGATAGGCCGGGAAGAGGTTCAGGTAATCCTCGCTATTGGATTCTTTGTGAACTAAGCGATCAGCGTGAGCGGACAACACTTCAACGATTACATCTTCTGGCATCAGATCCATCCTTTCCACGCCTGTGCCTCTGCATCCCTCTACAACTTTCAGGAGCCTGCCGGATAGGTCACCAGGCCAATCGTTCCGGGACCAAAGTGAACCGCCAGTGAAGTGGCCAGGTCTTCAATAAAGGTTTCGCGCGCGTTCAGATTCTCCTGGGCCAATTCCAGGAGCTGTTCGGCCTCCGCTGGCGCTTCGGCGTGAATAGTCGCCACGTTGACTGGCGTGTCGGTGCCCACCGCGGTGCGAGTCATAGCGAGCATCTGCTCGATGGCCCGGCTGCGACTGCGAACGCGCTCACGGACGTCCAGCAGACCATCTTCCAACCAGATGATGGGCTTCACATCCAGGAGCGAAGCCAGTGCGCTTTGCAGACGCCCCACCCGACCGCTCATTTGGGCGTAGCGCAGGTCGGCCAGCATCAGAACGACTGTCAACCGGCGCCGGGTTGCTTCGAGGCGAGCGATTATCTCTTCGACGCTGGCGCCGGCCTCAATCATACGCGCGACATCGAGGATCATCCAGCCCAAGCCTGCTGATCCCGTCATACTATCTATCACATGGACGCGCACCTGATCTTTGACCATATCGGCCGCTAATTCGGCTGACTGGGTGGTGCCACTAAGCCTGGCCGTGACATGCATAGAGATGACATCATCTGCTTCATCGGCCAGTGCCTGATAGACCTCATAAAACTCCCCTGCCGATGGCTGGGATGTGGCGGGAATGATGCCCAGTTCCTCTACCTTGCTATAGAAGCCAGCATGGTCAATCGTGATCCCCTCGCGATATGTTTCATGCCCGAACTGGATATTGATGGGCACCACGCGAACGTCGTAGCGCGATACCCATTCGTCGGGCATATCACATGTGCTGTCGGTAACGATTTTTATCACATCAAATAACCCAATCGCCCGATTCGTAGGGGCGACCCTTCTCTGCCCACGGTCCCCCCTCAGGGCCGTCCTGCACAGGGGAAAGGAGATCTATCCCCGCAGGCCTGCCCCAAGGGCGGCCCTGAGGGGGACCTATGGGTGGACACGGTTGTCCTGGCAGGACAGAGCAAGCCCTGTCCCTACGACGTGGCCTGTTTTGAACGGTATTGGCTCTAAGAGCGACCCTGGGGGTCGAGCATTTCGCGCAATGACAGCAACGTTCGATGATAGAGGGACTTGATAGCTCCTTCGCTGCGGTCCATTACCTTCCCAATCTCGGCGTTCGACATACCCTCGACAAATTTTAGGATGAGGAGCTGCTGACGATCGGGTGGCAGGCGTCGGATGGCAGCCAGCAGTTCGTCTTTTTCCTCCTTTTGCTCGGCCATTTGATCCGGTCCCTGGCGGCGCTGCACGCTAAGCTTTATGTCCTCTAGTGAGATGATTTTGCGCCGGCTTTGGTCTCGATGCCAATTAGCCACCAAATTGTGAGCGATGCGATACAGCCATGCAGAGAAGGGTGCTCCTTGATCCACGTAACGCTCTATATGATCGAGTGCCCGGTAAAAGGTGCGTGCCGTCAAGTCTTCGGCATCGTACTGATTGCCGATTCGATAGTAAACGTAATTATAAATTTTATTAACATAACGCTCGTATAGGACACCGAAGGCTGCCGGGTCGGTTTTGGCTTGCTCGACCAGGGCATTTTCGTCAGATGACATTGCTTTCCCCTGACGGTTGACCCTGCGGCGTCTGATTAGTAGAACACCGCCAGGCTGAGATGGTTGCGCATTAGTTACTACTCAGGCCAGATAACCCTTGCGAAGGTTGGGTGAGAATTTTCAGAGCGAAAGTGCCTTGGCCTACCGAAAATTGCCCTGCTAGCAAAGTTATTCGCACCCTTCGCAAGGGTAGCTGAGTAATTATGTGCATTAATGGATTATAACCAGGATTGTAGCAAGCACAAAGCCACCTTCCTTAATAGCCGAAGGTGGCTTTGTGTGGATGGCCGGACTTTCAAGCAGAGAGCGAGGCATGGGCCGCCTGATCTTGGATAGAGGCGACTTCAAGGGGCCAGGCCTCGGGACAGACAGCCGCACCCAGCACCCCCGGTCCGGCATGAACCCCGACGACCGGGCCGACTTCTCCAGAAATAGTGCGCTGGCAATTGAAACGGCGGCGCACCTCAGCTTCAAGTTCACTAACCTCATCTGGTACCTGGGCGTGCATCACAATTGCCTGCACCGGCTGGCCAGGCGACACGTGAGCCCCTAGCTCAGCCAGCAAGCGCTGTATGGCCTTGCGTTTGCTGCGGACCTTGTCTAGCGGCTTGATGACACCTTCGTCCAAAGTAAGGATGGGTTTGACTTTGAGCAGCGTGCCCAGAAAGGCGGCCGCTGCACCGATGCGCCCTCCCTTTTGCAGATACTCCAGGGTATCTACTACAAAATAGAGCTTCATGTCGCGCCGCATCTGCTCAACCCGGGCGACAATTTCTTCCAGCGAATAGCCTTCAGCCGCCATCTCGGCAGCAGTGACCACCATCAGCCCCAGGGCAGCGGCCACAAAGTACGAGTCGATGACCACGATATTGGCATCTGGTAACATATCACGCGCGTCAAGAGCCGATTGATAAGTGCCACTCAATTTGCTGGAGATGACAATGCAGAGCACATCGTGGCCGGCTTCGGTCAATTCGGCAAAAACATCTCGAAATTGTCCCGGTGACGGCTGGGAGGTGGTGGGCAGTTCTGGCGCCTCGGCCAGCATGGTGTAAAATTGGTCGTTGTTCAGGGTCACGCCTTCCTGAAATGTTTGTTCTTCGCCAAAATGTACATTGAGAGGTACAATGCGAAGGTCAAACTTTTCGACCGTATCGGAGGGCAGGTAACAGGTGGAGTCAGTGACAATTTTGATCATCGTGTGGGAATTCTTCCTCCTTCTTCAGTTTCAATTGGATGCTGGAGAAAGCACAAAAGCTTCCTCCGGCCGAATCGTTTCCCCTCGGTCGAGCCGCACTTTCTCAGAATTCACCGGCAAGCTCAATAGTCGAATGCCTGGAGTGCATCTTGCAAAAAGTTGTTGAGACGGGTGACGCTTTCCTCGCTCAATTCGCTTAAATAGGTCTGAAACTCTTTGGTATGGCTCAGCAGTTTGCTCATAAGCGATGGGTCCTCAGCCTGGCCTGACATAATCGAGCCCAGGCTGAAGCCGGCTAACGTGCCCAGCCCGACCTCACCTCCCGCAGTCAGGCTGGTCAGCATCCGGCGGGGGATGAGTTCACCTGTCTGCTGGCTGGCGTGAGCCAAATTGAGGAGAAGCGCACCGATCATCTCGGTGCAGTACATCAGAGGCGTTTTGACGTCTGGCAGACGGGTCAGGATATCGCGCAGCGCTTCGGAATAGTTGGAGTCTTTGGCTTCCTGTAAGCGTTGCAGCACGCGTTCCCTGGCCTGGTACCACTCGTCGCCGCCGAGGACTTCGTGCCGCAACTGGGTCAGGAATCTGGCAGCCTTGTGGGTGGGATAGAAGACAACCATAGAGCGGCCTGGGCCAGCGTGATCCTCACCGAGAATATAAGACGAGGCAGCGACCCCCTTATCCTCAAGCAGCTTGAGCATATCATAAGCGGAAAACTTGTTGACGCCCAGACGTTCTGCTACCACCGAATAATGGACCGGGCCGTTGAATTCACGATACAGGTCAAAAAGCTTATCGAGAAATGCCTGTTGCCGAGGCGTTAGCTTCATCAGATTACACCACCTTCCAATGTCTTGTGCGTGAAGCTTCTAAGAGACTGTCTGAAAAGTCATATTGAGCGTCACCTGGGGCGATGGGGAATTGAGAAGGGCATGAGACAAGACACCAAAAAAACCAAAGACCAACATGAATTTTACAATCAGAATGGCTCTTTGTCAACAGAATCCCTTGTTCCCTCGTAACCCAGTAACCTGCAGAGTGTTCCCATTTATACAGAGAGCATTCCCAATCACAATGCAGAGGCCAACACAATGAACGTCAACGACGCACGAAATGATAGACAGCGGGTTGTAATCACCGGCCTGGGAGCAGTGTCGCCTCTGGGGCTTGACGTAGGGAGCACGTGGCAAGGACTGAGCGAAGGAAATTCCGGGGTGTCCGCTATCACCACTTTTGACACCCGTGATTTTCCTACTAAAATTGCTGCCAGTGTCCAGGGCTTTGACCCTACCCTTTATTTGAACCAGCGCGAAGCACGGCGTATGTCACCTTTCATTCTTTACGCGTTGGCAGCCGCTTTGGTGGCCAAAACGCCTGCCTGGTGCTGCGGCGATGGGATGGGCAGTAATCGTTCCTCGTCTGGTGAAAGCGGTTCGGATTCGGAAGCAAAAAGTCAGCGTTGACAGGCGCGCAACCTTTGAGCCATCTGCCGGGCACGATCAGGGGCGTCGCCCACGTAATCGACCGCGTGGAGCAGGGAGCGAACCTGGTCGGGCGACAGGTAGGCCGTCACTCGAGGGTCGGCGCTCAGGTGATCGGGCAGGGGATTGGTCTGGCCGCTGGTTACCGTTGCCCAGGCAGCCATACTATGCGACCGGATGACTTCGTGCATGGCCTGCCGGTCGGCGCCGGCTTTCACCAGCTCCATCAGCAAACGCTCGCTGGCGGCGAAGGTGCCGTAGGCGTCCAGAGTGCGGGCCACGGCCTCCTCGTCAATGTGCAAGTCGCGGATCAGCCGCGTCGCCCGTGACAGTATTTCGTCGCTTGCCAGAAAAGCCTGGGGCAAGATAAGGCGACGGTTGGCCGAGTCATCCAGCGTGCGTTCCAACAGACTGTGGGCGGCATTCTCCCAGGCTACGTGGGGGAGTGCGGCCACATAGCGAGCCAGGCTGTTGATGTTTTCGGCGTTGACCGGGTTGCGTTTGAAGGGCATGGCGCTGGAACCGACCTGTCCCTTGCCGAAGGGTTCGGCCCACTCGCCCAGTGGCGGCGATTGGAGCAGGCGCAGATCGAAGGCGAATTTGTAGAGCGAACTGGCCAACCCGGCCAGCGCATTCAGAACCAGCCAGTCTTGCTTACGCGGATAGGTCTGCGTGGCGACGGGAAAGGCGGGTAGTTCCAGAGTAGACATCACCTGGGCCTCCAACTTTCGCGCCGCGGCAGGCGAGCCCAGCAGTTGGACGTAAGAGGCCGATGTGCCCACCGCCCCCTTTAAGCCTTTGCCCCGGATTTTCTCCCGGATGCGGCGCAGCTCCTCAAAGTCCATCAGCAAATCCTGCCCATATTGGGCCAGCCGGTAGCCAACGGTCGTCGGTTCGGCCGGTTGCAGGTGAGTGAAGGCCATCGCTGCTGTCCCGGCCCAGCGCTGGGTTTGGTCGGCCAGGTACTGGAACAGCGTCGCCAACCGGTCCAACACCAGGTCCAATGCAGCGCGCAGCCGTAGCGCGTCGGCGTTGTCTTCTAGGTCCATCGAGGTGGCACCCAAGTGCAGGATGGGCCCCCCGACGGGACATTGCCCGGCGAAGGTACGCAGCTCGGCCATCAGGTCGTGGTGGATCTCCGCCTCAATCTGCTGCGCGCGCTGGATGTCTATGTCGTCCACATGGGCGCGCAAGTCAGCTACCTGCTCGGCCGAGACCAGCCCCCAGGATTGTTGCGCCTCGGCCAGCGCCAGCCAGATGCGCCGCCAGAGCTGCCGCTTGTGTTCCTCACTCCACAGCTCGCGCATCGTGTCGCTCCCGTAGCGCCAGGTGAAAGGCGACAGATATGTTTCGTGCCCAACTTTGCGATGGGTCATAGTCCTCTCCTATATTGGAGACCTTAGATTTTGGGAATCTGGGACTAGAGTCAGCTTGTCTAGTTCTTTACTTGCTGATAGAATAGTCTCAAGCATCAGCATACTACAGGCCACCTGACTGGTCAATACCCAGAGAAGCATAGAGCGTATTTCAGTTCTGGGGCCAACCTCTCCCCCAGCCCTTCCCTCTTTCATGGGTAGGTTTTTGGGGGTCGAGACGACAGCAGACTGGACAGCGTCTGAACCTAAGCCCCAAGTCGGGTTGCTGGCGCGAGATAGGGCTCCCCCCCCCTCAGTCCCCCCCGCTGGGGGGGAAGCCTGGCTCCTCCCCCCAGCGGGGGGGACTGAGGGGGGGAGAGGTTCGCCTGTCCAAAAAACCTACCCATGAAAGAGCCCCTCCCTCCCCTGGCAGGGACAGGCGACGCGGGGAGGGGAACAATTCCCCAACCTGCGGCAGGGTGGCAGGTATAGACAGGGAAATTGGAGCGTGCCCGAGAAGGTAGAAGCAAAATGAGTCCCAAAACTCCCGAGAATAGTACGATTTTGATTGTGGGTGACACTGCCAATATTGGGGTATTATTCGACTATTTGAGAGGATTCGGTTTCAGAGTACTGGCGGTCGACGACGGAGAAAGTGCGCTCGAAATAACTGAGCACGCCAGGCCAGACATTATCCTCTTGGATGTGATGCTGCCCGGCATCGACGGGTTCGAGACCTGTCGCCGGCTGAAGGAGCGTGAAACCACCCAGGACATTCCGGTGATTTTTATCACGGCTCTGGCCAATACGATAGATAAGGTCAGGGCCTTTGCGCTTGGGGCCGTGGATTACGTCACCAAGCCCATTCAGTCCGAGGAAGTCCTGGCCCGCGTCAGGACTCACCTGACCATAAAGAGCCTGCAAAAGCGACTGGAGGAGAAAAACGCCCGGCTGCAAGAGGAGATCACCGAGCGAGAGAAGCTGATTGAGGAGCTGGACGCCTTCGCCCACACGGTAGCCCACGACCTGAAAAACCCCCTGGGGGTCAGCATCAATTACGCCAGATTTCTGAACAAGTACTGCACGGAAATGGGGGTGGAAGAGTTACAAAAGTACTCACAGCGCATCGTGCGCTCTGGGCAAAAGATGAACGATATTATCGAGGCATTGCTATTGTTGGCCAGCGTGCGCAAAGAAGAAGTGAAGCTGAAGCCCCTGGACATGGCGCGTATCGTAACCGAAGCCCAGAGCCGCCTGGCGCATATGATTGGGCAATATCAAGCCGAGGTCATCCTTCCCGCCGATTGGCCCCCAGCCCTGGGCTATGGCCCGTGGGTTGAGGAAGTATGGGTCAACTATCTCAGCAATGGCATCAAGTACGGGGGGCAGCCCCCCAGCGTGGAGTTGGGTGTAATCCCTGAGGCGGACGGTATGCTGCAATTCTGGGTACGAGACAATGGTGATGGCCTCGCGCCCGAGGATCAGGCCCGGGTGTTTATCCCATTCACGCGGCTCGACCAGGACCGCGCTGAAGGGCACGGCCTGGGACTTTCAATTGTGCAACGCATTGTGGAAAAGCTAGGGGGGGAGGTCGGCGTAAAGAGTGACGGCGTGCCGGGACAGGGCAGTGTTTTTAGCTTTACCCTACCCCGATCAACACAAACATGAATTCGACGACAGGTGAGTGGTTAAAGTATGGTAGGGCTATGAGGAGATAAGTGTCATGAACGTTCTGTTGATCTATCCGGAGTTTCCCGATACATTCTGGAGTTTTAAGCACGCGCTGAAATTCATCCGCAAAAAGGCCGCTTCACCACCCCTGGGCTTGCTAACGGTAGCTGCTATGCTGCCGACCGAGTGGCCGAAGCGCTTGGTTGACCTGAATGTGACCTGGCTCAGCGAAGAAGACCTGGCCTGGGCGGATTACGCCTTCATCAGTGGCATGGTGGTGCAACGCGAGTCGGCGCGTCACATCATTGCCCGCTGCAAGGAGGCAGGCGTTCAGATCGTTGCCGGGGGGCCCCTCTTCACGAGCGAGTACGAGCAATTTGGAAAAGTGGATCATTTCGTACTGAATGAAGCCGAAGTGACTCTGCCCCCCTTCCTGGCAGACCTGGAGCAGGGGTGTGCCAGGCCGGTCTACACGACCTCTGACTTTGCCGACATCCAGAAGACGCCGGTGCCCAGGTGGGAACTGGCCGACCTGGGCCGCTACGCCACGATGAACATGCAGTATTCCCGGGGCTGCCCTTTCAACTGCGACTTCTGCAACGTGACGGCGTTATTTGGCCACCGGCCGCGCACCAAGAGCGCACAGCAAATCATGGCCGAGTTGGACACTTTGTATGAGTTGGGGTGGCGCGGGCACGTATTCTTCGTGGACGACAACCTGATTGGCAACAAGCGGCATCTCAAGACCGAGTTGTTGCCGGCGCTCATCGAATGGCAGAAAGGCAAGAAGCAGATAGCGTTCAATACGGAAGTCTCCATCAACCTGGCCGACGACGGGGAGTTGATGCAGATGATGGTCGAGGCAGGGTTTGATACGGTCTTCATCGGCATTGAGACGCCGGATGAGGACAGCCTGGCCGAATGCAGCAAGAATCAGAACAAGAACCGGGACCTGATCGAAAATGTGAAACGGATCCAACGCGCCGGGTTGCAGGTGCAGGGGGGCTTCATCGTCGGATTCGACAACGACACGCCCTCCATCTTCCAGCGGCAGATTGATTTCATCCAGACCAGCGGCATTGTGACAGCGATGGTCGGCCTGCTTCAGGCCCCGCCCGGCACCAAACTTTACGAACGCTTGAAACGAGAAGGGCGGCTGCTGGATCACATCTCGGGGGATAACGTCGATGGCACGACGAACATCATCCCCACTATGAACCTGGACACCTTGCGCGAGGGATACCTGAATCTACTGCAATATATTTACTCGCCCGAGCAATACTATCAGCGCGTTCGGACCTTTTTACGCGAGTACAAGCCACCGAAGATTAAATCCCCCCTGGAGTTTCAATATATCCTGGCATTCCTGCGCTCTATCTACCGCCTGGGCATCCTGGGCGAGGAGCGGAGCCATTACTGGAAGCTCCTGTTCTGGACGCTCTTTCGCCGTCCCCAATTGTTTTCCCTGGCGGTTACCTTTGCGATCTATGGCTATCACTTTCGGAGAGTGTGCGAACTGCATATTCTTTAGTTCTTGGCGGATGTCTCAAATGCCGTGGGGCCTGCCTTGCAGCCTGTCTGGGCAGACTAGAAAGTCTGCCCCACTTTTCAGACACGCGCTCACGGGTTGCGGTGTTTGATGAATGTGTTCGCCTGTAACTCTGCGAAGGCGATGCGCAATTCCTCCTGGGTGTTCATCACAATAGGACCGTACCAGGCGATGGGCTCCCCAATCGGCTTCCCGGAGAAAAGCAAAAACCTCACCGGCTCATCCGCCGTTGAGACCGTCATCGTATCCCCGTCACCCAAGAGCACCAGGCTCTCGTTGTCAATGAAGCGATCTCGCTCGAGGTCAAAGTAATTGACCCCCTCGATCTCATAAGAATAGGGATCCTTTTGCTGGCAGAAATATCCCTGGCCGTCAATGACGTATGCCAGGACCGTGTGCCCCCGCTGGGTAGGGTGCACGAACTCTGAGTGCGGCGCCACGCTTACATCCAGGTATTCCGGGTCGGTGATGATATCGCGGACCGGGCCCTGGGTGTCGCCTACTATCCCGCAGATCACCCGGATCTTGGTTCCGTTATCCTGGATGATCTCGGGTATTTCGTTGCTTTTTACCTCCCGGTAGCGAGGATCCATCATCTTGTGAGATGCGGGCAGGTTGGCCCAGAGCTGAAATCCGTACATGGCACCTTGCGGATCGCCCTTGGGCATTTCCTGATGGATGATGCCGCTACCGGCGGTCATCCATTGCACGTCACCGGAGGAGATAACGCCCCCGTTTCCCATACTATCCCCATGTTCAACAGTTCCTTGTAGAACGTAAGTGATGGTCTCGATCCCGCGGTGGGGGTGCCAGGGGAATCCGGGCAGGTAGTGCTGCGGGTTGTCTGACCGAAAGTCATCGAGGAGCAGGAAGGGGTCGAACAAGTGCACCTCATGGAAGCCAAAGGCGCGTTTGAGATGAACCCCGGCACCCTCAATGGTCGGTTTGCTCTTGAAGACCTTCTGGATTTTTCTGGTTTCACTCATTTTCTTGCTCCTTTCCTGCCCTGTTCAGGCCGAGTCATCGCCGGCAAATCACGAGCGCGCTAAAAGGTATCCTTAAACGAACCTTACTGCCTGGTGAGCCGCAATCCTTCAGATCCGTACAGGTTGATGTCGTATACGACGGCGATCAGCTCCCCTTTCACCAACCTGAAGGTAATGACGTTTGGGGTATCATAGGCCTGGCCTCCTGGCCGCCCGGTGAGGGTGACGGTCGCCGTTCCGTCATTATCGTCCTGCCAGGTGCCGATTTCGACGATGGGGGCTTCGCCGTTGAGGTAGTCGGTGCTCAGCTCCACGCTCCCGTCGGGCTTCAAATTCAGGGTGATGTCGCGACCCGGACTGGAGGCCGCCGGCAACATGGCCTTGTAAGTGCCGGCGAAAGCGGTTTGCTCTACCAGCCGGTCACCCTCCAGGCGGTATCTAAGGGTGACCTCCAGTCTGGGGCAGCAGAAGGGGTCATTCGGTCCCTGGGTGACCATGTCGATCACGATCTCTCCTCCATCAATAGCCACGCTCTTTATCTCAACCCGGTCGCCCAAAAGTTGCGTGGCTACGTTAGCAGGTGTCCCGTTTTGATCAACAACCGCCGCCAGATACAAGAAGACCCCACTACCACCCGAGTTCTCGGCCAGGATCACCGCTGCATCTTTGAGGCCATCCCCGTTCAGATCACCGAAAGCGTAGAAAGGGTCTACAAAAGTGACCGTTGGCCTGGAGGCGCCACCTTCTACGAAAGGCTTGCCTTCGTATTTCCCGTCGGTCAATTGCACCGGCTCAGCATAGATGCCTTGATAGGTCGCATTGCGCAGGGCTGCCAGAGTCAGATTGCCGCCCGCCGAGGCCGTCCCCGTCGCAGTTGGGGCAGCCTGCGCCATGCCGGCGGCATCAGGAATCCACAGCTTCTGCCCAATTTCAATCAGGTCGGGGTTGTCTATCACCGCAAAGCTGGCATCTTCCGCAGCTTTGGCGTTGGTGGCTTCCACGATGACGGGGTAAGCAAACATGTCCCCGTAATATTTTTCGGCGATTTTACTCAGCCAGTCATCCTTTTGCACGGTGTAAACTTCGCCGCCGGAGTCCTGGCCGGGTGGAGCCGCGCTGGCGACGCTGGCGCTTAAGCCTAAGACAAAGATCGTGATTACAAGGGTTACCTTTCGCATCCTTTACGCTCCCGTCGTTTTTATAATAGCCGCATGACGCACGGCTTATTATACACCAACTTGCGAATGGCTGCTTTAGGATCCATAAAAGAATAAGTTCCCGCACTTCTGACCGTTTTCCCCACGAAATCCGCCACAAATGCAGGAAGTTGTTTATTTACGGATCCTTAGCAATCAGACCGCGGCAACCTTATGACCCTCCATATCTATGTCATTTCGAACCGAAGGCGAGAAATCCCTTATGCTGCGTATCGAGGGATTCCCTTCGGCCCGACCTCACCTGTGCCGCGCCGACAGGTGCAGGCAGGGCGGGCCTCGTCGCTTCGCTTCTCGGAATGACATGGGATAGGGTAGCGAGTGGGGGAAAAAGGGTGAGAATCCTATGGACAAGGGTTCTCTTTTAGTATATAATGTAAGCGCTTACATCCCATAGTATCCTCGGGTGAAGGATAAAGTGGATTCTCAATTCGCCTCAAAAAATCGTTCCAGGCCCACCATTGCTGACGTAGCCCGGCAAGCTGGCGTTTCGACGGCTACCGTCAGCCGGGTCATCAACCAGACGGCCCCCGTTGCCCCGGAGACCGCAAATCGGGTACAGAGCGCGATTACCAGCTTAAACTATCGCCCTCAAGCTGCGGCTCGGGGGCTGGCCAGCCAAAAGACCAACACCATAGGGTTGCTTCTTACCGAAATCAGCGGTGATTTCTTCTCACCCGTGCTGCGCGGAATTGAAGCTAAGATCCGGGAAAATGGTTTCAGCCTGCTGATCTACACGACAGGGGGAGGGCATGCTGCCGGCACCGGCAAGCCCCATCCTTTGGGAGAGCATAACACGGATGGCGTCCTGGTGTTTGTGGATGGTGTACCCAGCACCGAACTGGTTCGCCTCAACCAGATTGGGTTTCCCGTCGTCTTAATTCAACGCTCCTGCCCTAAAGGGTTGAGTATTCCCTGCGTCACCATTGAGAACAAGCGCGGCGCTCGTATGCTGGTCGACCACCTGATAGAAGCCCATGGCTACCGCCGGATTGCTTTTTTGACCGGGCAAGAGGGACACGAGGACTCGCACTGGCGCGAGATGGGTTACCGCGAGAGTTTAACCACGCATGGGATTCCTTTCGATCCCGGGTTAGTCGCAGCGGGTGGTTTTGATAGGGCACAAGCTCAAACGGCTGTTGAAGGCTGGCTCAGTGGGAGCTTAGAGTTTGATGCGGTTTTCTCCGGCGATGACGAATCCGCGATTGGTGTGTTGGCCGCGCTCAGTCAAGCCGGTAAGCGTGTGCCGGAAGACGTGGCCGTGGTTGGGTTTGACGACCTTGACCTCTCTCGCTATTTGACGCCCCCGCTAACCACAATTCGGGCACCGATCGAGCAGGTGGGGCGTGAAGCAGCCAGGCAGTTGGTGCGACTGATCCGAGGCGATCAGGCGGATCCCCTGGTGCTGTTACCAACCGAGTTAGTAGTTCGCCGCTCGTGTGGCTGCCCCACGGCCAGGCAGGCTTTTTAAGAGGATTGAAGGATGAAAGTAGCCGTCATTGGTGGTGGATCCAGCTATACGCCTGAATTAATTAAGGGCTTCCTGGAACGCGCAGAGACCCTCCCCATGACCGAATTGTGGTTAATGGACATTTTGCCGGAGCGGTTGGCGGTGGTGGGAGGTTTTGCCCGACGCATGGTTGAAGCAAAAGGGGCACCCTTTGCTGTGTGCCTAACCACGGACCAACGCCAGGCGGTAGCTGGCGCCAGCTACGTCATCACCCAACTGCGGGTAGGGGGTATGGCCGCCCGCCGGGAAGATGAGTACCTGGGCCGGCGGCATGGCTTGATCGGGCAGGAAACTACCGGCGTCGGCGGCATGGCCAAGGCTCTGCGCACCATTCCCGTCCTTTTGAAGATCGCTCAAGACATGCATGAACTGGCCCCTGGAGCACTGCTGGTCAACTTTACCAACCCCGCTGGCTTGGTCACCGAGGCCCTCAGCCGCCACCGCCCCGATGTCCCTGCGGTAGGAGTGTGCAACGTGCCCATCACGGCCGAAATGGAGATTTTGGAGAGGTTGGAAAAGCAGGGGCACCGAATCGACCCGCAGCGGGCGGAGTTGAAGACGCTGGGTTTGAATCATCTCTCCTGGCACTATGGCTTTCTGTTAGATGGTGAGGACGTTTGGCCCCAAGTTCTGGAAGGCTTCCTCGAAGAGCTCAGGCAGGAGTCCGAGCCAGAATGGGACGTCTCGACGATTAAGGCCTTGCGCATGATTCCCAACCACTATCTGACATACTACTACTACACCCACCAAAAGCTGGCCGGCCAGGAAACGTGGCCGCCTTCCCGCGCCGAGGAAGTGATGGGGATTGAGGCCGACCTGCTGCGGCAATACGCCGACCCCAGCCGGTCGGAGCCGCCCGAGAACCTGATGCAACGGGGCGGCGCTCACTATTCGACCGTCGCCACCCAACTGCTCAACGCGCACTACAACAACCTGGGCGAAATGCACGTAGTCAACGTGCCCCACGCAGGCGCCATTCCTGGCTGGCCGAGCGATTGGGTGCTGGAAATGCCATGCCGGGTCGACGCCAAGGGCATTCATCCCCTCCCCACCCAGCCGCTGCCGCCGGTCTGCTTTGGCCTGCTGGCCCAGGTGAAATGTTACGAGATCTTGACCGCAGGGGCAGCCGTCGTCGGCGACCGCAAAGCCGCCTACCAGGCCTTGCTGGCTCACCCCCTGGGCCCCTCTGCCGACAAGGTGCCGGCAGTCCTGGACGATCTGTTGGAAACTAACCGGGAATATCTGCCCCAGTTTTGGCGTAAGGAGCTTTCACCGAATTATGGGGAAATATTTTCTGGGAGTTGACGTTGGCGCTACGAAAAGTCACGCTTTGATCGCCGACGAAACCGGCCAGGCAGTAGGCTTCGGGGTGCATGGCCCGGGGAATCACGAAGTGGTTGGTTACCCGGGCCTGATCGAAACCCTGAATGCCATCACCAGCCAGGCGCTGTCGGCGGCCGGGATTTCAAACAATGACCTGGCCGGGGCCGGCTTTGGCATTGGCGGCTACGACTGGCCGGCTGAACGAGAACCGACCCACCAGGCAATTCAGACGCTGGGGTTGACGGCGCCCTTTGAATTCGTCAATGATACGATTATCGGCTTGCTGGCGGGGGCAACGGAAGGGTGGGGTGTGGCGGTAGTGGCCGGTACCGGCACCAACTGCCGGGGTCGCGACCGCCAGGGACGCGAAGGCCGGGTGACGGGGTGTGGCCCGCGCCTGGGCGAGTATGGCGGCGCGAGTGAGCTGATAGACAAAGCGGTGCAGGCGGTCGCCCAGAACTGGACGCAGCGCGGCCCTGCCACCCGCCTGACCGAGGCGTTTGTGGATTTGACCGGTGCGGCCGACGCGATGGATTTGCTGGAAGGGCTGGCGCTGGAGCGCTACCAATTGACGGCAGCGGCGGCTCCCATCGTTTTCCAGGTGGCGGCCGAGGGAGACCAGGTGGCGCAAGAGACGATTTGCTGGGCCGGACGCGAGTTAGGCAGCCTGGCCATCGGCGTCATTCGCCAGCTCGGCCTCGAACAATCGGAGTTTGAGGTGGTCTTGATAGGCAGTTTGCCCAAGGGCAGCCCGAAGCTTATCGAAACTATGTCGGCTACCATTCACCAGGTTGCACCCCAGGCCCATCTGGTGCGTCTCAAGGCACCGCCAGTGGTGGGTGGGGTGCTGCTGGGTATGGAACAGGCAGGGGTTGGATACAGCAGCTTACGCCAGGTCTTGATTGAATCGACCAATGCGATATTAAAGGCTGGGGGCAGACCTAACCCCCCGGCCCCCTTCCCTACCAGGGAAGGGGGAGTGGGGTCTGCCCCCAAACTGGAATGCACCTGCGGGGGGCTGGGGATTGAAAGCGAGGGATAAGTATGATGGAACGCATCAAGTTTCTCCTCTTGAACCCGACGTCTCCCACATGGCGCGTTTGCGGTCAGGGACGAGCGCGCGGTCCGCGCCTGTTCCGGTTCTCAATGCTTTCCAGCCTCTACGTCGCAGCATGCATGCCACCCTATGTGGAAACGAAGATCGTTGATGAAGATGTTGAACCCATCGACTTCGAGGCTGATGCAGACCTCGTTGGCATCTCCTTCATGACGTACAACGCCCCGCGCGCATATGAGATCGCTGATAGGTTCCGCAGCGAGAGGGGAAAGCCGGTGATCTTTGGCGGCTATCATCCCACCTTCATGCCGGAGGAGGCCATTCAGCATGCGGATGCTGTGTGCGTTGGGGAGGCGGAGGGAAACGTACCTGGCATGATGGAGGACTTTGCCAGCGGGAGACTCAAGCGGTTCTACTGCAGCCAGCCGGTAGAGCTGGCGGGATTGCCCAGGCCCAATCCCGCCCTGATCCGAACGCAGGCATACGCCCCCGTCGACGTCCTTCAGGCAACCCGAGGCTGCAATTACCACTGCAGCTTCTGCTCGGTGGCAGTATTCCATCGCCACCACTTCAGGACCCGCCCTGTGGCCGAGGTGGTCGATGAGCTACGGTCCCTGAGGCGGTATGTTCTCTTTATGGACGACAACATCATTGCCGACCGGGAGTACGCGCAGGAGCTTTTCGCGGAGATGATCCCGCTCGGGAAGCGCTGGCTCAGCCAGTCCAGCATAGCAATCGCGGAGGATGAGGAGTTGCTTCACCTGGCATCTCGCAGCGGATGCCAAGGTCTATTCGTCGGGTTCGAAACTCTTTCGGAGGCAGGGTTACGTTCCTGGAAGAAGAAGACCAACTTGGGCAGGAACTACCTGGCGGCCGTTCGCAGACTGCACGCGGCCGGCATCGGCGTGTGCGCTGGTTTCATGTTCGGCGGGGACGACGACACGCCCGATGTGTTCGAGCGGACCCTGGAGTTCCTGCTGGAGGCCAACGTGGAAACACTGCAAGCGACCAGATTGACTCCGTTTCCCGGTACCCCCCTGTTTGAGGAGCTGGACCGGCAAGGGCGCATCTTCGACAAGGACTGGTCCCACTACGATTTCAACCACGTGGTATTTGAGCCGAAACACATGAGCCGGGAGACGCTCGATAGGGGCGTGGCATGGGTGTTGCGGCAGTTCCACACGCGAAGCCGGATCGCGCGCAGGATTTGGAGGAGCCTCCAATACCTAGGCCCGGCCTCTGCGCTGGGTGGTGTCTTGCCCCTCAACGTAGGATGGCGATACCGGCTTTCCGCCGACGGCAACTTCCAGCGAGGTGCCGCGTTTGTGCCCTAGCCCGGCAGGTAATAATGGAGGCGGTCGATGAACGCCTCCACCTGCAAGAAGCTGGACAGCGGCTCGAACAGGTGGTAGTACTTTTCGTGGGACAGCCGGCCCTGCACGTCCAGGTTGCCGACCAAGACGACCGAGCCAACGGATGTCTTGAGTTGCGCTTATTCCGATGCAGTGCCATAATCGTCGGTGATGCCTGAGGAGAAGGCAAGGCGTGACCATTAAGTCAATGGGCGGGCGAGCAAACCTGTTGACGCCCATCAACTGAGGTGGAGGTTTTATGCGTATTGCGATCATCTCTGACATTCATGGTAACCTGGTATCTTTAGAAGCCGTTTTGGCGGACATTGATCAGCAGGGGGTGGATCAGATCATTTGCCTGGGTGACGTGGCTGCGTTAGGCCCACAACCTGGTGACGTGGTGGCACAAGTCAGGGCATTAGATTGTGCCTGTGTTATGGGGAATCACGATGATGATTTGCTGAACCTGGACTTGGTGCGTGAGAATACAAATATGACACCTTGGGAAGTGGAATTGACTAATTGGTGCGCCGGTCAGCTTTCAGAAGCTGATTTTGAATATTTGCGCTCGTTTCAGTCCTGGGTCGAAATCCCCCTTGACACTCAGGCCACGCTGCTTTGTTTTCACGGCTCACCCAGGTCGAACATTGAGCAGATCTTGGCCACAACCCCAGGGGCAGAATTGGACCAGATGCTGTTAGGCCGTGCAGCAACGGTGATGGCTGGCGGCCATACGCACGTGCAGATGCTGCGCCAACACAAAGGCGTGATGATCCTGAACACCGGTAGCGTTGGCTGTCCTGTTGAACAAATGCCTTTTGAAGGCCTGCCGCGCTACCTGCCCTGGGCCGAATACGCCATCGTGGACTGGACGGACGGCGTGCTGGGCATTGAATTGCGCCGGGTTCCTATTGATCTGGATACGATCAAACAGGCAGCGCTAGCCAGCGACATGCCAGACGCTGCCGCTTGGGCGGAGTTGTGGATAACACCGGCTTAGCCTTGTCTGGCCGATTGATAAGGCCATGCTCACCTGGTAAAGCTACCACCCTATCTCGTCGTTGCAGTAAAATTGCAGTCAAAAGACTGAGGGCCTCTGAAAGCGGAGGCCCTCGACTACTCTATTTAGTGGTATTATGGGGATTTACCCCCTATATGTTGGTGAGCCGCACAGGACTCGAACCTGTAACCCGCTGATTAAGAGTCAGCTGCTCTACCAATTGAGCTAGCGGCCCACGAATGTCCCACTGATTCCTGTTTTGAGCGAGTCAGTTAAACAGGAACTGTCTCTCCGGGCCAGATTATATTATAGCATCCTTAGAGTGTCAAATTCTACTGCCGAGCGCCAGATTATGAAGCCCAAGCAAGGGTAGCTGTGAGATTCGACATAAAACTTATTGAAAGCCTGGGCCAAATGTGATATAATACTCAATGCAGCGAAGCACTTTTATAGTTTTGACTGTCCTTAAGGACTCAATGGTTGTTGCTGTAGTAGTTTGCTGCCAAAGGTGGAGCCATAAGCTATGGCGGACGAATCTTATTCTTCCGAACTCGACAAGCGAAGCAGTAACGTAACAATAGGCAATGTAGATGGTGGCATTCGCAACTCGATCATCGCCGCGCGTGATGTCAACATTGGACGGAAAATTACTAACTTCTTTCTTGGCAGCACGGAACAGCAACGTGCCCAACGCAATCGCCAGGCAATGCTTGAGCTCGTGAAGAACACCTGGATTAAGGGTGTGCTGGAGCAATCCCTGCACGGCGGACCGATGATCGGACTTGGTTTCGAAGAGCGGGCCGAGGCTATTGAGCGTCCCTGGGATATGGTAGTCCAAATGCCTGGTCGGCTTAATCGTACTCTACCCCCTGGTACCGAAATTATTGATATCTTCAACGAGATGAACGGTGCTCTACTCATCCTTGGCGAACCAGGTGCGGGCAAAACGACCACATTGCTGGAACTGGCTCGTAACACCATTGCCTGTGCCGAAGAAGATTCTTCTCAACCGATTCCCGTTGTCTTTAACCTCTCCTCATGGTCTGAGAAGCAGCAGCTCATTACATTGTGGCTGGTAGATGAACTTAATACGAAGTACTACGTCCCCAGGAGAATTGCTGGCACTTGGATTGAAAACAATGAACTGCTAGTGTTACTAGACGGATTGGATGAGGTCAAAACAAGACACCGAGAAGCATGTGCTAAAGCGATTAACGATTTTCGTCAGGAATACGGACTAACGTCACTGGTGGTTTGTAGCCGCACAGCAGACTATGAAGCGCTCACTACTCGGCTCAAGCTTCAAGGGGCAGTTGTTCTGCAACCGCTTTCGTTCCAGCAGCTTGACCTCTACCTGCAACTAGTGGGCACTGAATTGCTAGAAGTGCGCAGAATCCTGCAACGCGATGCGATGCTTCAAGAACTAGCTCGGACGCCACTTATGCTCAGCGTTATGGCCTTGGCCTATAAGGGAATGTCCTATGAACGTCTGACAACTCTTGACAGTATAGAGGCCTGGCACAAACATCTATTTCGTAATTACGTCGACTGGATGCTTGAACGGCGGGGGGGCTACCGGAGCTATTCACTAGAGCAGAGTGTCCACTGGTTGGCGTGGCTGGCAAAAAAAATGTATCACAGAGGACAGACATTGTTCCTAATTGAGTGGATGCAGCCAAGTTGGTTGGCGACGGATAGACAGTTGCAGGCATATCTCGTTGTTGTAAAGTTGTTCTATAGTCTCCTGTTCGGATCAGTTGGTGGAATAATTGGCGCTCTACATGGTCGGCCGATTGTGGGAATAATTGGTGGTGGTGTTGCTTGCTGGTGGTTTGGATTCGCTAGCGAACCCAGTCGCCCAATAATTCCGACTGAACTATTACGGTGGTCATGGAGAGATGTAGGCAAGGGACTGATCCACGGATTGATTAGCGGCTTGGTCTATGGTATCGCTGGTTGGCTCATTTTTGTGGTGGTCGTCGGATCGATACTTGTGCTCACAGATGTACCGTTCCCAAGGCTATTAGATACACTACTAGCTGCACTCATAATTCCTTTGCTCGCAGGTCTTGCCTTTGGAGTTAGTAGTGGTGCGAGTATCAGGTTCATAGAAACAAGAACGACTCCCAATCAAGGCATCAGGAAGTCAGTGCAAAATGCTGCAATTATGGGGCTGATTGGCGGAGTGATTGGCCAGTTAGTAGCCAGTCTGCCAGGCGCACTAGTCGGTAGCTTGGTCTTCTGGATGTTCTTCGGTGGCCAGGCTGTAGTGAGACACTTCAGTCTAAGGTTTATCCTCTTCCTCAATGGCTATGTTCCCTGGAACTATGCCTGTTTCCTAGATCACGCGACCAATTGCATTCTTCTTCGCAAGGCTGGAGGTGGCTACATCTTCATCCACAGGTTGTTGATGGAGTATTTCGCCTCTTTGAAGCCAGAATAGGCGAATTAGAATCAGGTAGGGAAGTGATAATAGATGATAACTGAGCCTTGCTCAGATGAGGCTAACAAGTATATGAGCAAGGTAACTATTGGCGATGTAGAGGGCGGCATTCACGGCTCAGTGTTTGCGGGCCGTGATTTTATCATCCAGATTGTGGAGCAACTCGGCGGTCAGATCCCCCAGGCCCGTAACTTACCCGCCCAGCTGGCCGCCCTGCAGGAAGCCTTACCTCACCTAACCCATCCCGTCGAGAAGGTGGCCGCCCAGGCCGTCATCGAAAAACTGAAGGAGGCCATCGCCGCCCTACCCACGCACGAAGAAGAGTACCACCAGCGGGTCAAGGCCCGCTGTGAGAAACTCTCCAGCTACTTCGTTGAGCTGATCGCCGAGACCTCGATCCAGGTTGAACCGTGATCGATTTGAAGCCCTGACCGAGTTGCGCAAGTGAGAGGTCCACGGCCAGGAAATCAGACAGGTCAGGCTCTCCAGCCTGTAGGGCGTTCCCAAAGTAAGGTGACAGGCACTTCAGCGGTCTAGAAAAGGCTTGCAAACGTATAAATACCTTGTGTTGGGAACGTGCTTGTTCCTCTGAGCAAGTGCCTGGCATCTGGTATACCGAAAATGGGAAAGCCCTGGTTTATGCTGTATCCCTATGACGTTACGGAAGACGAGTGATCAGGAGCTTATCTTCAAAGAGATGACATCCGGGTGCTGCAGGGCGGGTCGTGGATGGGCATTCAAGTCAACTCCCGTTGTGCCTACCGGGGAGGTACCTGTTCTTTGAAAGCCGAAAACTTTGCGTGCTACAGGGTCTACCGTAGAATAAGGCCATGATGACATCAACGAAAACAAACAGCCCAAGAAGCCCAGCTCGGTCCGGCATACCCGAGCCATCCAGCGGGATCGCATCAAACGTTTGCCGACCCCGCCTCCCGACGACCACATCGCGGCCCGACTGACTGAGATCGTGCATCCGGCGACCTTGGGTCAAGTGGCTCACTACCATCAATTGGGACTGCGCGAACGTGCCCTGAGCTTGCCGGTGATGGTCGCGCTGGTGCTGAGCCTGATTTGGCGACAGGTAGGCGGCGTCAGTGAGCCGGTACACCTAGTTGCCAGCGAATTGGTCTTGTCTTGTAGGTTTCGCCGCTGAAGATCAGCCAACAAGCTCTCTCTGAACGCCTGCGTACCTTACCGGCGGAGTTATTTCTGCAGGTATTGCTGAACGTGTTGCCCCATTTGCACGCCGCCTGGAGCCAAGCCACGGATGTGGTAGACTTTTAGGTCACCGACGCCAAGTTGTATGGGATTGTGAAGCGCCCCAGAAAACGCGCTCGAAGAGATCTATTGGTGGAACTATCGCACTTGACAAATCTCTGTAGCCCTTAACTTGTAACCAATGCCCTAAGATCAAGGTGGCGACAAGTCAATCCAACCTGAATCCCGCGTCAGCGGGTCGCGGGGTGTTTTTGTGTAGAAAGGAACAGGCTTATGGCAAGCAATGGAGACTCTCTGTCTGAAGTTCACATCGGAGACGTCAGCGGCGGCATCCACAGCAGCATCATCGCCGGGCGGGACGTGACCAACGCCACCACCACCATTGGTGGGCAACCCACCCCCGCCGACAAGAAACCAACCATTGATGAATTCAAGCAACTGCTGGTTGAGGTCAAGCAGGAGTTGGCTTACATCACCGCCCAGCAGGAAGCATTGAAACAGATATCATCGGCAGCGCCCTTTACCGCCCAGGGGGCTGAAGCCAGCGTCAAAGAGGCTGCGGCTAAGGTCGAGGGTGAGATGAAACAAGAACAAGCCGAGTCAGTCCAGAAAAGCCTGACCGAAGCCACCACGTTGCTGAGCGGCATTCTGGACGGAGCCAAGACCGTGGCGGAGAAAACGGTTGAGGCGGGGCGTGCCGTCAAACCTATTGCCGAAAAGCTGGAGCCGTTGGTGGAGAAGTTGAGCATGGCCGCACTATGGGCCGCCAGGTTATGGTTGCAAGGATGAGGTTAGGGCATTTTAGAAACCTCCAAGGCCTCCTGCCTCAGATTACATAACCGGGGGATGCGGTATCTCCACCTGAAGCAGCAATCCGCCGCTGTCCTAGTTGTGCAATTTCAAGCGCTCTCCCAACAAAGCCACTCGCTCGCTGATGCCCGGCAGTCCATAATGTCTTTCGGCTGAAAACGCCGAGGGATCGAAGTCGTCGTCCAGCCCCTGTCCATTGTCGGCAACGGAGCAAGGTGCGTGGCGATTAGAGATCGGTATTGCACCAATGGTCTCGTCTGGAAGTGTGAGATGACGATGGGAGATGTTACAACCCTAATCTTCCTCGAAGGGGTCATCTGGGTTAAGCTGCCATCTTACGAGGCAATTAAGACGAGCGCGATAAGCGCTGCAATGACCCCAAGCCACTGCTGATGAACCAGTCGCTCTTTCAAAATGAGCCAGGCCAGCAGAACCGTCGCAGCGGGATAGAGTGAGGCGAGGACGGCTGATATATCGAGCCGTCCTACCTGGGTTGCTAAGGCAAAAAATGCGTTCCCGCCGGCATCGAGGGCGCCCACGAATGCAATGATGAGGAACTGATTGGTAGCAGGCACCCCCCGTTGGCGGCGCAGTGCGATGATCATAGATAGCATACCAATCGATGCGATTCTGGCAGCGACCAGCGGCCACAGGATTCCAGAATGGCTGACCCGGTCGATGAAAATGTAGAACAGGCCAAATCCCAGTCCAGCTACAGTGGGTAGGACCAATTCACTGAGCTGAATTGCTGCGCCATTGCCAGCGCGTGAGAGGAACCAGATGGCCATGAGAGCTATGCCGAATCCAGCGAGTCGCCGGGGCGATGGAAGTCCTTCGTTGAGTATTCCAACGATTACCGGGAAGAAGGCTGTCACAACCCCAGTGACGGGTGCCACGATCCCCATACGTCCCCTGGCAAGTCCCGTGTACAAGGCCACCAGGCCAAGTGCCCCGGAGATACCGGCCACGCCACCCAGAATCCAGTTGTCCAGTGATGGGATGCTCTCCGCCAGGGCAAATGCCAGACCCGTAAGAAATAGTGCCCCCACAAGCTGTGAGGCGATAATGACGCTGTATACGTTGCTACGTTTGCTGGCGAAACCGCCACTGAAGTCCGCTGTCCCCCAACTGGCCGCTGATGCTAAACCATAAACAACCGCTAACGCTTCTGAACTGCGCATGAATGAGGCCACCTCCACTGAGCCTATACGATTGGGGCGTGTTTCAACTGTCCCCCTGTTTTGCCGTTCGAACTTGAGCGATCTGACCTCGCAGCAGGCGTAGGCCGCCGCTTTAGCTTCTGCGCCTGGCCACGGCCGCCGCGTGGGCGGTGAGCCCTTCCGCTTCGGCCAGGGTTTGCGCGGCATGGCCGATTTCTCGCGCTTCGCCCTCGCCCAGAGCAAACAGGCTGATGATCTTGGTAAAATCGCGCACGCTGAGGGGTGAGGCGAAGCGGGCGGTGCCCATGGTGGGCATCACGTGGGTAGGACCGGCCACGTAGTCGCCCAACACCT
>CAYTNQ010000057.1:0-24200 GCA_964439175.1 uncultured Anaerolineales bacterium | reverse complement strand
AATCACCACCGATGAGAAAGTGTTGAGCGACAAAATCTCGCTTAACGGCCACCGTATACATAGCCACATCCTCGTTCATGCCTGTTAACTTTAAAACCTAAAACTTGATTTATCCTTGACGTTTGGCGTTTGGCATTTGACGTTTGACCCTTGACGCTTGACGTTTCATGTATACGTCAACATCACCTGAATGGCTTCCTCCGGGTGCTGATCGAGCAGAGCATAAGCTTGAGAGGCCTGGGTGATGGGAAAGCGATGGGTGATGAGCTGGGCCGGCCCAACTTGCTGGAGCACCCACCAGGCGACCTGCAGGCGGCGAGACTTGGTCCAGCGTCCCTCCCACTCTGGCGCAATCGTGCTGACCTGGCTGCTGATGAGCCGGATACGGCTGCGATGAAAGCGCCCCCCCAGGTTCAAGTCAACCCGTTTTTGACCATACCAGGAGCCGATGATCACACGCCCGTTGAAGCCGGTAACGGCGATTGCCTGGTCCAAAGCTATCGGGTTGCCAGAAAGCTCGTAGGCCAGGTCTGCCCCTGCGCAGGAATGGCTCTCCTGAAGCAGGGAATGCACCCGGGCCAGTGCGTCCGGCGTGGTAGGGTCCAAACTGGCGTGCGCACCCATAGCCAGGGATTTCTCCCGACGTATCGGGTACCGATCCAGGGTTACCAGTCTGCCCAGGGGCAGTCGGGCCAGCAAGGCAGTTGTCAATAGGCCGACCACACCCTGTCCAAAAACTGCTACCTGTTCGCCGATAAGGGGCTGCCCATCCATCAGGAAATTGACGGCGGTCTCCATGTTGGGGAGAAAGGCTGCTTCTCCCGGCGGTATAGCCGGAGGAACCGGGATCAATTCGGCCAGCGAGGCTAGAAAATGACTCTCGTGGGGGTGAAAGACAAACACCAGTCGCCCCTGCCATTCTGGGGCCACGTCGGGGCCCAAGGCCATCACCCGTCCCACGGCAGCATACCCATATTTGAGAGGAAAGCCAAAATTACCAGACAGGGCCGGGATGGTCTCATCCACCGGGATGTCGGTGGGCGACTGACCCCGGTAGATCAACAACTCGGTGCCCGGGCTGATGGCTGAAATCAGCGTTTGAACCAGGACCTGGCCCGCAGCAAGTGGGGGCAATGATTCTTCTCTCACAGAAACCTGGTATGGAGCCGTAAAATACAGGGCCAGTCGCTTCACATTTCTCCCCAGGCCAAATCGCCCCACAAGATGAGGTCTTCTCCCAGCCATTCACTGCCCGGGTGGCGCAGCCGGGGGAAATGAGCCGGATCAGAGCCTCCCAGGCTGTCCACGGCGTGCAGCCCCCCCACCAGGGTGGGGGGGACTGTCAGCACCAGGAAGTCGACCAACCGTTCCGAGAGGAAACTTGTGATGATGCGGGCGCCACCCTCCACCATCAGGCTGTTGAGGCCCAATTTGCCCAACTGCTCCAACAAGGCGGTCAGATGTACCTGCCCATCCGCCCGAGTCGGAAGACGCAGAACCCGCGCCCCAGCCCTCTCCAGCACTCTCTGGCGATCGCGGTCCCCCTGATCCGTGGTAACAATCCAGGGAGACAGCGGGTGATCTTGCAGCAAGCTGGCGTCCAGAGGGAAGCGCAGCCGGCTATCCACTACCACAGGCTGGGGGTTTTTGCCCTCTACCAGCCGCACTGTGAGGCGGGGATTGTCTGCCAGTACCGTGCCGATGCCCACCAAGATGGCGTCGTGAGCGGCCCGCAGTTGATGGGTCAGAGTGAGCGATTGGGGGCCGCTGAGAGCCAGCGATTGGCCTCGACAGATTGCGATACATCCATCCAGGCTTTGCGCATAACTCAAGGTAACCCAAGGGCGATTCACCCGCTGGCGATGTTCGGCAGCCTGGGTTAACCGGGCCTCAATCTGTTCCATTGCCATTGTGACTCGCAAGCACGCTGGACAACAGACCCAGGTTCAAAAAATGGTCCATTCGCTGTGCTTTGGTTATTAGATATGCCGCATTTTCAGCGGTGACCCTGGGTTGCAAAGGTATCCTGGCAGTTACCGCCATGCCCAACCCCTGCAGACTCTCGATCTTCTTAGGGTTGTTGGTCAGTAATCGGAGGGAACGCACGCCCAAATCCTTCAAGATGAGGGCTGCCACCGTGTAATCTCGCTCGTCGGCCTGGTGGCCTAACAGCAAATTGGCATCTACCGTGTCGTACCCCATATCCTGAAGGTTATAGGCACGCAGCTTATCCAGCAGGCCAATCCCTCGCCCCTCCTGGCGCAGATAGATGATCACTCCCCGACCTTCTTCAGCAATCAGTTGCAGCCCCTGCTGCAATTGCTGCCCGCAATCGCAACGCAGAGAACCCAGCACGTCACCGGTAAAACATTCGGAGTGCACCCGGACCAGCACATCCCGTTGGCCAGCCACGTCGCCCATGACCAGCGCCAGATGCTCTTTGTCATTCTGGTTGTTCCCGTAAAGACATAACCGAAATTCGCCCGCTGCGGTCGGGATACGGGCGCAAGCCATTTGTGTAATTGTCAACTCGCCCATAGTCTATGAACTGCTTTAGCGGCTGTCCAGCCACAACAAGACAATTAGAATCACCTCGTCCGCCTTGGCCACGTAAGCAATGGGTATGCGTGAGCCCATCAAAATCCACAACACGATGGTCAGCGCCGCATAGCCCACCAATACCCAGCGCACCAGATGGCGGTAGTTCATCAACTGGGGTATCGGCAGGAAAAGCGCCCCCAACAAGGCCAAATAGCCCAAACCATTCAGGATAAACAAGACGCTGGGAAACACCAGTGAAAAATGGATGACGGCTGTGACCAGTGTCAACAAGATGATACCTATCTGCAATAGACCCAGTTGCGCTCTCGCCTGACTTGTCATTTACTTTGCCTCCTATGTTCGTTAACTAAATGTTACGCTTAAGCCGAATACAGTTTTTTAAGATTTTCCCTGGATATTTGACACTACTTTCACTTGAGGCCAAGGCTGGTTATCCCGCCCCACCACAATCCCAGGCCGCCCAGGATCACATCTCGCACCCGGATGAGCAGGCTCAGGCTGATGCCTGCCGCGGGATTCATACCCAACGCGCTTAAGGCCAAGACCTGGCTGGCCTCCAGAGCGCCCAGCCCACTGGGGAAGGGCAGCAAGAAGGCCATGCGGGCTGCGGTGAGCGCACTGATGCTCTGCACCGGCGTCGGATTCAAGCCTAATACGTGTAACGCCAGCCAATACTCAGCGGCGATGGCTACCCAACTGACCAGGGAAACCAACAGCGCCTGCACCAGAGTCACGGGAGATTCACGGCAAAAGCGCGTTGCCTGCTCCTCGCTGGCATGAATAGCCTGGTGGACCTCCTGGTAGACAGGAACCCAGCGGGCGCGCCCTGGCCATTGCTGCCAGGAAAAGAGTCTGCCTCCAACCCCCAACAGGCTGGAGATGGGATGCTTCCCGGCCCAGATAGCCAGCAAGAATCCCACTGGAAGAGCCAGCAACACCAGGGGGAAGAGGATGGCCTGATTACCCACGACACCGGGAAACACTTGCCCTTGAAGAATCAAGGTAATGCCACCTGCCAGGAAGGTGAAATTGGACACTAACTCCAACGATTTATCCAGAGTCACGGCGGCGATGGCGGTAGAACGCGGCACCCGGTGCCGACGCTGTACGAAATGTACCTGCAGCGGCTCACCACCGAACTGGGGACCAGGAGTGAAATAACTGACCCCAAAGGCCGCCAGACGATAGCCGGCCAGCGTCATGTAGGGAATCGGATAGCCCTGCGCCCGCAGGATCAGCCACCAACGTCCGCTCAGGGTCAGCAACACCAGTCCATTGGCCCCCACCAGGAGCAGGACATGGGTCAAGTCCAACCTGTCCAACACCGTCCAGGCATCTTGCAGCGACACGGCGCGCAGCGCCCATAAGAGCAAAAGAGGCACCGCCAGCCAGAGCAGATAACGGGGGCGCAACAAACGGGCGTAGACTATCACAGGCCAGCACCCCGTTTCTCCCCAGCACGCCGATTGAGGATAATATCCTCTGGACGCCAGCAGGAAAAGGCGCCACTACCCAGGAATATCAGGGCAATGGCCCCCACCAGCACAAAGCCGTTGTACATATAAAGTCCACGGGCGAGAATGTTCGCGCTGGCGGCGATGAGTAATCCCAAAGCCCCCAGCCGCCCTGCCATCCCCAGGGCCAGTGTCACAATGGCCACGACTGCCACCACGCTGATAACCGTCGCCGTAACCCCCGAAGAGAGAACTCCCGGCCAGGCAAAAAACGCAACTCGCTCGGGCGCGTTCCAAGGGGTGGGCAGAATGAATCCCGCTGCTATCATCACGACCCCAATACGCAGCAATAGGGGAAGCCAGCGAATCGTCACGACGGCAATCTTTTGCCTGGCTTCCAGGTACAAGGGTGAGTTGGGATCAATGTGCCCGCTGACGACGAACCAATCCCGCGCAAAGCTTGCCATAAAGGGTATCGCAAAGACGAGGCCTGCTAACGTGGTAAGAGGCGGGTAGACCACTGGCCAGAGCATCACGCTCATAAAGCCCATTTGAAAGCCAGCCACCATCCGTCGGTGAGCGCTAGGAGGCAGGTCATACACCGGCTCGCCCTGCCGCTTGCGCCACCAGATACCGAGAAGAAAGAGATAGCGTGACAGACCCAAGAGCAGATACCACCAGGGCAACTGGCCGTAATGCACTGCCAGCGAAATAGCAATCAGCATACCCAAGGCATCGAACTCAATGTCGAGGTCCTCGCCCAGCACGGTAGCACGATGAACAATGCGGGCCAAATAGCCATCCAGATAATCAGCTACGATAGCCAGGGTATATAACAGGGCCGGCATCCAGGCCAGCCTGCCCGGGGGCCAGGGTGAAAAAAGGAAACCAGCCAACAACCCCAGCGCCAGTCCGCGCAGCAGGGTGAGGACGTTGCCTGCACCCAGTGTAGGCAGCAAAGTTGATCCGCCTCGCAGGCGGTTGTTCTTCAGGCCCCGCCAGAGAAGCCACAGTTCATAGGCCAATACCCCTGCAGCCACCATAGTCCAGCGCCAGGCATAGGTGAGATGCCACTCCGTACGCAATAATTGGTAGCCGAGCAAAAGCAATGGAGCATATAAAGAGGCCATCACCCACCAGCGGCGGCGCAGGCTTATCAGTGACGCCTCGTGGATTAGAAAGTCCGACGTCATCGCACACGATCCCCATCTATGCAGCAGTCTATTGTGCTCGTTCTATTTCTCCCTTTAAGATAATATACGTCGTAAAATAGGTGGTGGATTTACACCCAACGCACGCGGGTATTATTCCTCTTGTAGAGGATTAGAATTCGAGCGCGATTTGGTTTCATAAATTGGGCGTATTTCGAATGGGTTGAGCAGAGGCACGTTCGATAGCGCGCTATCGAACGTGCGATTACTTCTGCTAAACCTTTCGTCGCCCTCTTAACGCCCGCGCGATCTCGATGACGAAGGTTACCCCACCTGTCGCCTGCATCAGGCCCCCCATGGCTACCAGGCCACCAATGAGGTCATTGCCCGTCAGCGCCAGCGCTGGCTGGCCCACGCTGGTCAGCACCAGGCCCACATTGAGGCAAGCCCAGACTATCGCCACCAGGCGCGGCGACCTGACCAGCCGGTCATAGAGCAGCCCCATCGCCGACTGGGTCAACCAGCCAACAAGCAACATCTGTATAGTCGAGCCCACTGACGTATAGGCCAGTGGGTTGAACCCCAGCCACACATCGAACATGGCTATCGCGTGTAACGCTAACCCCAACCCCAGATAGATTAGGGCTGTAACCAGGAACAACTGAGCGGCTTTAGACACTGCCCTTCCTCCCATAAAGAATTGTCGCATAAAACCAGGCCAACGTCAAGATGGAATAGTGCGTATTTCAGTTTTGGGGCAGACCCCTCCCCCAGCCCCTCCCCGCGTCGGGGAGGGGAGCAATCTCCCCCCTTCCCTGGCAGCCTGTCCCTGCCAAGGGAGGAAGGGGCCGGGGGTTAGGTCTGCCCCCGAAGTGAAGTGCACCCGATGGAATAGTGCGTTTATTTTTGGGAGCAAAGTCTATCTACCAAAAACTAGTCGATTATGTTATAATGGCGCATGGATAACTTCTCACGTTGCTGAAGTCGGAAGTAGCGAATCAGGTGATCCAAGACTTGTCCTCTGGTCACGGGTTAGTGTTTACTGCTTTTCTTGCTTCTTCTGATCTCTGAGATTCGCTCACGCAAGCGGATCCAAAGGAGGAGGTTAGATGAAGAAATATCGGCCTCTGATATCGACGATCGGTGCAGCATTGGCGTTTATGGTGTTGGTAATTTCCTGTACCCCATCACCGTCCAAGACTGCGGTGAGGATCGTCGGCCCCGCGGATGGTAGCACCGTCTACCTGGGCAACACGATTCCCATCCGTGTGGTTGCGGATGAACCCAGGGGGATCGGTTGGATCGAGCTCGAGGTAGACGGTCAGGTGGTCAAGCAGGAACCTCCCCCCCAGGCGATGCCGGTGACTGAACTCACAACGGATATTTTGTGGACCCCGGAGGTCGCCGGTCAACACTCAATCCGGGTGATTGCCCAGAACAATGCCGGTGAGGCGATTGCGTCTCAACCGATTGTCCTTTATGCGGTGCCGGAAAGCGCAGCGGTGCAGGCAACTGTCATTGCGGCTCAGTTGGCGACGGCTACCCCCAATCCGTTCGCTGTGTCCACACCGTTACCGACCTACGCCTACACGCCACCCCCTCCGTTCACTCCCGTGCCCTACCCATGCTCCCCATGCTACCCATGCTACGACAAAGCCGCCTTCGTAGCTGACGTGACCGTGCCTGACTGCAGCCAGCTCGACCCGGGAACCTCCTTCGACAAGATCTGGCGGCTGCGGAACACCGGCACCTGCGCCTGGGACACGAGCTACCAACTGGTTTTCGTGGGGGGTTCGCAACTGAACGCACCCAGTGCTGTCTCTTTGCCGCAGGGGGTGCCGCCTGGTTATACAGTGGAGATCACCGTGCCTATGGTCGCGCCCGATGCCGCCGGCACCTATCGCAGCCAGTGGCAGATGCGCAACCCGGGGGGACGCAACTTTGGCCCCATCATTTATGCGCTCATCCAAGTTGGCCCTGGTCCGGGTGGTCTACCGATCATCACCCGCTTTGAGGTGGTACCGCGCGTCATCAGCCAGGGCCAGTCGGCGACCATCTATTGGGAATACGTCAACGGCACTTCTGCCCGCCTCATCCCAGGCGGCGAAGAAGGAGTCGGTCCCAGCGGGACACTGGTCGTCTCGCCCGGCGCCACCACCAACTATCAATTGGTCGTCAGCAACGCAGCGGGAAGCGTGGAACGCACGATCACCTTGTTTATCCAACCTACGCCCTTCCCGCCTCCACCCCCGCCCCCGCCACCACCGCCTGCGTCGCCGGCCAATCTTGCCATTACCGCCGCCCGCCCCGATGGCTTTGACTTTACCTGGACCGATACCAGCAGCGACGAGCAAGGCTTTCGCTTATATAACGCCGACACCCGGCAGGCCCTGGAAACGTTTGGCCCCAACATTACCGGCGGTGTCGTCAGCGGGCTGACCTGTGGGACGTCCTATCGCTTTTACCTGGTCGCCTTCAACGCGGCAGGCGAATCGTGGCCCAGTAACACAGTGCAGGCCACCACGAACCCCTGCGATGGTTAGTTGTATAGAATGTTCTCTCACAGATTTGGGAACCTGAGGCGGAAGCGCAACGTCTATCTGGCATCAGGAGGAAGTGGGATGGATGAACGACGTAAAACGGCCTCGATCTACTTGAGCGATCGCAACTGAGGAGAAAGATAAAGAGGAGGCGTAATCAGCGATGAGTTCAGACTACCCGCGTAGTCCCCAAGGGGGGCATAGTCCCCAAGGGGGACAGGGAGAGCCTACCCAACCAGGAGGGGGTCGCCCCCCCATACGATTGCGCATGCAACTCGGGCCAACCATTGGCCAGGGTTACACCATGATGGGCAACTCGTTGACCATCGGACGAGCGCAAGACAATGACGTCGTGCTGGATGACCCTCAGGTGTCCCGTCACCACGCCCGGGTGGTACGGCGAGGCAACGAGATTATCGTGGAAGATTTGGGTAGCACCAACGGCACATTAGTCAACGGGCGACGCATCACGGGCCCTCACGTTCTACAGCCAACAGAGACCATCGCCGTGGGCTCGTCAATTTTCTCAGTGGAAGGCTTTCCGGCGCCCGACACCGTGGGCCTGCCGCCTTACCCCAGGAGCGCCGCACCCCAACCGCCTCCCCCACGTGGGACTCCATCGGCCGGACGTGCCAGGGGGACGCCGTGGCTTGCCATTGGCTGGCTAGGGGGATTGATCATCATCGTGGTGCTCATCTTGACGTTTGCAGGTCTCACGGCCTGGCTGCTGACTCGCAACCGGGTGCAGGAGACAGCTACTACCCCTAGTGTCTTCATCCAATCGCCGGTCGCCGGCAGCCAGGTACAGATCAATCAGCCGGTGGACGTCAGTGCTACCGCCAGCGACCCTAACGGCATCACCCGCGTCGAACTCTGGGTCGGCGGCAATGTGGTAGATCAACAACAAAGCGCTGTCGCCGAAGGACAGCCTACCTTCCCTGTCACTTTGCACTGGACGCCGACAGTAGCTGGCAGTTATACGCTGGAGGTGCGTGCCTACAACCGCCTGGGCACAGCCAGCGCCCCCACGACCGTGATGATTACCGTCGTTGAACAACAAGGGAGGGCCAATACGCCAACCCCCGTGTCACAGGGCGAAACGCCCACCCCGGGCGGCCCACCGGCGGCCGTTACCACCACCGATCTAAATGTGCGCGGAGGACCAGGTCAAGACTACCCCATTCTGGGTCTGTTGCCAGTGGGCACTGAGGTCGAAGTGACTGGCAAGAATCCGGACGATACCTGGTGGCAGATCGTCTATCCGCCAGGCAGCGCTGAGCGGGCCTGGATCTACGCTCCTTTCACCCGGCCCAGCAACACTCAAGACGTACCTGTGGTCCCGACGCCCGTGCCGCCCACGCCAACTTATACGCCGACCATAACACCTACGGCCACTGCGCCGCCTACCAGCACCCCTACCCCAACCAAGACGCCAACTCCCACCCCCACGACGGCCCTCGCCCCCATTGTCGAATTTGGGGCGACTAAGAGCACCATTGATCCCGGTGAGTGCACCACCTTGCAATGGCACATCGAGAATATAACAGCCGCTTTCTTGAGTGGGGGAGAGTTCAGCAATTTGGGTGTCGCCGGTCCCGTGGGTTCCCGTGAGGTGTGCCCGACCAGCACCACGCTCTACGTTTTGCGGGCCGAGACCGCCAGTGGACCTATCGAGCGTTCGGTGACCGTGACGGTGCAAGCGGAGCAAACAGCCACCCTCAACTACATTGGCAGTGGCTGGGTGCGGGAGGATGGCGCGGTGTTCACGCCGCAACCCTTCGTTGGCGACGACGATACTAATCAGGCGCTGCGGGCTTTTTTCGCCTTCGACCTGTCGAGCCTGGCCGGCGCCCGGATCACCCAGGCCCAGCTTAACTTGAGCGATTACGCGCTGAGTGGCAGCCCCTTTGAGTGGCTACATCCCCTTTACGTGGAAGAGGTGAACTGGGGCCCAACCCTCGACGCAGCCGACTATAACGCCGCCGCCGCCGCCAGCCTGGCCACTTTGAGCGATACGGTGGGACTGGACGACCCCATTGACGTCACCGGACGGGTGGCCTCTCGCATCGACGGCGGAGGTAACAGCTTCGGCATCCGGTTGCGCTTTGAAACCGCTACCAACGACGATGGCGCCAACGATAGTGTCAACTGGGCTGGCCGCACGGCTCAACTCGTGATACACTATTATAAATAGAGGCGCGTTTGGCATTCATCTTATTCATTGAATCGAGGAGGCAACAGTGGACGATCAGACAGTCCTGGCCCCGGGCCGACCAAGGGCCAATTTGGTGGTACGTCAGGGAACACAGGTAGGTATGACCTTCTCGCTGACGGGCGACGAAATCATCCTGGGCCGCGAAGAAGGAATAGGTATCTCGATTCGCGATCCAGAGGTGTCTCGACAGCACGCACGCATAAGCTGGCAGGCCGGGAACTACTACATTGAAGATCTGGGCAGCACCAATGGGACTTTTCTAAACGGCGCGCCAGTCACCAGCCGGCAACTACTGAGATCGAGCGATACCATAGGTATGGGGCAGACTTTACTGGTGTTTCAAGAACAGGCTGGCGTGATCCCAACTCAGCCAGTAGCACCGCCTGCCCAACCTGCCGCACCACCGCCGGCGGCTGAGCCAGCAGCCCCAAAGAGGGAGCGGAGTCGATGCCTGTTGTGGGGCTGTGGCTGCCTGGTTGTGTTGGGCCTCTTGCTGCTGATTGCGGTCGTAGTGGGACTGTTAGCCTTCCCCAATGAGGTCGAGGGCTTCTTTAACAGTATCCTCAACAGGTTCGGACTTGAGTTGGATTTGGTTATGCTGTATGTGCCTCAGCTACTGGCGTAGGGTTCACACGCTAGCGCGACGGGTACCACCCATAGCACTTGTCCAGAAATAACTTGGTACTTTTGCCATCAGTTTACGCCTGATCTGCCGATTAAAATGGGAAGTTATTAGTGGACAAGTACATAGCACTTGTCCAGAAATAACTTGGTACTTTTGCCACCAGTTTACGCCTGATCTGCCGATTAAAATGGGAAGTTATTAGTGGACAAGTACATAGCACTTGTCCAGAAATAACTTGGTACTTTTGCCACCAGTTTACGCCTGATCTGCCGATTAAAATGCAAAGTTATTAGTGGACAAGTACACAGTAACATCGCTGAGAGGGGCTATCCCGATTCTTGGGACAAGACAAGTAGGGGCGAGGGTACATCACCCCTACGCCTCAGCCTCCAGCCCCCAGTTCTCAAAACAGGTAAGGGCGAGGGTACATCGCCCCTACGCCTAAAATACAATGAGATCCCCTGCCCTACACCTCTTCCAATCTTGACCGTGCCTATTTAGCCGCGTACAACCCGACGATCCTGGACGATCTGGATCAGCATCTCCTCTTCGGCAGCGAAATCTTTCAGCCCAAACCGGATGTAGAGATCACGGCTGCGGACGAAGTAATCGCGAGCGGCGTCCAGGTCGCCCATCTCCAGGGCGACGTGCCCCATGTTGTGCAGAGTAGCAGCCATGCCGGTCCAGTCGCCTAACTCTTCACTCATGGTCAGGTCTTTCTGATACCACCCGATCGCAGCCCGAAAGTCGCCCAGTTCATACGAGGCTGAGCCCAGGTTGCCATAAGCAGTGATCATCCCCTGCACATTGTTGAGCGTCTCGTTCAGACGCGCGCTCTTTTGGTAATGACAAATAGCCTGCCGAAATTCGCCTTTCGCTTCGTAGACCAATCCCACGTTATTGTGGGCCATGGCCTGTCCCCCCGGGTCGTCATGTTCCTGAAAAAGGGCCAGAGCTTGCTGATGCCAGGTCAACGAACTCTCCAAGTCTTCACTGGCGTAATAGATTGACCCGATTCGCATCAAAGCTGACCCCACTCCCCGCCAGTTGCCCATCGCTTCGTTCAGGGAGCGCACCTGCTCGCAAGCAGCAATCGCCTCTTCAAACCGGCCCAGTGCCTTGTAAAGAGCGCCCAGGTCAGCCCATAAACGGCTGAGGCGGGGTTTATCGTCAACAGGCACCAAAGCGTTCAAGCTACGCTGAAGCCATGTTTCGGCCAGCTCGTACTCTCCCTGAAAATAAACCAGGGTGCAGAATCGCCCGCCGATGAGCGTGCGTGACCAGGAATCTCCTAACACTTGAGCCGCTACCAGGCCAGCCGCCAGCCAACGAAAGCCAGACGGCGGCTGACGATGCACGCAATACGTGCGTAAAGCCAGGGCGTAATCACGCACCAGCGTCAGGTCATCGAGCCGGTGGGTATTGAGATGGGGCAAACTGTCGATCCTCGCTAGCAATCCCTCAATCGAAGCGCCCGCCATAACCTCCAGTTGCCCCGTTACCCACTCAACTCCCTGCCGAATGTTGGCCCAGTCCCGTTCAATCGGGGTCCATTGTTGGGGAGGGGTACGCTCGTACTGCCGGGCAACCGTCAGGTAATACTGGGTATGCTCATGCGCCAATTCGCGCCGTTTATCGGAAGGAAGGACCCCAAACCTCTTGGCGATGAGCAGGCGACGCAAGGCAGGATGCAGAAGATAGCGATCCTCGTCCGAGTCGTATTGGAGCAGCCCCCGCCAGGTCAGTTCGGCCAGGGTCGGCTTCAAGTCGGTCGCCGATCCCAATCCCCGCCAGTAGAGAGCCTGCATCGCATGGAAGTCGCCGCCACCACTGGAGAGGGTGAAGCGGATGAGGAGCTGCGCTGCCGCCGGGTGAGATGCCTCCAGGCCGTCGAGCACCAGGTCCACTATGGCTTCAAAATGCTGATTCCAGTCTTTGGAAGGGTAGCGGGCGGCCACTTCACGCAGTCCTTCCTGGAGCGGGCGACCTTGCCTATGCGCTGTCTCCTTCCAAATGGGCATGAGCAGCTTCAGGGCCAACGGATGGCCGCGTGAGAGTTCCATTATTTGCCTCAAATCGTCGGCAGAAGGGGCCAATTGAGTCATCTCAGCCACCAACGTCGAAGCCTCGGCTTCGGTCAGGCCGCCCAGGTTCAGGTGATAGCTTCCCACCAATTCTAACAAGGGTGGCGGCAAACGCCGCCCCACCAATACTATACGACCGGGACCGCCTGGCCCCACGCGCCCAATGGTTTCAGCGATCCGGGTGGCCGTGTCTTCTGTGGCCTGAGTCACCTCGTCGAGAACGACCAGCCGCCGGCGCCCATAGAGTTGTTGCAGGGCCAGGATTTCCCATTGGCTGGGAGATTGGCTGGTGATTCCGGTGGCCAGCACGTCCTCGATGGCCCGGATGATGTCGTAGATGCGGAACTCGTCACTGCCGAAGGCACTGACCCAGATCACCCCCTGGTCGAATTGGGGCATCAGGGCATAAGCCAATGCCGCGGCCAGGCTGGACTTTCCGCTACCACTCACTCCGGTGATAGCCACCAGTGGCGACTCGCGAAGCCATTGAGTTAACTGCGCCAACTCTGCCTGACGGCCAATAAAGGCCTGAAGTCGAAAGCGACTTACGTTATGAGGAGGCATCGTCGACTGATTCGTCACTGGACGCCAATCCTTTCCCAATAGCACTTGTTCATGCCTGAATAACTTCGCACTTTGGAATGGAGATTAGGCGAAAAACCCTATAAAAATACGAAGTTGTTTTTGAACAAGTACACAGTGGACAGCAGACAATATGCGCTATTAATCGCCTACGGTGATGCCGTCTTTGATTTTATCGTAGGTTGCATCCCCTATCCCGGAGACCAGGGTGATCTCTTCGATGGTCTTGAATGGTCCATTGGCCTCCCGATAGTCGATGATGCGTTGGGCAATGGCAGGGCCGATGCCGGGCAGGGTGTCCAGTTCCTCGATGGTCGCGGCGTTGACGTTTATCTTACCCCCCGGCGCGCCGCCCGCAGCGGCCACTGCCGGTTCTCCGCCTGTCACCAGCGGGGGAACGTCTGTCTCACCTATGCAGGGCACGTACAACTGCTGTTGATCCCGCAGTTCCTGGGCCAGGTTGATGCGAACCAGGTCTGCGTCGTCGGTCGGACCGCCGGCAACCTCAAGGGCATCCTTTACGATGCTGCCCGGCGCCAGCCGATACACGTCGGGATGCAGCACGGCTCCGGTGACGTAAACGCGCAAAGGCGCTGGCGTGGAAGTGAGTGTGGCTATGGGGGAAGGCGTAGGGTCCGGGGGGAGGACTTCAACCGGCGCGGAGACGGGACGTCGCAGCCAGAAAAACAGCCCTCCGATCAGCGCCAGATTGATGAGCATGACGAAAATGAAGCCGCGATTGTGCTCAAGCCAGTCGCCCATATCTCTCCCTCCCCGTTGAAGAAGGCTGTACAGCAACTCTCCCTGTGCGTGGCTCAATTATATCGAAAATCAGCCGTCGTGACAAGACGGTAAGCGCAGGGAGAAGTATTTCACCTCGGGGACAGATCCCTGCAAGTGGGCCCATTGACAAGAGAGCCGACCGATAGTAAACTTCGCTACCATCCTTTTGTGGAGAGAATTATGACTTGGGCAGATTGGTTCGATGACTGTGCCCGGCGTCATCCCAAGCGTATCGCCGTCATGGACACGGCCAGCGGCCGGCGGCATACCTTTCGCAGCTTTGACAGTCGTGCCAATCAAATCGCACATTTCTGTGAGCAATGGGTGGGATTGCTGCCTGGCGACTGTATCGGGCTGCTTTCGACACCCAGCGACGACGTGCTTCAAATTGTTGTAGCAGCCGGCAAATTGGGCCTGACGGCGTTGCTCCTGGACCCTGCTGCCTCGCCTGAGGCCTTAATTGCGGCCATTAATGAACATAGCCCCCGCACCCTCTTTCACGGACTGGCGCAGGGCGGTCTGGTGCACGAGCTCTGGTTTGACGTGAATAGCGTGGAGCATCTCATCCCGCTGCGGGGCGCGGTAGACACGGCCAATTTTGAAGACATTGTGGCCTACTATCCTCCTATTCGCCCTTCTATGGAGCCGGAGGTGGACGTTCCGTGGGTACGTTTTGCGGCCGAGGGGATCAATTGGTCAGGTCCGGAAGCTGTGGCTGCCAACGATTTGCCACAGGACGAGCCGCATATCGTCGCGGCACCTCTTCATCGCCCGGATGGACTCGCGGTGGCTGTGAAGGCGCTGCGATCAGGCCGGTGCGTGGTGGTAGAAGGGGACTCGGTGAGGGGCATTGAGGCGCCGGATGATTTGGGTCCAACCGAGGATCCCGGCGCTGCCTCTCAGCGCAATGTGCCCACAGGGCGATCGTGGCTGCCCCACGAATTTCTGTGATGGGGCGACCTGAATCGCTTAGCTCTCTTCCAGCCTCTGCACGGCGAGTTTAACGCTGTCGGTAGGGCTGACCTTCACGCGCGCATCCACAATTCTTCCCTGTTCGTCGATGACAAAGTGGCTGCGCACGATCCCCATATACTTTTTGCCGTACATTGACTTTTCGCCCCAGACGCCATACATTTCGGCGATGGTATGATCCTGGTCGACCAGCAAGGTAAAGGGCAAATTGTACTTGGTTTTGAATTTCTGGTGACTGGTCATCCCGTCCGGGCTGACGCCCAGGACGACAGCGTTGTGCTCTTCTATCACGGGGTAGTTATCGCGAAAGCCACAGGCCTGCGTGGTACAGCCTGTGGTGTTGTCCTTGGGGTAAAAATAAAGCACCACCCGCTGGCCGCGATAATCGCTGAGTTTTACGCTCTCACCCGTGTCGGTGAGTGCCTCAAAGTCGGGAGCTAAATCGCCGATTTTAAGCGGTATAGTCATAACCATCTCCTCTTTGTACCTGTTCAACCTTGAGGTGCCCGGCACTTTATTATGGCCACAAAAGTGCCGGGCACCTGAGTAGTTACTCTTCCCTATATCTAAAGTAACTTTTCCAGGGGCGTGTACTCCAGGTCGAAGGCTTCGGCGACAGCAGGATAGGTGATTTTACCCCTGTAAGCATTCACCCCCTTGGCCAGAGCCGGATCAGCCTGGATAGCGGTCTCGGCCCCCATATTGGCCAGCTTGACTGTGTAAGGCAAAGTAGCGTTGCTCAGGGCGTAAGTGCTGGTGCGGGGTACGGCCCCGGGCATGTTGGCCACACAGTAGTGGACGACGCCATCCACCAGGAAAGTGGGATTGGAATGAGTGGTAGGATGCGTGGTCTCGATGCAGCCCCCCTGGTCAACAGCTACGTCCACCACGACGCTGCCTGGATTCATAGTGCTGATCATCTCGCGCGTCACCAGCTTAGGCGCTTTGGCTCCCTTGATGAGCACGCCGCCCACCAGCAGATCAGCTCGTCGCACCGCTTCGGCAATATTGAGCGGGTTGGAGCTCAAGGTGGTCAGTCGCCCACTCATTACCTCGTTGAGGTAACGCAACCGGTCGAGATTAATGTCAATGATGACGACGTGCGCCCCTATGCCTAATGCCATCTGGGCTGCGTTGGTACCGACTACCCCCGCACCGACGATGACCACGTCGGCGGGGACTACGCCTGGCACACCCCCCAGCAGCTTGCCGCGCCCCCCGTTCATCTTCTCCAGGTAGTGCGCTCCAACCTGGATCGCCATGCGCCCCGCCACTTCGCTCATTGGCGTTAACAAGGGCAACTGGCCGTTGGGCAGCTCAACTGTTTCGTAGGCGATGCCGGTCAGCCCGCGCTCCATCATCTCACGGGTCAGATGTTCCTCCGCCGCCAGGTGCAGATAAGTGAAGAGCACCAAATCGGGCCGCATAAATTCATATTCGCTGGGTTGTGGTTCTTTTACTTTAACCACCATCTGGGCGCTCCAGGCGTCGGCATTGGTGGGCACGATTTTAACCCCAGAGGCTTCGTACTGCGCGTCGGAGAAGCCGCTGCCTTCGCCGGCGCCTGTCTCAACCCACACCTGGTGCCCTGCCTCCACCAACTGGCGGGCTCCGCCGGGAGTCATCGCCACCCGGTACTCATTGTCTTTAATCTCTTTTGGCGCTCCGATGATCATCGTTGATCCTCCTGAATCAGTTTTGGGACGGTCATTGTCCACTTGTCTTCAATTTCCAAATAGGTTAGATCTACCAGTCTGAACATTGGGGGCTGCCTGCCCCCCGGTCCGCTGCCCCGTCCCGCGCCAGGCGCGAGCGGGGTCGCGGGAGCGCGAGCCACCTGCCCGTCCTGGCTCTGCCACGCGGGCCAGGGTGCCGCGCCGACAGGTGCACCGTCCCGGCACGGGGCAGCCAGGGCGGGCTGGCGGGTAGGCCAGGGGAGATTGGAGAGTCCGGCCACTTCCACGCGAAAACCGGGACCCTGGGGAGTGCGCCAGCGTTTGACGATACGTTTAACTTCGTATCGCTGGCCCTGCCACTCAACGACCTTCGGTTCCTGGGCGTAGGTGTAGCCAGAGTAACATTCCACTTCAACTGTTTCGCTCATCGTCTTCGCTCTTATACCCACGCGTGGTTATTATACTACCTCTCGAAAGGCGATAGATCAAGTCTCCGCAGATACCGGGCGAACTCGGGGCCGATGTCAGGGCGGTCCAGGGCGAATTCTACCGTGGTTTTCAGAAAGCGCAAGGGATCGCCGGTGGTGAACCACTTGCCCTCAATGGTGTGCACGATGACCGAGTCGGTCGCTGCCATGCGGTCAATGGCATCAGTCAACCACAATTCGCCACCCTGCCCTACCGTCAAATTTTCCAGGACTTCGATTGCTTTGTACGAGAGAACAAAGCGCCCCAGTTGCGCCAGGTTCGAGGGAGCGCTGGCTGGAGATGGTTTTTCGACGATGTGTTCCAGTTCGTTTCGATCGGTACCCGGCTTTAGTTTGGCGGCTCCATAGCGACTGATCTCCTGGATGGGTACTTCTTGCACGGCGATGACCCCTGCCGGTTGATACTTGTAATACTCGTCGATCAGTTGCTTGGCGCAGGGCACTTCGGATTTTACGATGTCGTCCCCGAACATGTAGACGACTGCCTCATCAGAATGGATAAGTGACTTGGCACAGAGCAGCGGGGTGCCGTTTCCGTAAGGCAGGTTTTTGCCCTGGCGAATGTAGATGAAATTCGCCAGGTCGGGGATGCGTTGGACCTCCTCTAATTCCCGCCACTTTTGTTGGGCTTCCAGATGAACCTCCAGCTCGCGGGAATTGTCGAAATGGTCCTCTACCGCCTGGTTGCCGGAACGAGTGACCAGGATGATGTCGGTGATACCCGAGGCCACTGCTTCTTCGACCAGGTATTGGACCACCGGCTTGTCAACGATGGGCAGCATTTCCTTGGGTTGGACTTTGGTAGCCGGGATGAAGCGAGTCCCGTAACCGGCCACCGCGATGACGGCTTTGGTGATTTTCATTCCGCTGACTTCTCCTCTCCCTCTGCACTCTTATACCCCCTGCGGTGCTCACGCAACACCACAGCGGGAGTGCGCTCAGGGTGTGCCGCGTCATAGACGACGATACCCTTCTCACGCACCTCGCCTAGCAGGCTCAGGTCACTGATGGCATCAAACTCTTCCGGCGTAAGCCCCAAAGCCTCGATGTCCCCTACTCCTGCTTGCCAGGCCCAAATAGCCAGTTGCTCCTGGCGGTGGCGGCGGTCCATCTGCGCAAAGTCCGGTGACAATACCACCAGATCTATATCGCTACGCGAGTGGGAAACGCCATAAGCATAAGAGCCGTACAGGAACACCTGTTCTATTCGCACGTGCTCACCCGCAAATGTCAGGTAACGAGCTATTCGTCGGGTAAGTTCAAGATCTCCGTAAGCCATTGCCAGATACGCTCCATGCGCTCCAAAATCTCCTGAGCCGTTGCCAGATCATACTCGATGTCAATGACGGGGTATCGGCTCAAAAAGTAGTGAGGGTTGAGAGCCGCCAGCGTTTCCTCTAAGTCTGGCGGGAGTGCGATACCAGAGATACACTGCCAGAGTTTCCACAAGTTGTGCGAGTAGAGGGGACGTTGATCGGTCTGCCAAACGATGACCGCTTTCAGCAGTTTCTCTATCGCCTGTTGGCAGTGAAACGCCACATCCCGGTAGTCGGCCGCCTTCATCGCGTTGTAAGCGGAACGGTGATCCGCCTCCGCAAATTCTAGCCAGACTCGGACATCCGACTCCAGGTTCATAGCGACGGCCTCTGCTTATGCCATTCCGTCGCTTGCTCGTAAGCGTAGGCAGCGCGCAAGATAACGCTCTCACCCAAGGCCGGGCCCATTAATTGTAAGCCGACCGGCATTCCGCCGGAAAAGCCGCACGGGACGGAGATGCCGCACATGCCGACCAGGTTGAGGGAAACGGTGAACACGTCCAATAGATACATTTGCAGGGGGTCATCCATCTTTTGCCCCCTTTTGAAGGCGACAGTGGGTGAGGTGGGACAGGCAATCACGTCCACCTGCTCCCAGGCGCGTTCAAAGTCGCGGCGCAGCAAAGTACGAGCTTGTTGCGCTTTCAGGTAATAGGCGTCGTAGTAACCAGCCGAAAGCGCATAGGTGCCCAGCATAATGCGCCGCTTTACCTCTGGACCAAAGCCGGCCTGGCGCGTGTCATAATAGGTTTGCCACATGTCGGAAGCCTCGATCCGCAGCCCGTAGCGCACGCCGTCGTAGCGGGCGAGATTGCTGCTGGCCTCGGCGGTGGCCACCAGATAGTAGATGGGAATGCCATATTCGGCGCGAGGCAGCGAAATCTCGATCAACTCAGCGCCCAGGTCAGCCATCACATCCAATGCAGCGCGAACGGCTGTCTCGACACCTGATTCAACTCCTCCCTCAACGAAGTACTCTTTGGGCACTCCTACCTTCATACCTTTCAAACCATCGCTCGTTTTCATCTCGCGTACGTAATCGGGCACGGAGGCATCGAGACTGGTGGAGTCCAGCCGGTCGTGGCCGGCGATGCAGCCCAACAAAATAGCGGCGTCTTCCACATCTCTGCTCAGAGGCCCAACTTGATCCAGCGAAGAACCGTGGGCAACCAGGCCATAGCGGCTGACGCGGCCGTAAGTAGGCTTGAGGCCGACGATACCACACAGGGCTGCTGGCTGGCGTACGCTGCCGCCCGTGTCGCTGCCCAAAGCCCCCGGCGCTTCACCCGCAGCAACGGCAGCCGCGCTTCCTCCACTGCTGCCGCCTGGCACCCGCTCCAAATCCCAGGGGTTGCCAGTGGTGAAAAAGGCGGAATACTCGGTGGAAGAACCCATCGCAAATTCGTCGGTGTTGGTTTTGCCCAGGAAGACAGCCCCGGCTCTGCGTAGCTTGGTGATGACGGTGGCGTCGAAGGGAGGTACGAAGTGCTCCAAAGTGCGTGAGCCGCAGGTAGTGGTAACGCCCCGGGTGCAGATGACATCTTTGATGGCAATCGGGATGCCCAATAAGAGGGTATCGTCGCCGTCTGTGCGGCGGCGGTCGGCCGCTTCGGCTTGAATCAGCGCCTCTTCGGGTAGGAGGCTGACGTAGGCCCGTACGTTGTTGTCCACGGCCAGAATCTGGTCGAGTACCGCCTGGGTCAGCTCAACCGATGAGATTTCGCCCTCGCGTAACATTGCCCGGGCTTCGTGGATTGTCAGCCAGTGTAGATCAGCCATCACCTTTACTCCAGAATAGCCTGCACGCGGAATTGGTTAGCGTCGGCATCAGGAGCATTAGCTAGGGCTTCGTCGGTGGGAAGTGAGGGCATCACCTCGTCAGAGCGCATCCCACTATTTAACCATAGGGCGCTGGCGGTGGGGGATACTCCTGACGTGTCAAGACGATTCAGCATGTCGGCATAGTCCAAAATGGCCGAAAGCTGATCGCGGAACATCTCCTTCTCATCGCTGCTCAGGCTAAGCCGAGCTAGCTCGGCGATGTGTTCTACTTCTTCGATGCTCAGTTTGGGCACTGTTCGCTCCAGGGAGGAAATGGGAGTTACAGCTCCCATTATATCATCTTCCCAATTGAGTAGCAAGGGATGCGTTCGGATTTCGGGGCGCACCCTTGCGAAGGTTGCGAACCTTCGCAAGGGTGGGATGGGGCAGCGGACGTGGAAGCTGGTTCGAAATTTCGCCAAATTTCGCTTGCTGCTATAATCTTGTACGAGATTACTTTATAATACCCGCCCATGGGTTGGGTATAATTCATCGGTCCAGGTCAGGGTGCTGCATATATCACACAAGGATCAGGTGCTTGCGATTATGGATAATAAAGTGTTGATCGTGGAGGATGAACCTATCCTGCTGGAGACGCTGGAATATAACCTGACCCGCCAGGGCTACCAGGTCTACACAGCGGCTGATGGACTCGCCGCTTTGGAGATGGCCCGGCGGGAGCGCCCAGACGTAATCGTATTGGATGTGATGCTGCCCGGCTTGGACGGCTTTGAGGTGTGCCGCATCCTGCGCCAAGAGATGAGTGTGCCTATCCTTATGCTTACTGCTCGGGCGGACGAAGTGGACAAAATCGTGGGGCTTGAAGTCGGCGCTGACGACTATCTGACGAAACCCTTCAGCATGCGGGAACTCCTGGTCCGAGTCAAAGCTCTGTTACGGAGAGTACGCCTCATCCGGGAGGAGCTGGCAGTGGAAGTTGACAGGCCCGATACGATAGGGGGAATAGGCAATACCCTGACCTTTGAAGACCTGACTATCGATCTGACCCGCCGCGAGGTTTTGAGGCAGGGAACCCCCCTGCGCCTGAAGCCGAAGGAGTACGATCTGCTTGTTTTCCTGGCCCGCAACCAGGGCATCGTCTTGTCCCGTGACCTGATCCTGGAGCGGGTGTGGGGCTGGGATTACACTGGCGGCACACGCACGGTAGATGTCCACGTGCGCTGGTTGCGGGAGAAGATCGAGCCCGACCCGGCTCAGCCCATCCACATTGTTACCGTGCGGGGTATCGGTTATCGTTTCGAGGGATAAATTGCAGGGAGCCCGGTTTCTTTGAGAAACCGGGCTCCTCATGGGTGAGGGAAGAATGTTCCATACCATTCGCTGGCGCATTGCCATCCCCTATATGGTCCTTATCTTGCTCTCTACGCTGGGGCTGACCTTTTACATATCAAATCAAGTGCGCCAGGTGCGCTTGACGGATTTAGAGTCTCAGTTGTTGGCCGAGGCGCGAGTGCTGGCTGATGACGTCCGGCCTTTGATGGTTCAGGAGGAAAGCGTCGACGCCCTCGACTCGTCGGCCCGGCGCTGGGCCGGCCTGCTGGGGGCGCGGGTCACCATCATCGGGGTAGATGGCACTGTGTTGGGCGAGTCGCAACACGACCGAACGGAAATGGGTAACCACCTGGATCGCCCCGAGGTACGACAGGCACTGACCAACGGGCAGGGCAACAGCATTCGCTTCAGCCAGACGGTCGGCTACGAAATGATGTACGTTGCGCTCCCGGTGAGGGCTCCCTCGGGGGGGCGGGTGATGGGTGTGGTACGGGTTGCGCTGCCCTTGCGCCAGATCGAGGCCAGCGTCGGGCATCTGCGCCAGACCATCCTGACGGCAGGGCTGTTCACAGCGTTGCTGGCAGCGCTGATGGCCTTGCTCATCGCTGAGCGTACGGCGCGCCCGGTGCGCCGCCTGACTGACGTGGCGGAACGTATGGCTGAAGGTGACCTGGGTGCCCGCCTCCTGCCCACTAGCCAGGATGAAGTGGGGCAGCTCACCCTGGCTTTCAACCATATGGCCGACCAACTGCGGGAGAAGGTGACGACCCTGGCCGAAGAACAGGACCGGCTCGCGGTCGTGCTGGAACACATGGCCGATGGGGTGCTCATCACCGATCCTGCGGGGAGAGTACAACTCATCAATCCGGCTGCTGCCCGGCTCCTGGGTACTACCCAGGCTGCGGCCCTGGGGCGTTCCTTCGTCCAGGTGGTGCGCGACCATCGACTCGTCGAACTGTGGGAGAACTGCTGCGAGCAGAGCGAAGAACAGAGTGCGGCAGTCGAACTGGATCGCCTGGGACTCTTCTTACAGGTTATCATCACACCCCTCCAAGAGATCTATGCCCGGCCTCATCTGCCTGCGCCTGGCGCTACCTATAGCCCAGGTGCAGGTGGTGCGCACCTGGGCTTGCAGCCCAAGTACAGGCACTTGCTGCCCAAGTACAAGCACTTGCTGCCCAAGTACAAGCACTTGCTGCCCAAGTACAGGCAGGCACAGGTAATCATTCTCCAGGATTTGACACAAATCCGCCGCCTGAATGCCGTGCGCCGGGATTTCATCAGCAACATCTCTCACGAACTTCGTACCCCGTTAGCTTCACTCAAGGCGTTGGTGGACACCTTGCGCGATGGCGCGTTGGACGATCCCCCGGCCGCCCGGCGTTTCCTGGATCGCATCGAGACCGAGGTGGACGCCATGACCCAGATGGTACAGGAATTACTGGAACTCTCGCGCATCGAGTCGGGGCGGGTGCCATTGAGTCTGGTTCCGACCCCTGTGGCCGACGTGGTGGCTCCTCCCCTGGAGCGGCTGTATCCCCAGGCTGAGCGGGCTGGGCTGAGTCTCACTGTCGATTTACCCTCTGATCTACCTCCGGTTCTGGCTGATGCAGAACGGGTGCGACAGGTAGTTACCAATCTGCTCCACAATGCGATCAAGTTTACACGGCCTGGGGGCAGCGTGATGGTGCGAGCTTACCCCGTCGAGGATGAAGGACAACTACCCAAGGCTGACCACCACCGCTCAGCGGTCATCATCGAGGTGGCCGACACCGGGGTGGGCATCCCGGCCGACGACCTGCCCCGCATCTTTGAACGCTTTTACAAGGCCGATCGGGCGCGCAGTGGCGGCGGCACCGGCCTGGGACTGGCCATCGCCAAGCACGTCGTGCAGGGCCACGGCGGGCGCATTTGGGCCGAAAGCATCGAAGGACAGGGAAGCACGTTTTACTTCACTTTGCTGGCTGTGGTGTGATCCAGGCGCATACATAGCCAGACATTCAGGTCCCGTCGATCACTCCGTGGTTAACTAATTGTTAACATTCCGTTAGCCAAACATTAACCTGCTCTTGACGTGCTATTAAATAGCGCGTGGTATTCTCGTATGGTGAAACTCAACCATTCCATCTAAGAGGAGAAGACCATGCGCTACAAGTTTTCCATTGGTTTGATACTGGCAGCCCTGCTGCTGGCAGCGTGCGGCGGCCAGGGGACCACATCGCAGGCCACGCCAGAGCCAGTCGCAGCACAAGCTACAGCGGCACCGGGCTCCATTCAGCTCACGGGTGCCGGGGCTACCTTCCCTTTTCCCCTCTATTCGCGCTGGTTCTACGAATACGCCTTCGTAGACCCTGCGGTGCGCTTCAACTACCAGTCCATCGGTTCCGGCGGCGGCATCCGCCAGATTACGGCTGAGACGGTGGACTTTGGGGCGTCGGACGCCATCCTGAACGACAAACAGAGGGCGGCTGCGCCTGGCCTGGAAATGTTCCCCACTGTGGCCGGAGCCGTGGTCGTGGCATACAACATCAAAGACGCGGACGGCAACGACATCCCCGGCGGCCTTAAGCTCACCCCGGATGCCATTGCCGACATCTTCCTGGGTAAGATCACCCAATGGGATGACTCCCGCCTGGCG
>CAYTNQ010000056.1:0-24508 GCA_964439175.1 uncultured Anaerolineales bacterium | reverse complement strand
CTGAGAGCAGCGTGAAGCCAGTCTCACAACTGGCCGACCTGCCTGATTACCTGCGTGCTGCCCTGGACGAGGAGCAGGAAGCCGCCGGGCGGCTGGCTCTGGTCAACGACCATGTCGTTTATCACGAGCTGGCCGAAGGGCTGGCTGAACAGGGGGTGGTCTTCACCGACATGACCACTGCCGTGCGAGAGTACCCTGATCTGGTTCAGAAATATTTTATGACCGAGTGTGTGGCTCCCAGTGACGGCAAATTCCCCGCCTTGAATGGTGCATTTTGGCAGGGAGGTGCCTTCATCTACATCCCCAAAGACGTGGCTTTAAAGGAACCTTTTCAAGTAGTCATTGCCCTGGAAGGCGAAGGCACGGCAGTCTTTCCGCATACCCTCATCGTCGCCGAGCGATTTGCCAACGTCACCTGTATCGAGGAAAGCGTCTCGCCAGATGGGGAGAAGCAGGCCCTCAACAGTGGCGTGGTTGAGATCGTCGCCGGCGAGGGGGCACAAGTTCGCTATGTAGACGTGCAACGTTGGGGGAATAACGTCTTTAGCTTTAACACGAAACGCGCCGTCCATCGGCCGGACAGTCTGGTCGTGTGGGAAATGGGCGAACTGGGCAGCCGGCTCACCAAAACCTACGTGGACAGTATCCTGGCTGGGAACGGTTCCTCTGCCGAGTTCAACGGGATTTACTTTGCGAGCGGCAAACAGCACATAGATATCGACACCCTGGCCCATCACATCGGATTGAGCACCGGCGGCGACCTGCTGCTGAAGGGCGCAGTCCGGGACAACGCCCGGGCCGTGTTTCAGGGGATGATCAAGATTGATCCCAGTGGCCAGCAGACCAACTCGTATCTCAAGAACGATAACCTGCTGCTCAGCGATCATGCCCGCGCCGACTCGATCCCCAGCCTGGAGATCGATGCCAACGACGTGCGTGCCTCTCATGGCGCGACGGTCGGCCGCATTGATGAAGAGTACGTCTTCTACCTGCAAAGCCGGGGCATCCCGCGTAATACTGCTGTACGCATGATCGTGGAGGGGTTCTTCTCCAGCGTCTTCGACCGCATGAGCCAGGAGCGTGTTCGCCAGAAACTGGCGTCAGCCGTATCCGTCAAGATTGGTGACTGAGAATGAGAAATAATGGTGAATTGAGAGGAGACGGTTTGAATGAGTGAACATAGTTATGCCCATCCTGAAGTATTGGTCAGTACCGGCTGGGTGGCCGAACATCTAAATGACCCCAATGTCCGCATCGTTGAGTCCGATGAGGACGTAGTGCTGTACGACGTGAGGCATATCCCCGGTGCGGTGAAGATAGATTGGGTCGGCGACCTGAATGACCCTATTGTGCGTGACTACATTGATTCTGAGAGCTTCGCCCGGCTGTTGTCGGAGAAGGGCATCGGCAACGACATGACGGTCGTCTTCTACGGCGATAAGAACAACTGGTGGGCCTGCTATGCCTTCTGGGTGTTCCAGCTCTTCGGTCACACCAATGCCAGAGTGATGAACGGCGGTCGTCAGAAGTGGATTGACGAGGGACGCGAGTTGACCCAGGAGGTGCCAAATTACCCGAGGACGACCTATAAGGCGCTCGCGCGGGATGACAGCCGTATCCGCGCTTTCCGCGATGACGTGCAGGCGCACATCAAGTCGGGGAAACCGTTGGTAGACGTCCGCTCGCCTGGTGAGTACAACGGGGAACTGCTCCACATGGCCGACTACCCCCAGGAAGGTGCCCTGCGCGGTGGACACATCCCTGGGGCCAGGAACGTCCCGTGGGCTGAGGCGGTTGCTGCAGATGGGACGTTCAAGCCATACGAGGAATTGAAGGCGCTGTATGAAGGTGAGGGCATTACCCCCGACAAAGAAACCATCGCCTACTGCCGTATCGGTGAGCGTTCGTCGCATACATGGTTCGTGTTGACCTACCTGCTGGGCTATCCCCATGTGCGCAACTATGATGGTTCGTGGACTGAATGGGGCAATGCGGTAGGTCTGCCTATCGAGAAGTAGTGGAATCCGTTTTCTGAGCACCTTCGGGGCAGGTACAACGTCTGTCCCGGAAGTGCTGACCAGGGACCAAAGACGGAGGACGAATGGGTAATCTGGTAGGTTCCTTTTGTCTTCCGTCTTTGGTCATCTGTCCTGAAACGAGGTGAATTGAAATTGGACCGGCAACTCATCATCGAAAACCTGCAGGATCATTATGAGAATCCCCGCAACTATGGCGCCTTGGAGAATGCCGATGTTGTGCAAGCAGGGGGCAATCCGGGTTGTGGTGACATCGTTACAATTTATCTGAGGGTAAATGGTGACGATACCATCGAACGAGTAAGCTTTGAAGGCGAGGGCTGCACCATCAGCCAGGCAGCGGCCTCCATCGTGACCGAAATGGTGGAAGGTAAAACGCTTGCCGAAATAGAGGCCATAGACTATAATGACCTCCTTGATCTGCTGGGGCGTGAAGTGGTGATGACGCGTGTCCGGTGCGCCACGCTGGGGTTGGGCACCCTTAAGGGTGCTACCAAACGATACATCACCCAGAAGATGCTAACTGAAGCGGGTGTAGAGTGAGCAATGTTTGATGTCGACGCCATCCGGCAGGATTTTCCCATTCTTAATCAGCAGGTGAACGGCAAGCCATTGGTTTACCTGGACAGTGGGGCGAGTTCGCAGAAACCGCTGCCTGTGATCGAGGCCATGGACGAATGCTATCGCACCTATTACTCTAATGTCCATCGGGGTATTTATCAGCTCAGTGAAAAGACGTCAGCCAGCTACGAAGAGGCACGCAAGAAGGTGGCCCGCTTTATCAACGCCAAAAGCTGGCGCGAAGTCGTCTTCACCCGCAACGCCACCGAAAGCATCAACCTGGTAGCCTATACCTGGGGGCGACAAAACATCAAGGCTGGCGATACGATCCTGCTTACCGAGATGGAGCACCACGCCAACCTGGTACCGTGGCAGCAACTGGCCGCCGAGACCGGTGCCCGCGTGTCTTATATCCCGGTCGATGCGCGGGGGTATTGCGATATGGCTGCCTTTGACCGGTTGATCAACGACTCGGTCAAGTTGGTCGCGATCACTCAAATGTCGAATGTGTTGGGAACGCTCACTCCTATTGGGGAGATTGCCGCCAAGGCACACGCGGCAGGCGCGCTGGTGCTGGTGGATGGTGCGCAGGCTGTGCCTCATATGCCCACTGACGTGCGTGCCTTCGACGCCGATTTTTTGGCTTTTTCTGGGCATAAGATGCTGGGCCCCAGTGGCATTGGCGTCCTCTACGGCAAACGAGAAATCTTGCAAGAAATGCCTCCTTTCCTCACTGGCGGCGATATGATCCGCCAGGTGACCTTTGATGGGGCAGAATGGAACGAGCTGCCCTGGAAGTTCGAGGCGGGTACGCCGGCCATCGTCGAAGCCATCGGCCTGGGTGCGGCGGTAGACTATCTTAATAAGTTGGGTATGCCCCAGATCCGCCGGCACGAAATCGAGCTGACGGCTTATGCTTTCAAGCGGCTGAGTCTGGTGGAAGGCATCCGTATCTACGGTCCACCTGACCCAACGGCACGTGGGGGTGTCGTGGCCTTCACTCTGGGTGACATCCATCCCCATGACCTGGCTACCATTCTCGACCGGGAGGGAATCGCCATCCGGGCCGGCCATCATTGTGCCATGCCGTTGCATGAAAAACTGGGCCTCACTGCCACCGCCCGGGCGAGCTTTTACGTTTACAATCGCCCGTCCGACGTTGACCGTTTGGCCGATGTGCTGGATATGGCTCGCGAGCTCTTCAGCGGTTGAGGTTTGGGATTAGATATTAGGGATTGGAGATTGAGTATCGGCGATTTGCCGCCTCGCGCTTGCGGCACAGGTGTTCGCTGACACGCTTATGGAAGACTTTTATCGCGAAAACATACTTGACCATTATCGTAATCCACGTAATAAGGGGCGGCTGGAACACCCAACGCACATGTATGAGGAGCACAATCCCTTGTGCGGTGACGTCATTCGTATTGACCTGCATGTAAATGAGGATAACATCATTGACCAGGTGCGATTCGACGGACACGGGTGTGCTATCAGCCAGGCCTCGGCTTCAATGCTGACTGAGATGATCCAGGGCAAAACCCTGGACGAAGCGAAAGCGTTGAGCAAGGAAGACATTCTGGAAGCCTTGGGCATCGAGATTGGCCCGGTGCGCCTTAAATGCGCGCTTTTGTCCCTTAAGGTCCTCAAGGCCAGTGTTTACGATCTGCCTGATTGGACTGAGGAAGACGAGGACGATTGGTAGCGCGATGTCAGAGTTTATCAAAGTTGCGAGTACAGCCGACCTGGCGCCTGGCGAAAAGAGGCTGGTGGAATACCAGGGATCGCCAGTCGGGTTATTTAATATTGACGGCGAATTCTATGCCATTCACGATGTATGCACCCACGATGGAGGTCCTCTGGTGGAAGGGGAATTGCATGGCGATGTGATTGTCTGTCCGCGCCACGGCGCTCGCTTCGATGTGAAGACCGGCGCCGTCCGCACCCTGCCGGCTTATAGACCAGTTCCAACTTACCGGGTGCAGATCGAGGGCGATGATATCCTGATTGCACCCGAGGAATAGGACAGAACGGAAGACGAGGGTCCAAGGACGGAAGCCGTCATTTTTGAAGTTCTTCGTCATTCGTCCTTGGTCGCCGATCAATGAGCATCACGAGTTTGTGAGTGCTCGCCTGAAAAGATAGAGGAGACGTTTATGAATGAAGAGACAAAAGTCACGGAGGAGTCAGTACGAGAAGCGTTACGCGGCGTGCTCGACCCAGAGCTTCACCTGGATGTGGTGACCCTGGGTCTTATCCGTGAAATTGATGTGGATACTTCTCCCGCGAATCTGAAAATGCTCCTTACAACTCCCTTCTGTCCCTACGGTCCCTGGATGGTCCAACAGGTGAAAGAAACGGCCGAGAAAAGCGTGGGGGGGGAGGTCAAGGTCGAGGTGTTGCCAGAACAGTGGCATCCCGAGATGATGGAGGACCCCACCCTGCTGGGCTTCTTCTAACACTCCGCGCCTGGCGCTGGCTCTCACCGAAAGATGTTGGGTGAGGCCAGCGCAATCGGGCCTTAGAGGGAAGATGCAGGGTGAAGAAATGTCACATCACACAACTGATATACCCGAACTCCTTATTCTACCTGCCGACGCTCTGATCTTGCACGAAGACGTTGATGTCCGAAGGGTTGAGCCGCTGGTGGAGCGGCTCCAAGTAGATGGTTTCCTTAAAAATCCGCCGATCGCTGCGCCTATCGATTGCCCGCTTGGGTGCCAGGGTCGGCACGTGATTCTGGATGGTGCAAATCGCACCACCGCCTTGTGGAAGCTGGAGGCGCCGCATCACCTGGTGCAGGTAGTGGATTACCACGAGGTGGAACTGGACACTTGGGGTCATCTCGTCACCGGTATCTCCCGCGAAGTGTTCACTCAAAGTCTGGCCAAAGCTGGACTGGAGTTGGAGTCTACCACCCGTGAGGAGGCCCGCGAGCGGCTGGTACATCGTGAAATCGCTGCCTCTGTTACCACTCCTGACGGCCATGTGTTCGCCGTATTGGGCGCTGGCTCCCTGGGCTCCGAAACCCAGGCGCTGCGACGGCTGGCATCGGTTTACAATGGGCGGTCAGTCATTCATCGTGTGAAGACCGACCGTATGGCCGATTTGCTTCCCTATTACGATGACGTGGCTGCTCTGATCCGTTTCCCGAGCTACGAGCCAGGAGAGATCCTGCGCCTGGCAGACGACGGGCACAAATTGCCCACTGGCATCACTCGCCACGTCATCCACGGACGTGCATTGCGGGTGAACATACCACTGTCGCTACTTATGGATGAACATCGAACCACGGAGCAAAAAAATCAGTGGCTGCACGATTGGACCAAGCAAAAGCTTGCCCGGCGCGAGATTCGTTACTATCAGGAATCCACCTTTCTCTTCGACGAGTAAGATTTCAGCAACAATAAGCGTCTTAAAAATATGAGGAGATAAACTCTATGGCTTGTCAACTAATTGCGCTAAAGTGCGTTTGTATTAAGCGGGGACGGTAGCCACGCGCCTTCGGGGTAGAGGGCCCTCTGGCTACGGTCACCCGCCTCGCCGTGTTTCACGACGATGAGGCCCTCAAGCCCTGAATAGTCTTGCCTGATCCGCGTTGATGCAGCCGATGTCGAGGCAGAATATTACATTTGCTTCATTCTGGTTGCCAGCTTGAGACTCATCGTTCACTCGATGAGTTTTTTGTTTCCATCCCAGTCCATCCCAATCATGAGATTCACGATGAAAGGAGAAGAATCCGATGTCTGTAGTATTCATTCCGAGTTCGCTTCGTCGCTATACGGCTGGCCAGTCAAAGGTGGAAGTAAGCGGCAGCAATATCAGCGAAATTATAGAGGATCTCGAACGACAATATCCAGGCGTGAAGTCGCGTCTGTGTGACGATTCGGGTCAGATCAAACGCTACGTCAACGTCTTTGTCAACGACGAAGAGATTCGTAGCTTGCAGGGCGCAGACACCCCCTTATCGGAAAAGGACGAGGTGTCGATCGTGCCGGCTATGGCCGGTGGTTGGAGGTGATCGACATGGCCCAATATTTCAAGGACTCTCTGCTGACCAGTGATCGTCTAATCGCGCAGGTGAAGCAGCAGATCAAAGAGATTGACGTCCACCAATTGAAACAGCGGATGGACGAGGATAATAATCTGGTTGTAGTAGACATCCGCGAATTCGACGAGTACGCGCAGGGTACCATTCCCGGCTCGCAATATATCCCGCGTGGTTTTTTGGAGCTGCGCATCGAGAACCTTGCTCCACGCCGCGACACGCCCATCGCCCTCTACTGCGCTGGGGGCGTGCGTTCGGCGCTGGGGGCGCGCAGCTTGCAGGAGATGGGTTACACCAATGTGGCCTCGGTAGCGGGCGGCTTTGGCGGCTGGAAGAACGCCGGGTACTCGTTTGTAGTGCCCCGTATCATGACCGACGATCAACGCCACCGCTACAGCCGGCACACGCTGATCCCAGAAGTGGGCGAGCAGGGCCAGCTCAAGCTGCTCGACGCCAAAGTGCTGCTCATTGGTGCTGGCGGGCTTGGCTCTCCGGCGGCGATGTACCTGGCGGCCGCCGGGGTCGGCACTCTGGGCATCGTGGACTTTGACGTGGTGGACATCTCAAATCTGCAGCGACAAATTCTGCACCACTTGGACGACGTGGGCCGCCCCAAAGTGGAGACGGCCGCCGAAGCCATCACCAATCTCAATACCGACGTGAAGGTAGTGCCGCACCGGGTGTTGCTTCGCTCCGACAACGCCATGGACATCATCCAAGACTACGACCTGGTCATCAACGGTTCCGATAATTTCCCCACCCGCTACCTGGTCAACGACGCCTGTGCTTTGCTGGGGAAACCGCTGGTGGACGGAAGCATCTTCCGCTTTGAGGGTCAGGTCACCGTCTTTGACCCCGCCCGGGGCGGTCCCTGCTATCGCTGCCTCTATCCCGATCCGCCCCCGCCCGGTGAAGTGCCAAGCTGCGCCGAGGGGGGCGTGCTGGGGGTGCTGCCAGGTATCATCGGCAGTCTGCAGGCCGCCGAGGCCATCAAGCTCATCCTGGGCGTCGGCGAACCGCTGGTCGGCCGGCTCATGCTCTTCGACGCCCTGGACGGCCGCTTTCGCCAGGTCAAAGTCCGCAAGGACCCGGCCTGCCCCGTCTGCGGTGAGAATCCCACCGTTACCGAACTCATTGACTATGAGCAATTCTGCGGGATTCCCCACAGCGAGGAGGGGGTAATGGTCGAGCCAGTGCCGGTGGTGGTGGCTGCTTGACCCCCTCCCACCTTCCCCCTGCGAGGGGGAGGAGGTGCTGAGGCTTGACCCCCTCCCGGCTTCCCCCTGCGAGGGGGAGGAGGTGCTGAGGCTTGACCCCCTCCCGGCCTCCCCCTGCGAGGGGGAGGGGATGCTGAGGCTTGACCCCCTCCCCTCGCAGGGGAGGGGGCTGGGGGAGAGGTCGCGCGTTTTGAGATGGAGATGAATGAAATGACCACTTTATCTACTGTTCTAACACCGCCAGTTATTACCCGGCCCGAGTACCCTGAGCCGGTAACACGCCCGGCGGTGCGCGGCGACAGCCTGTTGGACCGGATCGGCAACACGCCATTGGTGCCCATCCGGCGCCTGAGCGCCGGGCTGGCGCCCGGTGTGCAGCTCTTCGCCAAGGCCGAATGGTTCAACCCTGGCGGGTCGGTCAAAGACCGGCCGGCGCTGTGGATGATCGAGGATGGCGAACGGCGCGGCTTGCTGCGGCCGGGCAAGACCATCCTGGAGGCCACCTCGGGCAATACCGGGATTGGCCTGGCGCTCATCGGCGCCTTGAAGGGCTATCCGGTCGAGTTGGTGATGCCGGGTAACGTCACCGAGGAGCGCAAAGGCATCTTGCGTGCGTATGGGGCCAGGCTGACCCTGACCGATCCGCTGGAGGGGATCGACGGCGCTATCCGCGAGTGCCAGCGCCGCTGCCAGGCAGAGCCAGACCGCTACTATCATCCCGACCAATACAACAACCCCGCCAACTGGCGCGCCCACTTTGAGACCACGGGACACGAGATATGGCGGCAGACGGGCGGCCAGGTGACCCACTTCATAGCCGGCCTCGGCACCAGCGGTACGCTGATGGGCGCCGGCCGCCGGCTCAAGCTTTACAATCCGGAGGTGCAAGTCATCGCCGTGGAGCCGGCGGACGAACTGTCCGTCATCGAGGGCTTGAAGCACATGGAAACTTCCATCGTGCCCGGTATCTACGACCCGAGCTTCCCTGACGGCAACATCGCCGTCGAGGCTGAGGTCGCCCACGAGATGGCGGCGCGCCTGGCGCGGGAGGAAGGGCTGTTTGTGGGCTACTCCTCCGGCGCGGCCATGTGGGCTGCGCTGCAGGTGGCGCGCTCGCTGGAGCAGGGTGTGGTGGTGACGGTGTTTCCGGATGGGGGCGAGAAGTACCTGAGCCTGTGTGACGACTGCGACCGGCGATAGTGATTTTGTTTGATGTCCCCTCCTTGCCTCGTGGCGGACAAGGAGGGGACATCTATATCAGCTTGATTAAAAGCGGCGCAAGGGTCCAACGAGAGCCGTTTGTACCACCTCTGATTAGTTCTTCTGTCGATCCCAATCTTCCGCAACCTGGTTCCCCTCGCCCACGCAGTGGCAATGAGCCTCATTTGTGTGCAATTTGCTTAAAATATCGTACTTGTTGTGACAAAAATTCATTTTTTTACGTTTAATATAGTAGGGACTTGCAATCCTCGACGGTTCGTCGCCACGCTTCATTAAGACATTTTTCTTCCACGTGCTTCCCGACGAACATTTGTCACACGGTAATAGCGATCGGCACTATCGCTTTGAGTCGGTTGGGACAGATGACCACTGGCAAAAGAATATCTGATCTTGGGAGGCAAACATGACTGCGATACCGATTAATCAAAGTGCTGTGTCCAGCGATGGACAAGAGCTAAAAGGATTTGCCAACTTCCTTGCTGCTGTCACCGTTTTGCTGGGTTTAGTGTTGGCAGTCCTTGTCACTGCGATCGTGGACCCACCGTGGTTGTGGGTTATCGGCTACAGCGCCTTGCTTCTGGGCTTTCCTCTGTATACACGAATTCTCGTCCGGAAGAAATGGCGAAACCTGACTTTCATTTTGTACGGAGTAGTCGCCGCCGCACTTACCGTTGGCGGGCTGGTACAGACTGTGCTGGTGGCCATTATGCCACCTCCTGGTCCAGGGGAGCTGCCGCTGGATCTCGTCGGTGGCGTCGCTGCCGGTTTGATGGCGGCTCTGGCGGTGCCGTTCACCCTGGCGACACTGGTGCGTCTCTCTGCCCAGGCGGTACTGGGGCTGCACGAATGGGCAGGCGTTACTCCGAATGACGCTTTTGGGTATTTGTGGAGTATCATCCTGGGCACTAACCAGCCGTGGGTAGTGGTTGAAAACGGTGAGGTGGTTGGGAGCAAAAAGAAGGGGATTCTCGATATGATGGGAGGTCCGGGCTTGTTGATCGTGCGCCCGGGCAATGCTGTCGTGTTGCAACGCACCGGTAAGATCAGCCAAATCGCAGGCCCTGGTCTGCATCGAGTCCGCCGCTATGAGAAGATCCGCCAAATTGTGCGCTTAGGGCCATTATGGAATACGCAAGACGTGAAGAATGTGTTGACCCGCGATGGCGTGCCACTGACCATCCGCCTGGGTGTAGGTTATCGTGTCGAGTCAAAAGAAGATACTGACCGGCGTACTGGCCCGCCGGCCAATACCCAGGTGATTGAAGGGGATTATCTCGTCTACGAAGATACCATCCGCAAAGCCGCATTAAACGTGACACCAATTGGCTGGGAGATAACTGCCTGCGCAGGTTGCGAATCGCAATTGCGAGACATTATTGGCACTTATACCTTGGGTCAATTGTTCGGACTGGAAACAGTGAAGCCTGCCCCTGACCGGGAGTTTGAATTCCATGAGAGCCAGCGGGTGATCAAGCGCATCGAGGAGCGTATTTTGAATAACTTTGTGCCAGTTGCAGCGGCCAATTTTGGGATAAACATCCGGACGGTGGACATCCAATCGGTGATAGTCCCTGAACAGGTCGAGGAGCAAATGCTAGAGGCATGGTCAGCGGAGTGGCGACAACGAACTCAGACAGCCCTGCGGACGGCTGCGGCTGCCGCTTTCGCCAAGATGGAGCGCATCAAACTTGAGACCCGCAAAGCGGCACTTGAACAGGTTTTTGGGGCGATCAGGCGTGGATTGGAACTCTTCGACAGCAGCGACCCGCGCTTTGACCAATATGTAGAGACGATTTCCAGGCTAGCGGTTGAGATGTCTAAGGACTCGACCAGTGCATATCGCTATGCAGAGGCTGTTGAGAAGTTGATGGAACATCCCAATGCTCAGGTTGTTATTGCACCACCTGAGACAGGGATGGCCTTTCGCCAAGGGTTATTTGCGGGGGAGTACAAAGGAGATAAATAAAAAAACACGCTCGCATTTGGGCATGTCATCAATTTTAACGATTATCAAATTACTGCTATTAGATCAATGAGGGGTAACATCTATAATAGGTGCCTCCTCGTGACGGCAGGCTGGCGACTCATGGTGTATGCCAAATGCCTCTGCGACAGCTCGTATCGCCGCTTCATACCCCTGGCGGTAAAGCCGCATTTCTGGGGTGTTGATGACTTTGAACAACTCCGCATTAGCTGAGTCGACAGCTTTTAATGCGTTCCGAATGTCTTCCTTAAACCAAACATCAAGCCCTGAACTGGAATAGTGCGTGCTAAGTGCCACAGGAACCTCCTCAACAATCTCTTCAATGAAAACTAAATGACTTTGTCGTCCCGGCAGAGGGTACCCGGCAAGCCACTGCCGGCTCGACAAAGTCACCATGGCTGTTTAATGTAAAACTACTCCCCTATCATTATTTACATTTTCAATTTTATCATACGGCGTAGACATTGTCAATGAGCAAAAGATTAGAACTTTCTATGAGTTTACCCGCATATACTTTCTCTAACGCGCGCCAATCTGTTGCGGCCTTGGGCAGCAATACGCAGTTCACATATCATCGCACGCTCACTTGTTATGGAAACATCGCAGAAGGAACAAGTTATGGTATAATAGACACAGATCATCTCGTAACCTGGAGACAACTGGTATGAAGGCTGATGACTCCTGGCGGCTCGTGGAACGCAACTACCCCCGCTGGTCGCGCGTGACTGGCCGGGTGACGAAGGTGCTGCGCTTTGGCATCTTCGTCGAGTTTGACGATGGCGTCCAGGGTATCATCCGCCAGCGGGAGTTGGCCTGGGACGGCGAGGCGACGCCCCAGGATATTGCATCACCGGGGCAGCGTATCGAGGTCGTGGTCGTCGGCGCCGATCACCAAAGTCGCCGCCTGGAACTCAGCCACCGGTTGGTGGAATACGACCCGTGGGCGGACTTCGTCAGGGAGTTCGAACCCGGCCAGGCTGTTCTGGGGCGAGTGATCCGGGTCATGCCTTACGGGGCTTTTGTGGAGATCACGCCCGGCGTGGTGGGACTGGTGCACATCGGCGAAATCGCCCCCTGGTTTGTGGAACAGGTAGAAGACCTCCTCTGGGTAGGCGATGACGTGCGAGCCGAGATCTTGAGCATCGATCCCTTCAAACGACACGTCGCATTGAGCATCAAAAAATATCTCAAACGTCAGGAGCGGGAGGCGACGCGGGCCATCATCGACGAATACGTGAGGCGGGAGCCGAGCATGCAGGTTTCGCTGGGAGAGCGGTTAGGGCTAACGGCCAGGCAGTTGGAGCGCCAGGTCTGGGGTGAATCGGAACAAACCAGGGGACGTGATCGCCGGCTGGGAAAAATTTTGATCGTGGACGACGAGGAATCATTAGCCGACCTCATGGAGCGCTGGATTTACCGCATGGGCTATCAGGTCGAAACGGTCTACACCGGGCAGGATGGCGTCGAGCAAGCCCTGGAGAATGACTATGGGCTGATCTTTATGGACCTCAATCTGCCTGGCATGGACGGCCTGGAGGCGGCGCGGCGTATCCTGGCCGAGCGACCATCCAGCCGGATTGTGCTGATCACCGGTGCGGGTCTGGCCGACGAACATAGCGCTGGCATCGAAGCTGCGAACCTGGTCACAGTGCTGCTCAAGCCTTTCACCTCGCAGGAAGTCCAGGCCCTGCTTGAGCGGCTGGAAAGTGGCGACGAACTTAGCAGAGACCTCAATTTACTCCAGAGCAAAGACCTGGCGGAGGAGATAGACTTTTTTCAACGGGTGTCACAAGCGGTTGAGGCGCGCGGGACTCTGGTTCACACCCTGACCCACGCCCTGAGCGAACTGCAGCGGGAGACAAACGCCACGGCCGGAGCTATATTTGATTTGGACCCCGTGACCCAGGCTGTTTCGCTATTGGCCCACAGCGGCGATCCCCTGGCTTTTGAGCAGTCCCGGCACGGTCTGAGTGAGAGTCCCGTCAAAGACGTCATCCTGGAGCGGCAGGTGATCTGGGAGGGCGACGCCCGGGGGCGCGGGGCGGCCCGCTTCCGTTACTTATTGCCCCTGGCCGATTTTGGATCCTGCATCGGGGTACCCGTCAAGGCACAGGATAAGGTACGGCACGGGCTCTTCCTCTTCCACCCGGCCCAGGGCCATTTTACCTCCCATCACTTGCAGCGTGCGCTATCCACCTCTGTCGTGCTGGGGGGCGCTATCGAACGGCGCATCATAGAGCGCATGATGCGCTCTTTCCAGCGATTGTTTCTCGTGGGGCAACTCAGCGGCGGCCTGGCCCACGAGGTCAACAACAAGCTGGCGAGCGTCGAGTTCCATACCCGAAATTTGCTGGCTGGTTTCGAGCGGCTGGCACGAGAGCAGGCCGACCTGGCCGGCACTTTTCTCTACCGTGACCTATATCGCACCGCTGAAACCATCGCCGAAATGAATCGCGGCGTGCTGGAGACAGCACGCATGTTTCGGGCCCTGATCACGGGTGAGGAAGCCCAGTTGCTGAACGTGAACGATGTCATGCGCCGCACCCTGCGCCTCCTGGATCCACTGGCGCGCAAACACCAGGTAGAGTTGAAACCCCAATTGGCCCCCGAATTGCCGCGTACCCTGGTCGTGGGCGTGCGATTACAGCAGGCCTTCCACAACGTCATCCTCAACGCCATCCAGCAAATTGAACAACACAATGGAGGCGGCCGCGTAGAAGTCATCAGCCAACACGTGCCCGACGACCCGGCCTACCCCATCAAGATTCGCATCACCGACGACGGTCCGGGTATCCACCGCCAGCATTTCGACCAGGTCTTCACGCTGGGGTTTACCACGCGGCGCCAGGAGGGAACTGGCTTGGGGCTCTACATCACCCGTGGTCTCATCGAGTCGATGGGGGGGCGAATCAGTATTGCCGAGAGCGTGATTCTGGTGGGTACCACCTTCTTGATAGAGTTGCCCTTGATCACTGAGAACCTATCCGCAAAGTAGGATGGCGTCCTTATGCCTGCATACTTTTCGGATAGGGGCAAAGGAGACACCCGATGTCTGACGATCCGATTCGGGTCCTGATCGTAGATGACGAAGAGAGTCTGCGCACCCCGCTGGCCAATTGGCTGGCAGAGGAACGCGGTTATCTCGTGGAAACAGCCGCCAGCGGTTCGGAGGCTCTGGACATGCTGGCGGCAGACGGCTGCTTCGACGTAATCCTGCTCGACTACCTGCTACCTTTACCCTATGATGGCATCAAGTTGATGGAGGAGATCAAATGTCGCTGCCTCGACGCGTCCATGGACTTTATCATCTTTACCGGCTGGGGCCTGGACGCGCAGGTGGGTGTCGAAGCGCTCAAGGCCGGCGCCTATCGTTATCTGTCCAAGCCCTTCGACCGGGAAGAATTGGCCATCCTCATTCAGTCCATCGTCGAGATCCGCAGAACCAGGGAAAAACTGGAGGCAACGTCCCGGGAGAAGGCCTGGTTGGAAAGCCTGCTTCAGGTGTCGCAAAGCGTCAACTCCACCCTGGAGTTAGACCAGGTACTGGAACTCATCCTGGATGAGATGAAACGCGTCGTCGTCTACGACAGCGCCTCCATCCAACACATCACCGGCGCGGGACTCCAGGTCGTCGCCTGCCGGGGATTCTCCGATCCGAACGAACTGCTCGACCACGTCTTTCCACCCAGCGATGAACTCCCCAACTACCGTGTGTGGCAGAGCCGGCAACCCCGGATTGAGTATGACTTGCATGCCTCGTACCGTGCCCGGCACGTACGGGGCTGGCTGGGCGTGCCGCTCATCTACCGGGACGAGGCTATCGGCGTCATCACCCTCGACAGCCAGACCCCTGGCTTCTACGATGAAGATGATGCTCGCGTGGCTACGATTTTCGCCAATCAGGCAGCCATCGCCATCGAGAATGCCCGTCTCTTCTCGGAGACTCAGGGGCGGCTGGACGATTTGGATAAGATACATCACGCCTCGCAAGTGGTTGCCTCCTCTCTGAACTTGCGGCAAGTCTTGAACGAGGTGGTGGCCCTGGCGGCCGAGGTGGCCGATTCCGACAACGTCAGTGTGGTGTTGGTGGACGAGGCCGGGCGGCTGGGCGAGGGTGTGGAAAAAGTTACCGAGGTTTTCCGGGACATTCCCCTCTTGCACGAGCGGGCTCGCCCCAATGGAACAACCCGTCAGGTGCTCGTCACCGGAGAACCTTTCATCGCGCATCAAGTTGAGCCCGAGGGAAACCATAACCCCTATCTGATTCAGGCCGGCGTGGCCTCTTACGTCGGCCTGCCGCTCAAAACCAAACGCAAAGTGGTGGGTGTGCTCTTCGTGCACAGCCTGATGCCCCGCGCGTTCCCGGAAGATCGTGTCGCGCTGCTGATGACCTTCGCCAACCAGGCGGCCGTGGCCATCGAAAATGCTCGCCTCTATGACAGAGAACTGAAACAGGCCCAAACCCTGAAAACGCTGTTAGAGGTCGAGCAGGAAGTGACGCGCAACATTACCACCCAATCCAAGGTCTTGCTGGATAAGATCGCGCACAGAGCGTGCCAGATGACCGGCGCCGATTGTGCCGTCATCTATCCCTACCTGGCCGAACCCAAGAGATATGACCTGGCTAACGTCGGCGTGTTTGGCTTGCGGCGCGAACTCAAGTACCGGGAGAAACTGCGCCCGGCGGAAGGCCCCGGGGTGTCGTCGCGGGTGCTGAGAGAGGGGCGCATGATCATTTACGATGCCGCCCAGGACGATCCCAACCTGCTCCAACACAATTTCGTTAAACGAGAGCATACCCGGTCCTTCGTAGGCATCCGCCTCGACGCCACCGAGCCGGTGGGCATTCTCTTCGTCAATTTTCGCCAACCCCATTTGTGGACGGATGACGAATTGGATCTCATCGACTTGTTCGCTAACCAGGCGGCGATTGCCATCTGGAACGCGCGGCTCTACGGCCGCACCAGCGAGAAGCTGGAACAGAAAGTGGCCGAACTCCAAACCGTAGGTGAGATCAACCAACTCATCACCTCAACCCTTAATCTGGGCGAGGTGCTGCCCCTGATCCTGGACAAGGCGATGGAGTTGGTGAACGTCCAACACGGCGTATTGCAATTGATTGACGACGAGACGGGCGAGCTGGTCATCCAGTCACGGAAGGGGCTGACGTTGGTGCCATTGGAGCGCCCTCGCTTGAAACCGGGGGAGGGCATCACCGGCAAAGCGGTCCAGGAGAGGCGTTCGATCATCGTGCACGACGTCACCCAGCCGCCCTGGCGGGATGTCTACGTGGAGTTTTGGCCGGGGACTCGCTCGGAACTGGCGGTGCCCCTCTTGATTGATGAGCGGTGCATCGGCGTGCTCAACTTTGAGCATCCCGAACCGGGCTATTTCAGCGAAGATGAGTGCGAGATCATCGAGGGGATGGCAACCCAGGCCGCCATTGCCATTCAAAATGCCCAACGCTACGATGAGTTGGAACAAGCCAAGGATGCCCTGGCCGCCACCGAAGCCGTAGCCTGGATGGGGCTGTTTGGTTCGAGCTGGGCCCACGGCGTGACTCAGAAAACCAGCGCTGTCCGCAACTACCTGACTGTGCTGGCTGACTATCTACCGCAGGACGGCAAGGTGCAAGAACTGCTGACCGGGATTGAGGAAGCTGTAAAAGCTATCCAGGGTATCCCCATCGTCCAAAAACTGCCTTCCGAGTCCCGCGTGGCAGCCAGCCTTGATCTCGACACCACTCTTAGGGATCAGGTTCGGCGTTGGTGCCGCTCGCACGCTGAGGTAGAGATGGTATTTGATATGAAGTGCGAAGGGATTCGAACCCACATTGACAAAGAGTGGCTCGATGTGGCGATGGAGAAGCTCATCAACAACGCGCTCAGAGCCATGCCGGACGGCGGCCAGCTCAAAATAGCTTCCGCATACCGGGGTGGGAAAGTGGAGGTAAAAGTCATAGACACAGGATACGGCATCTCAGAAGGGATACGTCCCTACTTTCTCAAGAAGCAAATCCCCCAGGAATTTACCAGCGCTGGCGGCACCGGTATCGGGGCGCTCATCGCCCGCTACATCTTCCGCGCCTTCGGCGGAGACCTGGATCTTCTGTGGAGTGAAGAGGGGCGAGGCACCGGGCTGCGCATTACGTTGCCGGCTACCCCTATTGAAATATTGTCAAGCACTAACAAAAAGGGGAATGGTTCATGATCTGGTTGACACTTTTCCCCGCGTAGGCGGGACGAAGCCCCGCGTAGGCGGGACGAAGGACGAGAGACGAACGACCAAGGCAAATTTTCGTCATTCGTCTTCCCCCATTTGGGGGACCTACGGGTTCGTCGTTGGTCGAATGTGTAAACCAATCCCTGGCAAGATGTGAACCATGCCCAAAAAGGAGTGTGGATCACGATGACCGCACGTTCCGGTCGAGTCCTGGTAGTAGACAACGACCCTCACTTTCGGCACTCGGTGGCGCTTCTCCTGGATGCCAAGGGATATACGGTGTTCACCGCCAGCACCCGGCTCGAGGCTATGCAAATAGCGGCTAGAGAAAGGGTCCATGTAGCTGTCCTCGACGTCCGTATGGAAAGCGACCCCGACCACGATGACATAAGTGGTCTGATGTTAGCCAGAGACCTGGACCCCCTTATTATCAAGATCATGCTGACCGCTTATCCCAGCGTGGAGATCGTGCGCAGCAGTTTTGGCGACGACGTGTCGGCCTTCACCTTTGTAGCTAAGGACGAATGCCCCGAGAGGCTGCTGGCGGCCCTGTCGCGGTCTTTCGCAGAAAAGGTCAGAATTAACTTCGATCTGTCAATTCGCTGGCAGGGTATTCAACTTGAAGAGGTGGCGCGTGAGATTGAGTTGGGAGGCAAACTGCCCCAGGCAGTGGTGCAGGCAGAGGTGAAAGAGACGCTGGGCAAGCTATTCTATCAGAGTGACGAGATTCGCGTCGCCCCTCTAATCCCCGCCGACCGGGCGCGATCCATCTCCCAGAGTGGAGCCGCGCTGGTGAAGGTAGAGCCACGCTACCGGGGCAGCGGCTGGGGAGCCCCCGTCGTGGTGAAACTGGCGGCCCGGGGCACGATAGAGGTCGAAGCCAGGAACTACGAGCAGTACGTCGAACGCTTCATCGCCGGTTTCCGGCACACACTACTCCGGGATAAGGTGCAGACTCACCTGCTGGGTGGGATCATCTACACTTTGGTCGGCACACCCCTGGAAGAATGTGTGGACCTGGGGACTTTTTACGGAGAGCACCCCGCGCCCGAAGTGGTCGAGGTCTTGGAGGGCCTCTTCACGGAGACGTGTCGCCACTGGTACGACAACCGGGAGCCTAAGCGAACTCTGGACCTGGCAGAGCTCTATGCCAGACCGCTCAAACTATCGGCGGGGAGGCTCGAGGCAGCTTTGCGAGAGGCGGGCTTGTCCGACTGGGCAGGCGGGGGTGACGCCTGGCAGAAGATGCCAGGCTCGAGGCGCGCCCTTGTCAATCCGGTCGAGTGGCTTCGCCGGCATCCCAGCCTGCCAGCTCAAATCTCGCTGTGTTATACGCATGGCGACATCCATAGCCGGAATGTACTGGTAGACCGCAATCGCCAGGCCTGGCTAATTGACTTCTATCGCAGTGGCCCCGGGCACCTGTTTCGCGACCTGATTGAGCTGGAAAGCGACGTGAAATTCATCCTGCTCGGCGACACCGACTTAGCGGGCCTGTTTCGGTTTGAAACGGCCCTGTTGGGGGCAAGCCACTTCGGCGACAGGACCACGCCCCCCGGCTTCCGGCAGCCTGAGCTGAAGAAAGCCTATGCTGTGGTGCAGGGGATACGGCAAATCGCCAGCGGGCTGGCCGATCCCGGTGCGGACATGCTCGATTACTACCAGGGGTTGTTGCTGCAGACCCTCGCCATGATTCGCCTGCATCACGTGCCCCGTTTGAAAAAGTGCCATGCCTATCTGTCAGCCTCTCTCCTGTGCCAGCGGTTGGGTGAGTGGCAGGAAAGTCTTGATCCCAAGGGCCTGTAAAAGAACAACTTCCGAGTTTTGGTCGGACTCCAAGCGTGGAAAATCGGAACTTATTCCTTTACAAGGGGACTAAAGCTGCCGCTGGCGACCAGACGTAAGGGCCATAATAATCGCTTCCTCTGGCGTTGGCGGGATTCGCTTCTTGGGAAAGATGATTTCCCCTTCCAACACTTGCCTCACATCTTCAGGATCGGAATACGTGCGACTGGGATCGGGGACGTATTCCAGCGGCCCCTCCGGGTCAAGCTGTTTCACGCGGCCCCACCGATCCGAGACAACCCGCCAATGCTGAACGGCTTTCAAGAAGCATCCCTCAAAAACCTCGCCCGTGGCTGCTTCCGCCCGAATCTTGAGACTCAGGCCGGCCTGGCCGGTGCGTGCCAGCGCCACCACCCGGGTCGTCACCGCTTCATAGGCATACCTTCCGCTTTTGACCTGGATGCGCGGTCTGGCCGACCGCTCAACCAGGCGCAACAGGCGACCTTCGTCCAGAAAGACCGGCGCCGGGAATAGGTGGGAGGACCAACGTCCATAGGCATAAACGCTGTATAAGCCGGCTGCCAATGCCTGCCCGGTGAAAGCCAGCCCCATCATCGCCAATACCTCCCCAGCCCCCCCCGGCCCGCGCGGCGAAGTGCCCCAATCAGGGTATGCAGCCGGGACGGGCAGCCCCCAGCCCCTAGCCCCTAGCTCCCAGCCCCCCACCAGCGCGAACACCAATAACCCCGCCCCGCCCAGGTGTAACAGGCCGGCTCGAAAGCGGGACGAGACCCGGCGCGCCAGTTCGTACATCCAGAGCGCGTCGCGACCGAGGAAGAGGAGGGTCAAGCCGGCCAGGCTCAGGAGCAGGGAGGCGCTGAGGAGACCAATTTCAAAGGCAGGCCGCTCAAAATCAAAAACGCCCCCACTGGCCGGTGGCAGCAGGAGCGAGACCAACGCCAACCAGCCCCAGGGGCTGCGCAGAAAGAAGCGTTGGAGGTGTGCCTTCAAGCCGGCCTGAGTCCAGGCACACCAGGCCCGGTTGTCAGCGCCGCAGCGAGGACAGCGCCCCGGCGGGGCATTGGCCAGGGCGGCGCGGCAGGCGACACAGCGGGCGGCAGGGTAGCCCCCGTCAAACAAGGTCATTCCGTCCAGTGTTGCCTGCGCGAGGCAATCGAAATCGTAGTCTCGCTCCGGGTCTTGTAGCTCTCCACCGCGTAACTTTCTTTCGCGGCGACTATCTCGCTTCCTTTTGCGGCCTCAGCCTTTTCCTGGTCAGCCTCAGCCGTACCGTTGGTGGATGCCTTCTCTATGGCAATGTACTGGGGTGTGCCTTCGCGGCTCATCTTGATGATCTGTCCCCAGCGGTCCGCCTCGACCCTCCAATTTTGCAGTTGGCGCAGCGCTTCTCCCTCCGGATCCGGTTTAACCTCCGTCTCGGTGTTGACCAGCAGAATGACCCCGGCATCGGCGGTGCGCTCCAGGTCGGCGATGGTGATTTCCACGGGGCCATCTTTACCCGTCACCTGTTGGATCTTGGCCCGCACGCTATCTTCAATCACTCGCAACAGGCGTCTTTCCTGGGCATAGATAGGCTGGGGCATCTCTCGATTCAACCAGTTGCCGTAATCGTGCCCGGCCATGAATATGGCGGAGAGGGTGACGTTGACGAAGGTCATGGCCAGCAGGATGGTGGTGATGACCCGCACCAACCCTTCGGTGGGGCCCGCCTCCGGCGTGGCCTTGCGCGCTTCGAGCATGAAAACCAGGGACAGTCCAAAGGCCAGGGCCAGGACAAAGGCGATCACCGTCAGCAAGGCCAGCGAAGGCCTGAAGCCGCGCCCCACCCTGGCCAGGTGATCGTACTGCCAGAGCGAGTCCTTCAGGGCATAGAGCAGGGCGAAGTTGACGAAGATCAGCAAAATGGCCAGGGGGATACCGATGCGCTCCGAGGCAACCGGCGTGAAATCGACGACCAAGGCTGCGACGACAGGCAGCACGAAAGAAATGAGCGCCAGCCAGCCCCAGGGGACGCTGTGGAAAAAGAAGCGGCTGAAACGAACGCGGCCGCTCTGGCTGGCCCAAGCGTGCCAGCCTGCGTTGCTCTGCCCGCAGCGGGCGCAGACAAACGCCGGCACTTCCGGGCGGCTGTACAACTGGGCCAGATCAGAAGCTGCCATTGGTCTCTCCTCATCCGGGAGCCAATACTCCCCCCGGCACGATACGCAGAGTGGCATAGGTCACCTCGCTTTGTTTGTCAAAAGCGCTGTCTTCCTGGTAGCTCAGGCTTTTAGACATTTCTCACTAATCCAACATATTTGCCGGCAATGGCTAATTCGGCATTCTCATAATATTTGATCGGATTGCGTATTTTACCCCTCTGCTTCGCTTTGGCATAAAGGGCCTTAATCGCATCCACATTTGCACCACTCGGTATAACAACCAGGTCTTCACTAAGGGGATTACTGGACTCAAGCACTGCGTGTCGCTGGGTTCCCTCCCTTTGATGGTAACGATATATTTTAAGTACGCCTTCATCTCCCGCCTTGGTTGTGATCACAGCGGCTACAATCTCTCCAATCTCTACTTCTTCCTGTTTCCGAACGAGCGCGATACCTCCCGGCAAGATACCGTCATTTTTCATACTGTCTCCCACCACCTTCACTCCAAAGTCAGCACCTTTGCGCTCATCGTCATTCAGGTACAGACACTCCTCAATGTTTTCCTCTGCAATACGACCTAAGCCGGCAGCAATATCGCTTACTATTGGTATCCGAGTAACTGCAGAAGCACATTCTTGTGATAATAAATTGTGTATCTTTAGTCTCTCCTTATTTATGGCTTCACTCAGTTTTTTGGTATCTATCGAGCTTGGTATAGATTTATGTTGTATGCTGTCTTGTGCACTCTTGCACGCAATAATCGCCCCTTCATATTTCTTTAATCTCCTTCGGGTAATGGCTAGCCCGAGGTGCGCCAGACTTTCAAGATGACTCCACTGCTTTAAGTGAAATTCGTCTTTACTGTGAGAGTAATGTTTCTCAGCTTCTCTCAGTCCTGTCCCTTTGCTGAGATAAATGGAGGCAACCAATAAATGACACATTCCTTTTGAAGCGCACATTTCTTCGGCATCAGGAAGCGTTTTTTGAGGTAGCCTTTCAAGAATCTCAAGTGCCTTTTCACAAAGTTTAACAGCTTCTTCTGGTTTGGTTCTTCTTTCATAAGCAGCCTCATATAAAGGCCGTATAATATCGATCAATGGTTTTGAGGGAAGATTATGTAATAATTCTAGAATGGCTTCATCTTCTTCATTCATAGCAAGTCCCCTTGATTTGCTTTCTTAACCTTCTGCTCCGGCTGTACCGTTGCTGTCAGTGCCTTCGAAACCAGCCCCCAAGTGCGTACGAGATGGCTGTATCAGCCAAGCTGTCGCCTTAACAAACGTTTCTAAGTCTTGCACAGAGACCATTGTGCTGATCAATTGCTTGAGAACAGCGCGGATGACTTCATCATTCCTCAGCACTGCCTCCTTTCTCACTTCTCGTAGAACTTCCCGGAAGAATGCAGCGCGCGCTTCCCCTTCACCCTGACCTTCCAGCATCCTTGCCTGAGCCTTTGCTCTCGCCCGAGTAACAATGGCTTGAGCTTCCAATTCTGAAATTTTGAGGTCGCCTTGCGCTTTTAGCCTTGTTATCTCCAGATCACCTTGTGCTCCAAGTCTTTTTGCTTCCAGGGCAGCTTGCGCTGCAAGCATTTTGGCTTGCAAATCTCCTTGCCCTTTCGTCTCTGCCTCAATGAGCCCGATTTGTTGTGCCCACGGCGCTCCCCAGCGCTTTAGCAACAACTGTTCAGCTTCCGGTCGAAACTCAATCCTTCCAATATCCACGGCACGCACCCGCACCCCCAACACCTTGATTTTGGTGGGTCTTATTTGCGCCAAGATCGCCTGCTCAATCTCGTAGATCTTGCGCTTATCAACCCGAATCTCCGGCTTCTCCCCGGGCGCGCTGTCCACCAGCTCAAATAGCTCGTCAAAACGATGGCTCATGATGTGGTCGCGTAATTCGCCTTCAGGCAAACTCCCGGCAACCTTCTGCCAGGTCGTCTCTTCCACGTCGCGGCAGGTCTCCCCTTCACACTTCTCAATGTAACGCTGGGCGAAGGAGGTAGACTGGGACATCAAAGCCGCTTTACGGATCGTTCCCTCGTACACCTGGTACAGGCCATCGTCCAGCTTCTTCGTCAGCGCCTCGCCGTCCGGGGCGATGCGGCTTTCAGGACGCTTTTCGACTTCAGCCGCCGGCTCGATCTGGACCTTCATAACCAAGGTGATGGTTAGCGGGATACGATCTTTGGTCAGAACATGCTCTATCACTTTGGATTTGGACTGGGGGCCCAAGACGAAGATGTTCCGGATCATTTCCTTACGCCGGAGCTTGACGACGCCGGCGTTCACAATCCGGCTGATTTTGCCCCCATATTCCAGTACCACCACGTTGCCTTGCTTGATGATCAACTCGCCCGGCCCGCCAATGACGTTGATCCTGCCCGCTTTTTTAGTCACCAACGCCTGGCCATTTTCGACCACCATAAAGGGCAGGTTGATGCCCAGGATCAGCGTGACCACGTAGCGCAGCGCATCCCGGCGGCTCACGCCCTCGATTTCGTGCAGCGCCAGCACGTAAACCGCACTGGCGTAGGCAACGGTGAAGAGAGGCAGGCCGGTCACCAACAGCGCCCCAATCACTCCCATAACAATAGACCAGAAGATGCCCTCGACAAACCCTCCCAGGAAGAAGTCTAAGAGGGCGCTATCCCGGACAGCGCGCACGATCCTCGCGTTGCCGGTCAATTGCCCCTGGATGAAAGTGCTGATGACGATGGCCAGCACCAGGTTGAGGAAGAGGAACAGGCCAAACCTGCGATGATCGGGGTGCAGCAAGAAGAGAACGAATACCAGCCCACCCAGCAACAACCAGCCCGTGCCCAGTTGCCACCACAGGTTGTATTCTGGATGCCTGGGATTGTAGAGCCCTTTGTATAGAATGAAGGCGACGATAAAAACGAGGAGGAGGTAGAGGCTTTTGCGGAGTATTCCCGGCCGGTTCGAGGAAGAAGTCTCTTCGACTGTCGCGGTGACTACAGCCATATATGGCACCTCCTTGAATCCGCACGATATTTCAGCTCGCCGATGTCAGGCCGGCGTGTAGCAAGCTCTCATCCCCGCCCTCACCCCCTGGCCCTCTCTCCAAAATGGGAGAGGGGGGCGCTTTCATGGGTAGGTCCTTGGGGACTGGCGAACCTCTCCCCCCCTCAGTCCCCCCCGCGGGGAGGGAAGCTTGGCTCCTCCCCCCAGCGGGGGGAGGTTGGGAGGGGGGAGAGCCCTGTCTCGCGCCAGCGACCCGACTTGGGGATTAGGTTCAGACGCTGTCCAGTC